>CAYUZV010000005.1:0-74043 GCA_964448605.1 Candidatus Woesearchaeota archaeon
TTATTTATTAGAATTAACAGATTAATTGAGTTAAATTAATTTGGGATGTAGCTGATTATTCACAACAACACTCTTTTTTCATAAGTTTGGCTTTAGAATATCCGAGTGCTTTAAACAGGTCACAGATTCTTTTATCAGTTATAAAATAATAAACTTTTTTACCTTGTTTTTTTGAATCCAAAATTCCTGACTTTTTTAATACATCGAGTTGTATTGATGTTGTTGATTGAGTTCTCTTAATATGTGGAAATATTTCACAAACACATTTTTCTCCATCAAGTAAGAATTCAACGATGTTTAATCTTGTTTCGTCAGCAAGTGCTTTTAGTATTTGAAGTTCATTTTTCATAATATATTGAAGATTATTAATCTTATAAAACTTTGTAGAATAATTTAATCAGATAGAAGATAGTCTAAATAATAAAAATCCCAAAATATCATTTGTTTTAACATAATGTTTAAATAATTAGATTGAGATTTATTTTATAAATGTTTTAAGAAGTTCATTTTCAAGAGAGTATAAATCTGCGGAGAGTGAGTATCCTTATTTTCCTTCTCCAAAAGATAATATTAGAAAAAATTAGGAGATAATTTTATAAATAAGGGAGATGGTTATGATATTCCTGGAGAAAATGGTGCATTTACTCAGTTTCAGTTCCAGAAATGATTATTTTTGTTCCTAATTATGAAAGAGAGGTATTTGTTCAGATGGCGAATGTTGAATCTCATCCAAAGGAATTGTTGGAAATATTAAAAAGGAGAGGTTTACTGAAAAGGAAAAATAATCGATAAATTAATAAAGGGGTTTTTAGTAGGTTTTTTATGGGTGTTACAAGTTTTTACGGTGCAAGTGGAAATATTGTTTTTTCTAGATATGGTGAAATTTATGAAATTTTTGGTAATTTTATAGATAAAAAAGAAAGATTTATTACTGGAAATCGTTCTGAGGCTCGGAAAAAGGTTAAAAGAATTGCTGAAAAAGGTAAGGAAGGTTATTATCATGTGGTTGTAAGTGATGGAAAATTTTCACAAAGTTATGCAGGAAGTTTAGATTCTATGGGAGATTTTCTTGTTTCAATTGGAAAAAGATTGATTGAATTTGAAAGAAGTCCTTTGGTGAAGATGATGAGAGAGGTTTTTGGAAAAAAGGATTAAATTTCTCCTGCAATGGTTTTTTCTAATCTTGCTGTTTTTTCTTTTGATGCTTCTGCTTTTAAATCTCTTTGTTCTAATCTGAATTTATAGTATCTTCCTAAACTTAAAAGATGATTCAGAGGAAGAAGTGAATTTCTGGTTACAAATTCGTATTCATCTTCAGGAGCTCCTTCTTTATGAATATAAGTTCCATTTTCACTTTTATTATCCTGAACATAAACAACTCCATCATCATTATAAATTGTTGCATGTTTTCTGGAAACTGTTCTATCTTCAGGGTTTGTTTGAATGTTGTTAGGTTCTCCTCTTCCTATTGTTGTATAATCATAAGAATGTATTATGTATTCTTGTTTTGTTTGCAAATCAATTAAAACTCTTGCTTTTGTCATTTTTTATTAAGTTTTTTGAAATTATAAAGTTTTATATAATTGATTCTATATTTATTATATGGATAAAAATATTATTAGGGCTTATGCTTTGAAAAATGCAATTGAGCATTCAGGAAGGGGTGTTGCTGGTGCTGTTGTGAGTGGTTTATTTAATCATGGTTTAAGAAAAGGAGATATTCCTTCTGTTATGAAAGTTGTAAATAAAGTTTTAAATGATGTTAATTCAATGAGTGTTGAAGAGCAGATTGAGGATTTTAAGAAAGTTGAAGATTTGATTGGACATAGGAAAGTTCGTGAGGGTTTGCCTGAAATTGAGGGGGCTTCTAAGGGTGTTATTATGAGGTTTGCACCTTCGCCTTCTGGTCCCTTGCATGTTGGACATATTCTTTCTAATATGATTTCTTCACTTTATGTTAAGAAATACGGAGGTAAGTTTTATGTTCGTATTGAGGATACAAATCCTGATTCAATTTACAAGGGTGCTTATAAAGATATAAAGAGAGATTGTAATTGGATTTTTGGGAATGTTGCTGATTATGTTATTCAATCTGAGAGAATGGAGATTTATTATAGGTATGTTGAAAAGTTGATAAAGAAAAATGCTGTTTATGTTTGCACTTGCAAGCCTGAAAAATTTAAAAGGGATTTTGTTTTGAAGAAAAGGGCTTGTCCTTGCAGGAATTTGGGGATTAAGGAGGTTCGGGGGCGGTGGGAAAAGATGTTGGATAAAAAAGGGTTTAAACAAGGGAGGGCTGTTTTGAGATTTAAATCTGATATGAAAAATAAAAATGTTGCTCTTAGGGATTTTCCTCTTGCAAGAATTAATGAAAGCAAGCATCCTTTGCAGGGATTTAAGTATAGGGTTTGGCCTTTGATGAATTTGTCAGTTAGTGTTGATGATATTGAAATGAAAATGACTCATATTATAAGAGGAAAGGACCATCGTGATAATGCAGAAAGGCAGAAAATGATTTATAGAGTTTTAGGAAAGAAATATCCTTTTAGTTATTTTATGGGAAGGGTGAAGTTTAGTGATTTGGAGTTGTCAAAAAGAAAGATAATGAAAAGGATTGAGGAGGGAGAGTATTCTGGTTTTGATGATGAGTCTTTGCCGACAATTGCTGGGTTGAGAAAACGAGGATATAAACCTGAAGCATTTGAGAAATTTGCTGTGCAGAGAGGTTTGTCTGAAGTTGATAAAGTAATAAGTCAAAAAGATTTTTTTGTTATTTTGGATGGGTTTAATCGGGGTGGGTAGAAAGATATTTAAAAATAAGAATCTTGATATTTTTATGAGAAATAAGATTAATCAATTTATGAAAGAAATAAAAAATCTCCCAGAATTTAAGAGAATAAAATTTGTTTTTTATTTGGGAGTATTGAAACTAAAAAAATAACAATTTATCAGATATTGATTTTTGTATTTATTTTGATGGGAATAAGAGGGAAAGATATAATTTAAGATTAAAATTATTATCTAAATTTCCTGAGAGTTTTGATATTCAGGATTTGCCTTTATTTGTTAAAATAAATGTTTTAAAGGGTAAACTTATTTATTTTAAAAATTTGAGATTTGTTTATGAGACTGCATATAGGGTTATAAAAGAATTTGAGTATTTTAAAAGGATATGTTTTGATTATCTAAATACAAGAAAATTGAAAATATGAAAAAAATAAGAAAGGATATGATTAATCGAAATTAGCTGAAATTATTGATGGAGTGAATCTTTTTGATAATTTTAATGATTTCATTAGTTCTGGTTTGATAAAAGAATAGAATTTGCAATAGAATGTTTGATTGATATCTGCAATATTGTAAATTCTGATTTAGATTTAGGAATTCCTGAAGATGAGGGGGGGAATTTAGAAAATAAAAAAACATTTTAAAGAAAGTTGATTGGTTTGATAAGGGAGATGGAAGGTTTTATAAATATACTTGTGCATAAAATGGGAAGTTAGATGATGAATTGGCATTTGAAAACATCTAAGAAGGGTTCAAGGATTTTGATTTTATTATTAAAGAAATTGAAAAATTTTTGAAAAAGGGGAAATAAATAAATTTATAAACTAAAATATCTTCAATAAATTAATAAATACTTAAAAAGAGAAATGAAAGGAGGTTTGAAAAATATGATAAACAAAAGAGCTCAAGCACAGATTATTACAACTGTTCTGATTATTCTGTTGGTTCTTGCTGCTATTGTTATTGTTTGGCAAGTAGTTAGTGGAACTATTGAAGGGGGTGGTGAACAGATTCAATCTCAATCAGGTTGTATTGGTGTTAGTATGGAAGTTACAGATATTGTAACAACAAGTGGTTCTGAATCTATTACAGTTAGAAGAGGGCAGGGGGAAACTGAAACAAAAGTTACTGATTGCAAGGTTTTTGTTGATGGACAATTAGCAGGGACATGTAATGGAGCAAGTGGATGTTCTTATTCTGAATCATCTCCTATGAATCCTTTGGATACCTGTGTAGTTGATTCGCTTAGTCCAGCTCCGACTGCATCAAGTACAGTTTCTGTAGCTGCTCAGGTGGGTAATACTGTATGTGCTGCATCTGCAGATGTTTTAGCATCTAATTTTTAATTTTTTATTTTTTTATAATTTTTAATTTATAATTAGATTTATAAAGTAGATTTTCTTTTGTATTTATTAATAAAGAGAAATGAAAGGAGGTTTGAAAAATATGATAAACAAAAGAGCTCAAGCACAGATTATTACAACTGTTCTGATTATTCTGTTGGTTCTTGCTGCTATTGTTATTGTTTGGCAAGTAGTTAGTGGAACTATTGAAGGGGGTGGTGAACAGATTCAATCTCAATCAGGTTGTATTGGTGTTAGTATGGAAGTTACAGATATTGTAACAACAAGTGGTTCTGAATCTATTACAGTTAGAAGAGGGCAGGGGGAAACTGAAACAAAAGTTACTGATTGCAAGGTTTTTGTTGATGGACAATTAGCAGGGACATGTAATGGAGCAAGTGGATGTTCTTATTCTGAATCATCTCCTATGAATCCTTTGGATACCTGTGTAGTTGATTCGCTTAGTCCAGCTCCGACTGCATCAAGTACAGTTTCTGTAGCTGCTCAGGTGGGTAATACTGTATGTGCTGCATCTGCAGATGTTTTAGCATCTGATTTTTAATTTTTTATTTTTTTATAATTTTTAATTTATTCTTAAAATTTATAAACTAAGTTTTCCTTTAATTTTATTAATAAAGAGGAATGAAAGGAGGTTTGAAAAATATGATACTTAATAATAAAAGGGCACAAGCTCAAATAATAACTATAGTTTTAATTATTCTATTGGTTCTTGCAGGCATTGTTATTTTGTGGAATGTTGTTAGTGGGACTATTGAGGAGGGTGGTGAACAAGTAGAAGTTCAATCAGGATGTATTGGAGTTAACATGGAGGTTACTAATGCTATTTTAGGTTCTGATACAGTTACTATAAGAAGAGGTCAGGGTGAAGAAGATTTGAGAGTTACAGGATATAAACTATTTGTTAATGGGGCACTTGTTGATGAAGGAGATATTAATTTTGATCCTTTGGACACTTATGATGCAACTGGACTTAGTGCATTACAAGAGGGAGACAAAGTTTCTGTTGCTCCAAAAATAGGAACTACTATCTGCGCACCTTCTACAGAATATATTGTTGAATAATTTTTTTATTTTTTAGAATTTTTTTATCATGTAGATTTTATTTTTATCTAATTGATAGTTGAGCTTTTTGTAGTATTTTCTTACTCCTATTCCTGAAATTACATTCAGAGTTTTTATTTTATTTTTTTTGCAAATGGATTCTGCTTTTTTCATTAGTTTTTTTCCTAATCCTGAATGTTGTCCGAGATTTTTGGATTTTTCTCCGATTGAGAGTGCTTTTCCATAAACATGCAATTCCCTTACAAAAGCTTTTTTATTAAATATTCTTAATCTGCAGAGTCCAAATAAGATGTTTTGATTGTTTAGAAATTCAATGAAATATTCTTCCCCATCTGATGCCTGATATTGGGTGGTTTTTATTTTTAGTTTGTTGTTGATTTTTTGTTTTGGAGATAAATCTCTTAAGTTGAAACCTATTTCTCGAAATCTTATTTCATTGATTGGTGTTTTTAATTTTCTAAGTTCTTGTTCTATGTCTCTTCTTAAATCAATTCTTGTTGTTCCTGCAACCAAATAATCAGGAGGTATTTCTCTCATTACTCTCATAACTCTGCAATAGTTTGGAATTATTTTCATAATTTTTATAATTAATTCCTGAATTTGTTTTTTTGTGTAAGGTTTGTATTTGTTTTTTTTGTATAATTTTTCTAATTCTGCACCTTTTAAAACCTGGCAGGGATAGATTTTTAGTTGGTCGGGTTTGTAATCTTGATTTTTGAAAAGTTCTTTGAACATTTTTAAATCTTTTTTTGGATTGCTGTCTGGAAGTCCGAGCATCATATGGTAACCGATTTTGAATCCTGAATCTTTAAGAAGCTTTGTTGCTTCTATAACCTGTTTTAGAGTGTGTCCTCTATTTACTTTTTTATAGATTTTATTGTCTAAACATTGGACACCTATTTCCACTCTTGTGCATCCGTAATTGAGAATTCTCTTTATAATTCTGGAAGTAATAGTGTCGGGTCTTGATTCTATGCAAAGTGCTATGCATCGGTGTTTTGTTTTTTCATTTGTTTTTTTTGCTTGTTCTAAGGTCTTTGAATTTTTATTGTTTAGTGCTTCATAGATTTGTTTTATAAAATTGTTTTGATATTGAATTGGATAATCTAAAAAGTTTCCTCCCATTATTATTATTTCAATTTTGTCTGTTGGATGGTTCATTAGTTTGAATGATTTTAATCTTGATTTGACTTGTTCAGATGCATTGTATTTCAATATGGAGGCTCTTAAAACTGGAGGGGATTTGGGGGTGTAGGATTGAGGAACATTTAATGAGGGACAGTAAAGACAAGTTCCGTGTTTGCAAGGACGAGGTTTGCACATCACTGCAATAGGAGTTACACCTGCTAATGTTTTGCTTGGTTTTCTAATTTCATTTGGTGATGGGAGTTTCATATATTTCAAAGTATTTTTAAGCTTTAAAACATTACTTTTTTATGGAATTTAAAATTATATCTGCGAATGAGTATTTGAAAAGTAATGAAAAGCCTGAACAAGAGGAAGTTTGGGATTCTATTGCAAAACCATGGAAAATTTATGTTGTTAAGAAGATTCCGATTGTTGTGAATTTTATTAAAGAGAAAAAAGGTCGGGTTTTGGATTTAGGTTGTGGAACAGGAAGAAACATGATTTTTAATAAGGATGTTGTTTATTATGGTGTTGATTTTAGTGGAGGGCAGATAAAACAAGCTGAGAAGCATATTGAAAAAAATAAAATAAATGCAGAATTGTTTAAAATTAGTGTTTTGGAGTTAGTTGATAAATTTGGAAAAGAGTTTTTTGATTATGGGTTGTTTATTGCGACTTTGCATTGTATTGAAAGTGCTGGTGAGAGAAAGAAGGTTTTGAATAATTTTTATAAGGTTTTGAAAAAAGGGGCAGAGGGTTTGATTAGTGTCTGGAATTCAGAGGACAAGAGGTTTGATTGTGTTGGAAATTCTGGAGATATTTATATGTCTTGGTTGGAAAATGGTAAACCCTATATGAGATATTATTATCTTTTCAAAAAACAAGAATTCTTTAATCTAATTAAAAAATCAGGGTTTAAAATTTTAGAATTCTACAAACCTCAAGAACACGACAGATTTTCTAAAAAGAATTGGATTGTTAGGGTTAGGAAGGTTTAAAAATATTAAATTTATATTTGGAGATGGTAGTTGAGATTCAGGTAGAGGAATTTGTAACATCAGGGGAAAGTGTTTATCGGCATTATAGTGCTTTTATAGATGGAAGAATTATATTTCCAGGAGATAAAGGTTATCCAGATTTAAGTATAGGAAACGAATGGGAAAGGATAGGTTCTGATGGGATTTTTTATCCTCGTTATGTTATTTATCTTTCTTGTGAAAATGGTGATAAACTTGTTCAAGAGTATCAAGGTTTGATTAGTCAGGGATTATATGAAAATAGTGATTTAGTTAGTTTGATTAGTAGATATAAATCAAAGAGATTTAATCATATTGGAGGGAATGTTTTCAGGACTATTTCTGGAGATGATGATAATTTGATTTTATTTAGGAGTTCTAAGGTAAGGAAGATAAATAGAGAAAGAGTAATGATTGATTAAATCCATTTTCTTGTTTTTGATTTGTATTTTAAAAATTTTTTTCCAAATGTTTTTTTATTTTTTTCTTCTTCAAAAGGTATAAATATGAAATGAATTATTAGAAAAAATATTAAAGGAGATATGAAAGATATGATATTTGTGAATAAAATTGAAAATCCTATTAGGAAAAGAATTCCTCCGAGATACATTGGGTTTCTGCTGTATTTGTAAATGTTTTCTGTTACAAGTGTTTTTGATTTTTCGAATTTTTCTGTTGTGTTGTTTTTTTTGAATAAAAACCAACTATAATAAATTAAAAATAATCCTAATAAAATTAAAATTGTTCCTGTTAAATTGTAAGGGAATTTTATTAGATTGTATTGAGGTGTTAAAAAATAGAGTGCTATTGTCAAAGATAAGCAAAAATAAAAATAAGTTGGAGGTATTGATATTGGTTTCATTTTAAAGATTTAATTTTTTTGAGAAGTGTTGTTTCTGCTAAATATTCTTCCTTTCCTGTGTTCATATTTTTTAGTTTTAGTTTTTTCTTTTTGATTTCTTCTTCACCTATGAAAATTGTTAAAGGGATGTTTTTAGAATTTGCATAGTCAAGTGCTTTTCCTGGTTTATTGTAGTATACTTGTGCTGGAATATTTAGAGAACGGATTTTGTCTGCTAATTCAATTGCTTTTTTGTCCTGATTTAGTGAGATTATTAAAACTTTTTTGAAGAGTGGTTGAATTTTGGCTAGTTTTTCTAATCTATCTAATCCAAATGATATTCCTGTTGACTGGATGTTGTTTATCATATAAGAACCTCCTGCGGATATTGTTTCTTTTAAATCTGATTTAACTTCAAAGATTGTTCCATTGTAATAAGATAGTCCTCTTGCTAAGAAAGGTTGAAAATTTAATTTTAGATTGTATAACTTGGAGAGACTTTTGAGTTCTTTTATTTCTTTATAAGATTGATATTTTTCAAAATAAGATTCGGGTTTTTTGAATATATTAAGAATTTTTTCTGCATTTAGTTTTTTCAGGTTTTCTTTTATTTGTTTTTCAGGTAGTTTGTCTATTTTATCTATTTCCTTTATTGCTTGTTCTTTATTGCTTATTTTTAGTTCTTCTAAAATTTCATTTAAAAGTTTTCGGTTATTTATGTTTATTGTGAATTTTATTTTTAATTTTGTTAAGATTTCTTTGATTAAGTTTAGGATTTCAGCTTCGTCTTTTAAAGTTGCACTGATTATGTCTGCATCGCACTGGGTGAATTGTCGCCATCGATTTCCTGTGATTGGTTCATCTCTGAAAACTTCTCCTATTTGATATCTTTTGTAGGGGAGTTTTTTGTTTTTTGCTAATCTTTTTAATTGAAATGTGAATTCGTATCTTAGTGCTAAATTTCTTTTTCCTTTGTCTTTTAATTTGAAGATGTCTGAAACTGCTTCATCATTTGTATTTTCTCCTTTAACAAAATCCTGGTTTTCGATTATTGGGGTTTCAACTGGTATGAAATTGTAAAGTTGGAAAGTTTCTTCTATGATTTTTTTAATAAGATTTCTTTTAGAAGCATTTTCAATATCTCGAAATCCTTTGATTATGTCTGTTTTATCCATTTTATCCTCCTTTTGAAAAGCGGAAGGTGAGAGTCGAACTCACTTTTCCCGGACCACAACCGGATGTAATAACCGTTATACGACATCCGCCATATGTAGATTTAGTTAAAGCAGGTATTAAAAAGTTTTTGTTTGTAAAATTATCAGGAAAATAAGCTAAGCTATAATTAGTGATGGGGATAACTCCCTGCAATTTTATAGCTTGTTTTGTTTTTCATGTTTTAGATAAAATAATTGAGTTTATAAGGTTTGTGTTTAAAAATCATTTAAACCTTTTTGTCCTTTATTATCTGAATATTTCTTGTAAGTTGCCCAAGTTTTTCTGAATATTTCCGGATGTTTGTTCCAGTTGTTTTTTACAAATTCTTTTGTTTTGGGGTCTGATGGATATCCTGCACCTGTTTTTCCGTATTTTAGTTTTATTTTATCCATTTCTTCTTCTCTTTTGACTTTTGCGATTATTGAAGCTGCTGAACATATTTGATATTTCATATCTGCTTTGTGTTCTACTATTAATTCAATGTTTTTGTTTTTTAAGAGATTTTTTAAATATTCTGTGAATTTTTTTATGTTTGGTGAGGGGCAATCTATTATTGCTTTTTCTGGTTTTAGGGTGTTGATAATTTCTGCTTGTTTATGTGCTTCAAGCCAGTTTAGATTCATTGAGTCAGAAAGAAGTGCTTCATCAATCTCTTTTGGGAGAACTTCTAAGATTTCAAATGAGGAGTTTTCTTTTATTTGTTTATCTAATTGCATTCTTTTTATATGGGATAAAAGTTTTGAGTCCTTTAATCCTTGTGGTAGAGTTTGTTTAGAATCATCAATCATAACTCCTGCAATTATTAGGGGTCCTATTACCGGTCCTCTGCCTGCTTCGTCTGTTCCTAAAATTTTTGTCATTTTAATTAAAAATAACAAAGTTTATAAGATTTCCCTGTTTTTTAAACTTAGAATAAAATTGAAGAATATTTAAAAAATGACGAAAAAAGATAGAGATATATTGATAGCAGGTATACCTCGAAGTGGCTCTAATTTAGTCAGGAATATTATAAATGAAGTTTATGAAGAAGAAATTGTTAACCATACTCATTTTTATCATATACCTTATAATAAAATAATAATTACTTACAGAGATATTAGAGATTGTATTGTTTCATTAAGAAGACTTTACAACAGAGATAAAGAAATTAAAGGAAAACTATCTTTAGTTGAAATGCTAAGATATTCAATTTTATTTAAATACTATCTCTTTTATTTATACAAATGGATTAAATTAAAAGAGAAAAAAATATTATGGTTGAGGTATGAAAGATTTTTTCAAAATTATGATTATTTATTTGACAAATTGGAAGATTACTTAGATATTGAAATAAATTATGAAAAAAGAAAATTAATAAAGATAAAATTCAATTTAAAAAATCAAAAAAAAATTAGTGATAATATTCAAAATCCAGACGAATTTAAAAATAATTTAATGAAATCGCATATTCACAAAGGTGAAATTGAAGGATGGAAAAAATTAATACCGACTAAATGCCATTGGTTAGTTTATTTTTTATTTAGAAGATATTTATTAGACTTTGGATATTCAAGATATGGTTCTTCAGATTCAAAAGCAATAAAAAAATCTTTATTAAATCCAATTAATATAATTAGATAAAAGAAGAATGTGGAAAGTTAACCCAAATTGCTATGTAAAAGCATTTATTAAGTGAACATTTAGAGATGCATATGGACTATTTTTTCTAGTTTTAATTTTGCTGTTTTCTTATCCATAAAAAATATAAGAAAAATACCCTTAAAATCTTTTTGTAGGTGATGCTTACTTTACAGCTCATAAAATCGTGTGCAGGTTCATAACATTTTTCACCATTAATATAATATCTCAATTATCCATGAAATTTGATGGATAAAATAACAATAAGAAAAGAATTTCTAAAATTAAAGATAAAAGACATTATGAATTTTAGATGGGGAAATATCTCTTGGACTTACACACAGCTCATAAAATCGTTAAATTTATAAGTGTTCTATTAATGATTTTATTAGCGCGGTAGAGAAGTCTGGAGTTCTCGCGAGGCCCATAACCTCGAGGTCAGTGGTTCAAATCCACTCCGCGCTATTCTTAATGTATATTTTAAATAATAAAAAAGAATTAAAAGGAATTTTAAGGTTTTAGATTATGGAGATTGCACTTGTTTATATGGTTGGAGGTTTGTCTTCACGATTTAAAGGAGAAATAAAACAGTTTGCTCAAATTGGTGTTAATGGTGAAACTTTGATTGAGTGTTCAATGAATCAAGCTCTTTATGCAGGTTTTTCTAAAATTGTTTTTATTGTAAGTGAGAAAACTGAAAGTGCTTTTAGGGATTTTTTTGGAGAAAATTATAAGGGTGTTCCAGTTTATTATGCTTTTCAGGATTTTGATTCTAATCTTAGGGATAAACCTTGGGGAACTGCTGATGCTCTTTGTTCTGCTAAGAGTTTATTAGATTGTCCTTTTGTGGTTTGTAATGGTGATGATTTATATGGAAAAGAAAGTTTTGAAATTTTAGTGAATCATTTGAAAAGAGAGAAAAATGGTGCTGTTGTTGGTTTTAAATTAATGGATGCACTTCCTTCTAAGGGCAGAGGTAATCGGGCGATTTTTAAAATTAATGAAAAAGGTTTTGTTTTGGATTTTCAGGAAATTTTTGATATTGGAAAAGATAATCTTTCTGATAAAGGTTATAACTCTGATGAATTATGCAGTATGAATATTTATGCTCTTAATCCTGAAATTTTGAGAGAGTTGAATGTTAGAGTTGAATCTTTTAAATTTTTGAATAGAAATGACAGGAGAGTTGAATGTTTGTTGCCTAATGAAATTTCAGGATTGATTAAATCTGGAAAAGTCAGGGTTAAAATTTATCCAACTTCTTCTAATTGGATTGGAGTTACATATCCTGAAGATGTTGAGATTGTTAGAAAAGTTTTAGGAAAATTTAAATAGATTGTTTGTTTTGAGGTTTTTAGATGGTAAAAAAATATGATTTGATAATAATTGGTGCAGGACCTGCTGGATTAAGTGCAGGAGTTTATGCTGGAAGATATTTAATTAAGACATTGATAATTGGTGTGCTTCCTGGAGGAACTATGACAAAGGCATATAAGGTTTGTAATTTTCCTTCTTATAAGGAAATTAGCGGTATTGAGTTGTCTAAAAAAATGATTGAACAAGTGAGGGATTTGGGAATTGAGATTAAACAAGAAGAAGTTAAGAATATTGTTTCTGGGAAAGAATTTAAAGTTAAAACTTCTAAAAATACCTATGTGGGAAAGAAGATTTTTTTAGGGATTGGGAGGAAAAAGATAAGATTAAATGTTCCTGGTGAAGATAAATTTTTAGGCAAGGGGGTTAGTTATTGTGCGACTTGTGATGCGAGTTTTTTTAGAGATAAAACTGCTGCTGTTGTTGGAGGGAGTGATGCTTCATTGACTTCTGCTTTATTATTGTCTGAATATGCAAAGAAAGTTTATATTATTTATAGGAGGAATAAATTTTTCAGAGCTGAAGGAGTTTTAATTAAAAATGTTGAGAGAAATAATAAAATTGAAGTTTTGTTTAATTCAGAGGTTAAGGAAATTTATGGTGATTCTATGGTGGAAGGTGTTAAATTAAATGATGGGGAATTGAAATTAGACGGAATTTTTATTGAAATAGGTTCTATGCCTGATAGGACACTTATTGATAAGATTGGTTTGAAAACAGAAAAAGATAATATTGTTGTGAATAAAAAGCAGGAAACTTCTGTTAAAGGTGTTTATGCTGGAGGTGATATTACGAATAATCCTCTTAAGCAAATTGTGACTGCATCTGCAGAAGGGGCTATTGCTATTAATTCTGTTTTCAAAGATTTGAGAAAAGATTAGTTACTACTTTTTAGAGATTACAAACAAAAGGTTTAAATAGTATGAATTTTAGTGTTTTTTATGATAATTAAAAAGATTAAGGGAAAAATTTTAGAAGGAATTTTAGCAGGTGCTGTGGTTCTTGGAATATGTGGAAATAAGGCAGATTCTCAAACATTTGCTCCAAAAAATGCGAATTCTGTTGAATTAGGAGTTTATAATGATTCTTTTGAATGGAATAATGGGGGAGTTGTTGATATGGGTGGTGGTTATGTTCAGCTGAATAGGGGTTTGAGTGATAGAGTTACTGGCTATGTTGAAATGGGTGTTGCAAATCCTGTTTTTAATGATGTTGCTTTGCATAGAGGTTCAGATAAAAAAGCAGATATTAGTCCAAATAATCACATTGCATATGGTGCTATTGGATTAAGGACTAAGTTTTATGAGAGAGATAAAAGTGCTGTTTGCGGGGATTTTAGATTGTCGCAGGTTTCAGAGTTTAATGATTTTCATATATGGTCTTTAACAGATTCTACTGAATATCATGTGGATGGAATTACTACTCTGGGAGCTGATATATGGTATCAAAAAAGAATAAAAGATTTTAATGTTAGAATGGGCATAGGATTTAAATCTAGTTATGCAGAAGGTGAAAATTTAACTTATCAACATAGGGGAGATAATCATGAAACCGAATATTCAGGATTTAATGAAAGAGATAAAGCAAGTTTACAGGGAATTCTTGGTGTTGATTATAAGAGTAATGATGGATGGAAGATAATGAGCACATTAAGAGGTTCTCATGAAGGTCTTGGATTTAGATTGGGTGTGGGTAAGGATTGGTAGGCAGGTTTTTATAGTATTTATATTTTTTAAATTATGGAATTTGATATATTATTTTGGATTTTGTTATTTACTTTCATAAATGGGCTTTTGGCTTTTGCAGGTGTTGGGCTTTATTTTTTGTTTAGGAAGAATTTGAATAAAGTGTTAATATTCCTGGTGTCTTTTACTACAGGTGCCTTGCTGGGAGGTGCTTTTTTTCATTTTTTGCCAGAAGCTATTGAAGAGTTGAATATTTTAAAAGTAAGTGTTTTGTTTATTTTTGGTTTTTTATTATTTATGTTTCTTGAAAAAGTTTTGCACTGGCATCATTGTCATGATGGGAAATGTGACAAACATCCTTTTACTTATTTACTTTTATGGGGAGATGGTATTCATAATTTTATTGATGGTTTGATTATTGCAGGTTCGTTTTTGATTTCAGTTCCTTTTGGAATTACTACTAGTTTATTAATTATGGCTCATGAACTGCCTCAGGAAATTGGAGATTTTGGTGTTTTAGTTTATGGAGGGTTGAGTAAGGGGAAGGCATTGTTTTATAATTTTCTTTCTCAATTAACTGCAGTTTTAGGGGGTTTGATTGGATTTTTGTTTTTGCAAACTGAGGGCATTGCTGTTTATCTTCTTCCAATTGCAGGAGGAAGTTTTATTTATATTGCTTTTGCTGATTTAATTCCTGAAATTTACAAGGAGAAGAATTTTGGGAAAGTTATTTTAAATATTATTTTTATTCTTATTGGACTTTTTGTTTTAATCTCTGGTAAATGGTTGGTTGGGTGAGATGTAGTTGGTTTTAAATTTTAGGAAGGTAATCTATAGAAATTGAAAATTTCTATTCCAAAATTTATTATTTATTGGTATCTGTCAAATATTATGAGGGAAATTAAGTAGTCTAAGATTATTATAATAGCAAGGATTAAATAAAATTTATTATTACGACATGCCTGTGGATTCTACAGTTGGTTGAATGATAGAAATCTTTTTATAATGATTTGACTTTTTATTTATGAAAATGATATCATGGATTGTAATTGTTATACTGGTTGTGATTGGAATAATTGCACTTAAATTAAACCATCTTAGACATAGAGTTTTTATTTTGATGTTGATTGTTTTTGCTTTGTTTCTTTACACAAGTATGAATCTTGTTGCTGATAGAAATAATCTTGATTTTAAATCTTCAGAAGGTATTTTTGATGCTATTAAGATTTATTGGGGTTGGCTTGCAAATGGTTTTGATAATTTGCAGATTTTAGTTGGTAATGCAATTCGGATGGATTGGTCATCTGTAAATGGAACGTTTTTTGAGAGGTGAAAATGAAAACTGCTATGTTAATTGTGTTTTTTTTGTTGTTAGGAGGTTTTTTTATAATCTCTGAAGAAGGGATTCATATGAATAGTTTTGATAATGTTTCTTTGTTTATAAGTTCATATGGAAAATGGTTTGATAAGATTATTGAAAATGGTCAGACAGTTTCTGGTTATGTTGTGAAGATGGAGTGGTTGCCTGGAGAAGAGGTTTTTTAAGGGTGGTATTTCTTTGGTTATTGTGCTCCAGTAGCTCAGTTCTGGCAGAGCACTACATTGGTAATGTAGAGGTCCTGAGTTCGAATCTCAGCTGGGGCTTGGATATTTATGATTGAATTTAATTCTTGCAATTAACTTTATAAACACTCTATTTCTATTGAAAAAATGGTTCCGAAGGAAGAAAGTTGTTTAGAAGAATTGAAAGTTGAGTATACTGAGTTTAGGGATAGATTCGGGCTTCCTGAATTTGATAAACTGAATGAGAATTTTGATATTGAAGGTATTGATACAGATAGTGATTTTCTTTTGAGAAAGATTCGGAGAGTTATGTCTGAAAAAATTGCTGGGTTTTTGAGATTTAGTGAATTGGTTTTGAATCCAAGTAATGCTCCTATGTTTTTCTTTAAATTGGTTAAGAAGTTGGATAGTTCTGATAGAATTGATTTGACTGAAGTTTATGAGAAAATGGGAGAATTTGAGGTTCGGGCTGTTGGACTTGATGTTAATTATTCTGAAGAAAAAGAAGCTGGATTTATTAAAGATATTTATGAAGATTTTGAAGGGGGAGTGAAAGAGAAACTTGGTAAAATAATTGAGAAGTTGAATAATGGTAAGGGAAATATTAAAAAGATTGATAATGGAAGTTATTTTGGATGAATATATAAATTTTTTTAAAGAAATTAATACTTTCTTTTTATGGTGAGGTATTCACAGATCATTAATATTATGGGTTTGATAGTTGGGTTAATAGCTCTTAATCTCACAATTTATGGTCAATTTGATGATCCTCAAACAGGAATTGTATTTGTTTTTGGAATCCTGGGTTTTGTTGCTCTTTATTTTATAGTTTCCTACTTAATCACTAATTTAATGGAACGATTAAATCAAATTCAGAATAACAAGGAATCTATCTCAGATATTCAGAAAGGTTTAAATAAAATCAATGAGAATCTTAATAATATAAAGGGTGTTACTAAAATTGATACTATATCTTTTTTAGAAAAAAGAATAAAATGAGAAAAAAAGCACAAATTGACCCTCGAATAATTATTCTAATAATTATTGTAATATTGCTGATATTATATGCAAGGTCTAAGGGATGGATTTAGTATAAAAATATTTATAAGTAATTGAGTATTGTTTTGATTATGTTCAGTCCAATAAGTGTTCATTCAAGAGGATTGAGTGATTATTTTAGTGGGAAGATTGGGGATGTTCATAGTGAGATTCGAGATAGTAAATGTTTTTATGTTAGAAGTGCGCCTGTTGAAGGTGTTAGATTTAGTCCTGCTGAGGAATATGCTCAAATAATGGAAGAATTAATTATATAAAAGAGGTTGTAAAAAAATCTAGACTTCAAGGGTTCTTTTTTAAAATTAACTCTTTAGAAAAAGATTTATATTAAGCTCCAAAGATGCCACAGGCATTTTTATTCTGTTGTTTTTTAAAACAGTCGGTGAGATTTCTCCTAAAATTCCTGCTTCCTGATTGTTTATTATGATTTTTCCACATCTTCCCTCTATAAATGAAGGATGGGATGTTTCTATTATTTCATATTTTAAATCAAGCATTCGGATTAGGTAATCTAAAATTTGTTTTAATTCTGTGAAGTTTGCTTTTTCATGGCATAGAGATATGCATAGGTTTTCTTGTTCTTGTATTTGAGTTTCCTTGTCTTTTTCTGGTTTGAATATTTTTCCAAGTTCAAATATTTTTTGAGGATAAGATGCATCTGAATTTTCTGCTAAAATCTGAATTGAATTTGCTAATAAAGAATTTCTTAAAAGATTATTTTCTGTTTTTGAATCTTCAACTTCAATTATTTGGTTTAGAAATTCTTTTATTGTTAATTTTTTGAATTGTTTTTCTTTTGTTGAAAGATGATATGTTGATATTTCTAAAAGATTTAATCCTATAAGAATCTCTGAAATTTTCTTTTTTAGGATTGATGTTTTGTCTTCTTGTCCAATTGTTGAGATTTGAGGTATTTCTGGAATGAAATTTTCATAACCATATGCGATTGCAACTTCTTCTGCTAAGTCAATTTCATGGAGAATGTCTGTTCTGTAAGGTGGAATCAATGCAATGTTGTTTTTTATTTCTATTCCCATTTTTTCTAAGTATTTTTTAATTTCTTTTTCTTTTAACTCAATTCCTAATGTTTTGTTTATTGTTTCTATATTAAAGGACATTTTTTCTGATTCTAAATCTGGAGAGAGGTATTTTTGATTGTCTTTTATTTCCATTGAATATATTTTTCCTCCCATATCTGCTAAAATTGTTACAAGCATGTTTAGAGTTTTTTTTAGGTATTCAGGATGGAAACCTGAACATTCAATGAAAATCTCTTTTGTTGATTCTGTTATTTTTCCTGTTTTTTCAGAGTTTATTATTGGAGGCATTGAAAGGATTTCACCTTTTGCATCTTGAAAAATTGGGAAAAGTTCTTTGTCTGCTAAAAGATGTCTATATTCTCTTCCTGTTGGATGCATTGAAAGAATTTGTCTTCCATTTATTTCTCTTGGATATTCCAAAGGTTGAAATTTTATTTCTTCAGGTTTTTTTGCTAAGTATGTTATTGGAAGTTTGATTTGCTCTAAGGGATAAATTCCTATTGCTAATTTTTTTCTATTTCTTCCATAAGAGGCATGGAGTTTTTCCTGGATTTCTATTATTTCTTTAATTTTTTCTTCATTGAAGTTTAGATTTTTTACTATTGCACAAGCTGTAAAAGGTCTTATTTTTTTTACTGATTTATCAATAATTACTTTGTAATTTTTTTCTGGTTTTTGTGTTGAGTAGGTTTTAGGCGAAGGTTTTTTTAGAAAATCTTTTAATGCTCTTATTAAACCTTGAAAAGATAGTAAATCAGGTCTATTTGGAAAAATCTCTAAAGAGATTTCTTCATCTGTTGAATCTTCAATTGGAGTTCCAAACATTGAGATTTTTTCTTCTGTTTCAGGTGTTATTTTTCCTATTTCTGATTCTATTTTTTTTCGTGGTATTGTTAGGATTGTCATTTTATTTTTCTCTAATCAAATCTAATTTATTATCTATCTTATCAAATCTATTATTAATTTCTGTTTTTAAATCTTCTATATCAGGCTTTACCTTTAAAAAACCTATGCAAGTTTTTTTATCTAAGGAAAAAATATATCTCCATATCAGTAATTCTGAACCTGCAACTGCAAGACCTATACTTATGATTGCATTTTCTTCGGTAGGAGAGCCATGCAAAAGCCATAATGAAGTGCCGATTATTATTGAAATAAATATCCAAAATATTATATCTTGTATTTTTAATTTCATTTATCTAAATAATGCATAAAGAGACAATCCTAATAGCAATGCTATTATTATCCAAAACACTATTTCTCCTATATTTAGTTTTGATGATTTCATTTTTCTAAAACTCCTTTGATTTCATTTAAATGTTCTAAATAATGGTTTTCTTCTCCTTTGTCAAAAACCCAGTTAAATAGTTCTGGTTCGGCTCTGAGATTTTTTTCTCCAATTTCATTTATTTTATTGTCTAACAATTTCTGGTATTTTTTCCATTCATTTATTAATTCTTTTGGAGAATAATTTTTGTAGTAATTTATTGATTCCTTATTGAATTCGTCAAAGTTATCGGTTTTTAGAAACCAAGGTTTTTGTTTTGATTTCCAAACTTTATCCAATTGTTCAACTGCTTCTTTTTCCCATCCCACTAAATGGGCGATTATTTCTTTTATTGTTCTATTTTTTATTTTTAAGTTCCATTTATCAGGTTTTAAATTTTCTAATAATTCTGAAAATTCTTTTGTTATTTTTGTTGTGTTTGTCATTTTATTTCCCCCATACTTTTATTTCTCTTAATTTATTTATATCATTTCTATACATGTCTCTTAAATCTTTTATTTGAAAGAATTCCATTATAATTCTGTCGAATCCTTGCCCCCATGCCAGGACTGGAATGTGTTTTCTGAAAATTGGAATTGTTACTTCTGGACGAAACATTCCGGCTCCTCCGAATTCAACCCATTTTTTCAGTATTGGATGAAATATGTCAACTTCTAATGAAGGTTCTGTGTAAGGGAAATATCCAGGTCTTATTCTTATTTTTTCATAACCCATTTTTTTATAGAATTGAGTCAGATATCCTAAAAGTTGTCTGAAATTTGCATTTTCATCAATTACAATTCCTTCTGTCTGATAAAATTCAAAACCGTGTGTTGCATCTACTGTTTCGTTTCTAAAATTTCTTCCTAATGCAAAATATTTTGAAGGGAATTCTTTTTTTTCTGCTATTTGTTTTAAGGTTTGGGTAGAGAGACAAGTAGTATGAGTTCTTAAAACAACTTTTTTCGCATCTTCTTCATTCCAATCATATCCCCATCCTTTTGAACCCTTGATTTTTCCCTCATGTGCTTTTTTTACTTCTTCTACTATTTTTTTATCTGGAAGTTTTGCTGTTTTATTTTTTATGAAAAAAGTATCCTGCATTTCTCTTACGGGGTGGTCTTGTGCTGTGAAAAGTGCATCAAAATTCCAGAATCCTGATTGAGTTAAATTTCCTGTCATTTCTTTAAATCCCATTTCAAGCCAAATTTTCTTTGCATATTCTGTGGCCTGATTTACAAAGTGCTTTTTTCCTCCTGAAATTTTTGGAACTGGAGAGGTTAAATCATATCTTCTAAATCTTTTTCCTTTCCAAGAGTTTGATTTTAATAATTCAGGGGTTACTGCTTCTATTAAACCTGTTGAAATTCCTTTTTTCAAAATCTCTTTTCCTAATTCAGTTATTTTAAAATTAATAGTTTTTTTATTGTTTAATTCAATTATATTTTTTCTTGATTTTAATTTTTCAAATGCATATTTTTCTTCTGCTTCTAAATTATCAAAATTTTTAGGAAGTGATTCTATTAATTTTTCTTCAAGTGTTTTGTTTAAAACTTCTTTTTTATCTAAAAGGATTATTTTTCCATTAACTAAATTAATCATTGCTTTTTTCTTTAATGCTCCGAGTGCTGCTTTTAGTTCATTATCATTAAGTTTGGAGTGTTTTTTAGCTTCGTTTAATTCAATAGAGGTTTTTTCTGATAATAGGTTCAATAATCTTCTTTCAGGAAGTCCTATTTTTTTGTATAAAATTCCATTTATTCCTAAATCCAGAATTTTTTCCTGTGTTGATGCAAGAGTAACTATGCTTTTGTTTGAAAGATATTCTAATGCTCTTAAAACAGATGTTTTGTCTAGATTTGATTTTTGTGCAAGTTCTTCAAATGTTTCTGATTCTAAATGAGGGATTAATTCCCTCTCATTAGGGCTTAATGATTCAATTATTTTATTAATATCCATTGAAAAGTATAGAATAAAGGGTTTATAAGAGTTTTTTATTCTCTAAATACTTCCAGCCCTCTATTAAAAAGAATCCTATTATGCTTATTGATATTAAATATATCCAATCTATGAATCCTATTCCTGTGAAATAAAGAAGTTCATTTAAAGGTGTATAAATAGCAATAATCTGCATTCCAATTGAGAAAAGAACTGCATAGAGAATATATTTGTTAAAAGGTGATTTGAAAGAGTATTTTGTTGATTTGCAATTGAAAACTAAGAACATTTGGAATAGTATTGCAGATGTCACTGCCATTGTTCTTGCTTTTGTTATATCTGAAAGATAAAAGTAGAAAAAAGCGAAATTTATTAGAGCAGTTAATAATCCTGCAATTATTATGAATTTTTTAGTTCCATTCAAGATTCCTTTTTTAGAAGGTTTTCTTTTCATGACATCTCTTTCTGTTTCTTCTGTGCTTAGTGAGAGTGCTGGCAAGCTGTCTGTTACAAGATTTATCCAGAGTATTTGTATTGGAAGAAGAGGGAGGAAATGAGGGTCTTTCCAAATTAACATAACTGTCATGATTAAAAGGACTTCTGAAAAATTTGCGCTCAATAGGAATTTTACGAATTTTTTTATGTTATCGAAAATTGTTCTTCCTTCATCAACTCCCTCTACTATTGATGCGAAGTTATCATCTACTAAAATTAAATCAGAGCTGTCTCTTGCAACATCTGTTCCTCTTGTTCCCATTGCAATTCCAATATCTGCTCTTTTTAGTGCGAGAGAGTCATTCACACCATCACCTGTCATTGCTACTATTTCTTTTTTTGATTTTAAAATATTTATTATTCTTAGTTTGTCCTTAGGTGATATTCTTGAGAATACAGAAGTTTTATTTATTTTTTCTAAAAGTTCTTTGTCACTCATTTTTTCAAGTTCTTTTGATTCTATTGAGCCTCCTTTAAGTCCTATTTCTTTTGCAACTGCTTCTGCAGTCAGTTTTGAATCTCCGGTTATCATTATTACCTTTATTCCTGCTTGATTTGCTTTTTCTATTGCACTTTTTACTTCTTTTCTTGGAGGGTCTATCATTCCCTGAAAACCTGCAAAAATCAGATTGTTTTCTGCAATTTCCTGATTGTATTCTTCAGATAATTCCCGATATGCAAAACCTAAAACTCTTAATCCTTCTGAAGCCATTTTTTCAAATTTTTCAGTTAATCGTATTTTATCTTTTTCATCTAATTCTATTTTTCTCCCATCAATCAATTCATAATCGCATTTTTGAATTATTTTTTCAGGAGCACCCTTTACATAACTTATTAATCTGTCTTGTTTTTTTCTTATTATTGACATCATTTTTCTTTCAGAATTAAAGGGGAATTCTTTTTGTTTGGGTTCTTGTTTTTCTAATTGTTTTTTGTTTAGGAAATTTTCTTTTGCTGATTTTAGAAGAGCTATTTCAGTGGGGTCTCCTAAAAAATATTCTTTTCCTTTTTCATCTTCTTCTAAGTTTGCTTTATTGCATAAAACTCCTATTTTGAAAAGTAGTTCTTTTTGTTTGATTGGATTGAATTTTCCATTTGTGTAAATGCTTGTTACTTTCATTTCTTCTTCTGTGAGAGTTCCTGTTTTATCAACACAGATGACAGTTGCTCTTCCAAGGGTTTCAGATGCAGGAAGTTTTCTTACTAAGACATTTTTTTTAATCATTCTTCTTGTTGCTAATGCTAAACTTAGTGAGATTACTGCTGGAAGTCCTTCTGGAATTGCTGCGACTGCAAGACTTATTGCAACAAGAAGGGATTTTAGAATTGTAAATCCTTTGAAAATCATAAGTAGAATTATTAATGCACAAATTCCTAAGATAATTATTCCAATATTTCTTGCGAAAACATCTAATTTGTGTTTAAAGGGATTTTTTTCAGGTTTTATTTCCTGGACAAGTTCGGATATTTTTCCTATTTCAGTTCTCATTCCTGTATCTACAACAATTGCTCTTCCACTTCCTGCTACAACCTGAGTTCCCTGATAAATCATATTTAATCTGTCACCAAGAGGGGTGTTTGGGCTTAGATTTTTAATTTCTTTTTCTTCAGGAGAACTTTCACCTGTTAATGCTGCTTCATTTATTTTTAAACCATTTGTTTCAATTAATCTTGCATCAGCCATTACCTTATCACCTTCATCTAAAATTATTATGTCTCCTGGAACAATATTTTCAGAATTAATTTCAACTACTCTTCCGTTTCTAAAAACTCTTGCTTTTGGAGTCATCATTTTATTTAGTTCAGTGATTGCTTTTTCTGCTTTATACTCTTGAAAAAAACCTAATCCTGCATTTAGAATTATTATTGCAAAAATTACAATAGCATCTATTTTTGATTCCATGAAAAAAGAAAGAATTGCTGCAAAAATTAAAATTATAATTAGAAAAGATTTGAATTGTTCAAAAAAGATTTTTATTGCATCAAAATGTCTTGTTTTTTTGAGTTTGTTGGGACCTAAGTCTGATAATCTTTCTGATGCTTTTTTTGAATCAAGCCCTTGCTTAGAAGATTTTAATTGTTCAAATACCTCTTTTAGGGATAGTGAATGCCAATCCATATAATAAAAAGAATAAAGGGTATAAAAAATTATGCACCTAAAAACTTAAGTGCTTCGTAAGTTAGAAATGCAGGCCAGACAATTGCTTTTAAAAATCCTAATATGCCCATCCAAAAACCTGTTGCAGTTGAAATGTAATAAACTGCTGAACCTATGAATCCAAAGGTATAAAATACCCCTCCACAATTTTGATTGTATATACTGCACTTTGTTGTTTTGTTTTTCATATTTTCCTCCTTTATATTTAAGAATATTAATCAATTAAAATAAAAAATAAAAAATAAAATTATCTTACTTTGTCTATGATTGCTAATACTGCACTTACAAGTGTTAGTATAACAACAATCCAACCTGCGAATGGAACTATTGGTTGAACATAAGGGACAGTTAATGTCCCGCCAATCATACCAAATCCAACAGCAAGTGAAACCAAAATACCTGTTATCCAAGCTATTAAATTAACTACATTTGAAACAGGACCTTTTTCTTTTTTTGCCATTTTTCACCTCCTTTTATTTTTTCAGTTAAGTTTATTTATAATAAGTAATAAATCATAGTTTAAATATGTTTTGTTGGAGTTATTTTGAGAATAATTCCAAAATTTCCTTTCTTAAATTATTAATTCTTCTAAATTATCTCCATATTCTTTAGGCAAGGATTGCGAATTTAGAATTTTTATAAAATTTTCAAAAGGTTTCCCTCTTAAAAAACAATCTTCGATTGCTGTTCTCAAATCAGAGATATTTTTTAAATAGCTCTCCTGTTTATTTGTTTCTCTGTCTGGATTTTCTAAATCAATAGATATTCTATATCCTTCTATAAATTTTCTGTTTCTAAAATGGGACTCTACCCTATGGAAATATCTACTTTCTGGTTTTAGTAATCTTATTGGGAGAATTCCTGCATTGATTGAGCTAAACTAGTATTTCCTGAATTATAAATTTCAAGTTCAAAATCAAAAGATTTTCCTTCAAGAGTTTCCGTTGATTTGTTGTATTTCCATAAGAAAATTCTAAACATGTTATTATCAAAATGATAAATTTTCCATGCTTCATTTTCTTCAAGATTCCATTCTATGGAGGTCCTGTATGTATTTTCCATTGTATCTTCTCAGAAACCTGAGGTTCATCGCCTCTTGATTTTTTATAATTTAGATATCCTTAAATCTTTTTAAATAATATTTCGCTCTTTTTTATTTGTTTTTGTTTGATTGAATTTTCTATTTCTTTGTATTCAAGAGGGAAGTCTAGGTGTTTTGAGATTTTTTCTGATGTTTCTGGAATGAATGGTGAAAGAATAATCGTTATTGTTTTTATGCTCTCTATTAGTTCGTAAAGGATTTTTTTGTCTTTTGTTTCCCAAGGTTTTTCAGCTTGTATGTATTCATTGCAGATATCTATGAATGCGAATATTTCATTTAGTGCTTTATCTAATTCATAGTTATCCATTAGTGTGTTGATTTTTTTTAGATTTAGTTTTTTTAGTAAAGAGTTATTTGTTTTTTCTATTCCTATCTTTTCTGCTAATCCTGTTGTTCTTGATATTAAATTTCCGAGTTTGTTTGCAAGTTCTGTGTTGTGGCGATTGATTAGGACTTCTTCAGAGAAGTCTCCGTCATCACCAAAAACAATATTTCTTATTAGAAAGTATCTTATTGAATCTGTTGAATATTTTTCTGCAAGCTCTATTGGGTCGATTCTTATTCCTCTTGCTTTGCTTAGTTTTTCTCCTTTTAAATTTATGAATCCATGAACAACTACTTTTGGGAGTTTTATTTTTAAGGAAGATAAGATTGAAAACCATATTGCAGTGTGGTGCCAGACAATGTCTGAACCAATTATATGAACTGCTGGCCAGAATTCCTGAAATTTCTTGTTAGGATAGTCAATTGTTGTAAGATAGTTTATAAGTGCTTCAACCCAGACAAAAATAGTCAATCCTTTTTCAAAAGGCAAGGGAATTCCCCAATCCACTTTATCTCTACTTATACTTAAATCTTTTAATTCCTGATTTAATCTTGCTAAAATTTCATTTTTCTTTTTCTCAGGCCAAATTAGGTTATTTTTTTCTATTTCTCTGATTAATTTATCTTTGTATTTGCTTATTTTGAAAAAATAGCTTTTTTCTTTTATTTTTTCAAGAGGTTTTTTATGGATTGGGCAGTTTTTGTCTTCTGCTTCTCTTTCAGTGTAATAAGTTTCACAGTCAACACAATACATTCCTTCATATTCTCCTTTGTAAATGTCTCCATTTTTTTCTAATTGGTTTAGTATCTCAATTGCTGTTTTTTTGTGTCTTTCTTCAATAGTCATTATAAAGTCATTATAACTTATGTTTAAGGCATTGCATAATTTTTTGAAACCTTCTGAAATTTCTTTTACAAATTCTTCAGGAGTTTTTCCTTGTTTTTTTGCTGCTCTTTCTATTTTCAATCCATGACAATCAGTTCCTGTGCTAAAATGAACATCATAACCTTGCAGTCTTTTCCATCTTGCAATTACATCTGTAACTATTTTTTCATAGGCATGGCCAAGATGATAGACTCCTGAAGGATAGTCAATTGCAGTGCTTATTTGAAATTTATTTTTCATAAAAAAATCAGAGGAATTTGCTTAATAAGTTTTTGGGTTTGTTGTTTTTGGATACCTGCAATCTTATAAACCTCTTTTTTGTTGAATTATACGGGTATTGAAGATTTTGAAGAATTATATTCAGAAAAAACTGATTTTGGTCCTGAAGATTTTGAATCTCTTGAGATTAGACCTGAGGATGGAGATTATAATGAAAGATTGAAAAAAATCAGAAGTAAAAGATGGATGATACCTCTTGCAATTATTTTGCTTGGGGGACTTGTTATGACTGAATGTATTGATTATTATAGTTATAGAAAATCAGACTATGATTTCCCTGAAAAAAGTGAGAATGCTTATGTTTTAAATGATGTTTGTTACACTTATTGAGAAAGCATAATCTTAAAAACCCTTGGATTCTTTTGATTTTATGGAAGAATATAAAAAATTATTAGATGATGCATATAAGGAAGTTAAACCTATTGAATCTGAAAATAGATTTGAGGTTCCGAAGATTGAAGGTAGGTTTGAAGGGAGCAAGACAATTCTTACTAATCTTAATCAGATTGCAAGTTATTTAAGGAGAGATGTTAATCATATCTTAAAGTATCTTTTGAGAGAGTTGGCTACATCTGGTTCAATCAAAGGGAGCAGGACTATTTTGATGAGGAAGATTCCTTCTGGAAAGATTAATGAAAAGATTTCAGAATATTCTAAGGAGTTTGTGGTTTGTTCGCAATGTTCTAAGCCAGATACTGAATTATTAAAGGAAAAGGGTTTTTCTTTTGTTCATTGCCTTGCTTGTGGTGCAAAGCATAGTGTTAGGGGAAAGATTTAGAGAAAAATTAATTATATTAACATTTATAAAGCATAAAATCCTTAGAAAATTAATGATAAGGAGGTTAAAATGGTAGAGGCTTATTGTGTGAGGTGTAAGAAAAAAGGACAAAAGATGCAGAATCCTGTAATTAGCAAGACACCTAAAGGTGGTTATATGGCTAAAGGAAAATGTCCTGATTGTCCTACTACAATGTGTGCTATGATGTCAAAAGAGAATGCAGAAAAAGCAATGGCATCTGGCGAAGCAAAGAAAGGATTTTAATTATTTTTGTTTTTTATTAATATAGTAATGTTTATATAGAAAAATTTCTAATTTTGTTTATGTTAGTTAAAATTCATGAATCTTATAGGTATATTGTAGCAGTATGTGATACTGAGTTGTTTGGAAAAAGGTTTGAAGAAGGAATAAAGCAGATAGAGGTTAATGATTTTTTTAAGGGGGATGAGAAAGGGAAGATTGAGGTTATTAAGATTTTTAGGAATATGGATAAAGAGGATGCTACTTTTAATATTGTTGGAGAGGAAGCTGTGGGTTGTGGGGTGGAGGCGGGAGTTGTTAGTAAGGAAGGGATTATGAAAATTGATGGAGTTCCTATTGCTCTGGGGTTGATGTAGAGGATGTCCGTGTCTATCCAAATATTCTGTTATTGCTGAGCTAATATCTCCAGAATTTGCACCTTTATCCATAAGTCTCATTACAGAATATAGTGTTTGCCTGTAAGTTTTATATATTAATTTTTGTTCATCTGGAGTTCTATTTCTACAAAGATGTTCTGAAATTCCTTCAAGAGTTTATTCGCATTTTTTAGGATTTATTGTATTGTCATCCATTATCTAAATTTGTAAATTAGATTTTTAAAATTATTGTAATTAAGAAATATTCATTCAAAAGCCTTAAAAACCCTAATTATTTCTTGAATTTATGAAACCTAATAAGAATAATGAAAATAAACCTGGACAGCCGATTAGAGTTAGGACTCCGCGGAATGGAGAGGTTATTGGTGTTGTTGAGCAGAGAGTTGGTGCAAATAGAATGGTTGTTAAGGGATTTGATGATAAAGAGAGAAACTGCAGGATTCCTGGTGCTTTGAGAAGGCGACTTTGGATTCGTCCTGGAGATACTGTTATTGTAAAACCATGGGAGTTTGATGGAGATACAAGAGGGGATATTTTATTTAAGTATACTCCTGCTGCAATTGAATGGCTTAAAAGAAAAGGATTTTTGAAAGAGATAAAGTCAGAATTTTAAAATGTCAGTAGATGAACCTCCAGATAATGGGCAATCCAAGAATGGATATAGAGTTGTAATAAATCAAGGAAGAGAATCTGATTATGTAGATTTTGGAGGTTTTCGTTTAAGTGCTGGTGAGTTGTTTGAGAGGATTTATCCTAATCCTTATGTAAAGGAGCCAGTTGATTCGATTTATTCCAGGGCTTTTAATGATTTGATGGATGCTCGGGTTAGGGGTTAGGTTTAAAATAAATGGATTCCTTGAATAATATGCAAGAAATTTATGTTGAGAATGTTAATGAAGTTTTGAGGAATAAGGTGAAGATAGAGAAAGCTTTGAAGGTTAATTTGAAAAATAAAGGTAAGAATTTTTTTATTGAGGGAGAGGGGGATGATGAGTTTGTTGGTTTGAAGGTTTTGGAGGCAATTGATTGCGGGTTTTCTGCTAATTGTGCTTTGCAGTTGAAGGATGAGAATGTTTTATTTCAAACAATTAATATTAAGGATTTGACTAAAAGGAATGATTTGGAAAGAGTTAGGGCTCGTATTATTGGGACTCATGGAAAAGCTCTTGGAACTCTTAAGCATTTGACTAAGTGTGATGTTAGTCTACATGATAACACTATTGGAATAATTGGAGATGCAGAAGAAATTGAAGATGCTATGCAGGCTGTTTCTTCTCTGGTTCATGGTTCTAAACATGGAAATGTTTATAGTAGATTGGAAAAGGTTCGGAGTCGGAAAAAAAGGGAGAGGGTTAGGGGGATGGTTGAATAGGTTTTAACCATATATTCTCGGTCTTTTATCAATATCTGAAATAAACAATAGACTATCTTTCTTATAAGCAGAATAAAGTATTCTGTAATCTCCAACTCTTACTCTAAATGTTTTATCTTTTTTATTAAGAATTCTTTTACAATCAGAAGGAAAGGGATTTTCTCTTAGTTTGTTTATTTTATTTTTTAACCTATCGTTAGGTCTTTATCACATTTAGATAAGAATTTTGTTGATTTGCTACTTAATTTATAATCGAGCATTTTTCAATCTCTCTTTTTCTACATCTTCAAAAGTAAATGTTTCTCCTCTTTCTAGTTCTACTAAACTTTCTTCATGTCTTGCTTCTTCTTCAAGAGTTAGAATTGTATCTGGATCAATTATATTTTTTTTATAATATTTATATCTACTCTTAATTGTTTTAATTCATTTAAGATTTGTTGATTTGTTGTTCCATTGTTAATTTATTAAGAAGTTGAAGGTTTTTGGTGTTTTTGGTGTTTTTGATATCTATATAATTTTAAATAATCTTGAATCTTATTAAATTATGAGATATTTAGTTAAAACATTGCCAGTAGTTGAAAAACAAATGCAAAAAATGTCTATCAATAACCAGAATCGGTTTGGAAATCTTATTAATCAAATTGAAAATAATCCTTATATTGGAGATTCCTTGCAAATTAGAATTATTAGGGAAAAAAGATTTAATGGGAAGAGAATCTATTTTGTTATATTTGAAGATTTAAGGGTAGTTTTAATAGTTGCGATTAGTGATAAAAAGACTCAACAGAAAACTATTGATTTTATTAGAGATAATTTAAATGAATATAGAGAATTATTAAAGGAATTGCTAAATAATTAATTTAGAGCTACGATTTTTCTCTGTCTTAGTTCTTCTATACCTTTTTGGAGTTGTTCTTCTATATCCGTTAAAGGTTCTTCTTCTCTTATATTTTTTTTTATAATATTTATATCTACTCTTAATTGTTTTAATTCATTTAAGATTTGTTGATTTATTGTTTGTTGTTCCATTGTTAATTTATTAAGAAGTTGAAGGTTTTAAGGTTTTTGGTGTTAAACATATTCTGCAAAATCTTCGGGGTTGATTTTTGAATCTTTAATAATTCTTGATAAAGTTCCTTTTTTTAATTGAGGGTGCATTGGGACTGTTAATTTGATAATTTCACCTTCTTTCTTTTTTTCTAATCTGACATGACTTCCCCTTTGTCTAACAATTTGAAAATCGAGTTTATTAAGAATTTTTACTAATTCCCTGCCAGATATCTGTGGAAGCTTCATTTTAAATTGTTATATCGATTATCTTCCCTTTATCATTAAATTCTTCAGGTTCTTCTTCTAAGTATAATTGAATTGCTTCTTTTATATTTTCTACACATTCTTCGATACTCTCTCCTTGTGAAATGCATCCAGGCAGGGCAGGAACAAAAACAGTATATCCGCCTTCTTCTTGTTCTTCAAGATATATTTTTAGGTCCATTTTCTAATATTTTTCCTTTGATATTCTTTCCTTAATTATCAAAATATCTTTATGAATTTCATCTAATTTCTTCATTATCTCTTGATTTGATACTTCTTGTTCCATTGTTAATTATTAAGAAGTTGAGGGTTTTAAGGTTTTTGGTAATGAGTATCCAGACAAAAAAGAATAATACTATTTACTAATAAACTCTCGGACGCTTTTCTATCTTAATGATGATTATTTTTTTAGTCTGATAATTAATTCTATATAGGGTTCTATGAATTCCGGTTCTTATTCTGAATACTAAATCTTTTAAACCTTTAATCCGTTTTGCATCTTGAGGGACGGGATTTTCAGAAAGAGTTTCTTCAATTTTATTGATTATTCTTTTTGAAATATGTTTGTCTTGTTGTTTTAGAAATTTAGTGGGTTGTTTGTCATATTCTATTTTAAATTTCATATTTCTAATTCTTCTTTTAGGTCTTCAGAAGATATCAATGCACCATTCTTTTCATTTTCATAACTTTCATCAAGTAATTGTTCTTCTTCTTCTGTCAATTGAGAATCCCCATTTAAGTCTTCTTTTATAATATTTATATCTACTCTTAATTGTTTTAATTCATTTAAGATTTGTTGATTTATTGTTTGTTGTTCCATTGTTAATTTATTAAGAAGTTGAAGGTTTTAAGGTTTTTGGTGTTTGAGACATCCTGGGCAATGCTCGGCACTCCACTCGCAGTTATTTTTATAAAATATACTCTGCTTGTGAAATCCCTCGGTCGAACAGATAAATCTGATTGAATTTTTTGAGACCTATTGCAAGAGGATGATAATAATATAATATCGCTGTAAGCGATATTATTATATCCCTCGGGCAATCTCAGCCCTCACTTTTAGTAATGATTTATGAATAAAGATAGTCTAAAAGTGAGAACTTCGGTCGAACTTAAGTTCGATTCTTTGCCTAAAGGGTAATAATACATAATCATCGAAAATGATTATGTTCAATCCCTCGGGCAATGCTCGGCACTCCACTCGCAGTTATTTTTATAAAATATACTCTGCTCGTGAAATCCCTCGGTCGAACAGATAAATCTGATTGAATTTTTTGAGACCTATTGCAAGAGGATGATAATAATATAATATCGCTGTAAGCGATATTATTATATCCCTCGGGCAAGAGTCGAACTTGCATTAAGCGGTCTACAGCCGCCTGTAATAAACCGTTATACGACCGAGGGCTGAAATTAAGAAAAATAAGAGGTATTTAAAGTTTATTAGGGTTCTTGATTTTAATAATTGCTCGTCTTTGGCTCGATAATCAGCTTCATTGCCTCGGGGCTCGGCAATTCCTCATATTTCTATTACTAGTAAGGGAATTATCAAGAGATTTTTAGTTCAGGTTAGTTATCCATTTTTAGGATATGGAAGAAGATTCTAAGAATCCCTGGGCTCGTTTATATAAAAACTTCGATTTGATGTTGCTTGTTTTATTTTGCCTTCTTTTTCATAAGTTGCTTTTGCTTCAGGTAATTCAAATCTTCCGACAACTCCGATTTTTGAATAAATTATATATGTGAAAACTCTTTCTTCATCTTTGTTTAATGATTCCATGTTCCATTCTAATCTTCTGTTTTCTAAATCTATTTTGTCAGGTGTGATTGCTCCGAATTTTTCATATAATTTTACTAATACGGGTATTTTGTCAATTATGTTTATTTTTTCTAAATATCTTTTTGATTTTGCTCTTAGAGTTACTTTTAGTGCAAATTCTCCTCCTTTTGTTTTAACAAAAGATACATTCTTTGTTAAGATTAAGTCTGTTTCAACTGATTTTTTTATGAAATAAATTATTAAAATAATTAAAATAATTATTATTAGTGGATAAAACCAGTTTGTTTTTGCGATTATTTTTAATTCTTCGTTGGGGATTAGTTCTTTTTTCCAGAGGTATGTTATTTTTAATCCGTTAAGGTATATCTCATCAGGTTCTGTGTTTAAAGTTGTGAATAGGAAAGATATTATGTTTTTTTCTATTTTTATCTCTGTGGATTTTTTTATGTTTCCGACATTTTTTTTGATTAGTTCTTTTCTTTGTATTAAAAATCCTTCAGAGGTTTTTTGGAAATCTATTCCTTCTTGTTCGAGGAATCTTATCATTGTTTCTTTTTTTATTTCAATGTTGTCTATTTTTATTTGGAAATTTATTAAGTAATTTCCTGCGGTTAATTTGTTTTTATCTTCATTGTTTAGGGGGATTTTTAGTTCAATTGTTTCATAAGGTTCTAAAAATAAATCTGTTTCATATTCTGAAAATGCAGATATTGAGCTTAATTTTGCTGAAACATTAAATGATGCTGTGTTTTTTATTATTGTGTTTAAGTATTCTGATGAAGGATTTATGTTTTCAGGAGTTATTTGGATTAAATCTTTTTTTTCAATTATTTTTAGGGGGAATTCTTCTTCTTGTATTTCTCCTTGAAAATTTCTTAGTTTATATTCAAAAGAATGAGAGCCTGTTGATGTTTTGAGGATTTCTGGAATTTTTACTTCTACTTTGATGTTTGCTGTTGCATTTTTTCCAATTGTATATTTTTTTTCAGGAGTTATTTCTAATCCTATTACTGAATAGATTTCAATTGTTTCAGAGTTTTCTTCTAAATTTTTTATTTTTAAATTGAAAATTGCAGGTTTGTCTAAATCTTTTACTATTGTGTTTGAGATTGGTTCTGGTGTTACTTCTAAGTTTAGAGCATTAACTAATGTTAAGGTTAATAGTAATACTATTAGTAAAGATAGTTTTTTCATTTTTAAGGTAGTAATTTTTAATATATAAAAATATATTTGATGGAAGATAGAGGTTTAGAGAGGTATGAGAAATGAGAACATTTTAACACTAGTGAAAATTTAGGATAAAAGAGGGCTTCCAGCCATCAATGAGCCATCCAGGATTTGAACCTGGGACCCCCACCTTATAAGAGTGGTGCTCTAACCTGGCTGAGCTAATGGCTCATACACTAAAATCAATATATTTCTTAGTTTTAAAGTTATTGGTTTGAGAAATTCCGAGCCGGACTTCAAACTCCCAAGCTTGTTCGTTATATGTTGTTATTTAATCTCGCAAACTTGCTCGTAAGGCTCTCCACAAAATATTGGTAAGTGAAAAATTTTATTGGTATAAAATATATCTTACTTAAAATTAAACCTAAAAAATAGTTATCAAATCTCTTCTTTTGATTCTTCAAGATTTTCTTCAGCTTCATCTTCAGGTTGAGCCATTTGCATTATTTCACCTTCTTCCTGAATTTCTTTTTCTTCTTTTTCTTCTATTTTTTCTTTTTGTTTTTCAGTTTCTTCTGCTGTTTTTTCTTTTTCTATTTTTTCTTTTATCTCTTCTTCTGTTAATTTTTTTACTTCTTTTTCAGATTTTTTGGGAAGAGGTCTTTTAACAGTTATAGGAAGAACATCTGCATTAAGTTCTCTTTCGGAAATCTTGAGATTATCAAAATTCAGGTCATCCTCTTCTTCAGGAGTTAGTTTTAATAAAATTGGAGCCCCCATTGCTAATTGCAAACTTCTTGCTCCTAAAATCCTTGCAATTTCATATTTTGTAAATTTTTCTTCCAGGTTTTGCATTTTATATAAAAAATAATGTATTTATAAATTATTTCATTTGTTTAAATAATTCCGGGAATAATCTATCGTAGGCTTTTTCTGTTTCAGAGATTATATTGTTTAATTCGTCTATTGTTATTTCTTTTATTTCACCTTTTTGCATTGAGTTTATTATTTTTTCTTTTTTTGGTTGTGAAACTGCTATTGTTAATCTTGCTTCTGCTGAATCTTCTTCTTCACGAGTAGGATCAAGTATGAATGAATCTTCAATTTTGTAAAAAGTCAATTGCAATGAGACATTATCTGTTAAGGGTATTGGATTTTTTGTGAATTCTCCGAATTTTACTGCTTCTTCTTTTTCATCATAAACTGGAAGTTTTGCTATTTTTAGGGCTGTTAGTGCTCCGATTGCTGCTGCATCTAAAACATTTCCATCATCATTTATTGCATAAATGTCTACCATTACTGACCATACTTTTTCTCCTTTTTTAATGCATAGTTTTTTAAAATCAATAAATCCACTTTCTCTTAATCCTCTGTCCACAACTCTTGCGACTTCAATTGCATCCATTTTTGGAGGTCCTGAATCATATCTTTCCCCACAAATTGGTGAAAATTCCATTGAAGTCATCATTGTTCCTTCATCATCATGGTCTGGGTAAGGTTCCTGAACTCCCATTTTAACTCCTACAATAACTTCTGTTTTTCCTATTTTAATTCTTGCAGAACCTTCTGCCTTGTTTGAAATATCTTTTTCAATAGTAATTTCTCTAAAATCAAAAGGTTTTCTTCTGTCTAATCTTTTTCCTTCTTTTAATAATGTTTCAATTTTCTTTTTGTTTATATTTGGTATTTGCATTTTATCTTTTGTCTCCTTCGTCTATTTTTTCTCCTTTAAGTGCTCTTTCCTGGTATTTTAATATTTTGTCACAGGCATTTTTTGCTGCTTCAATTGCTTCCCTGAATCTTGTTGTCTGGATTTTTCCATCTAATTGTAAGTGAACTACATCTTTTTTTCTTGAAGTCATTGTGAATGGTATGTCTGTTGCACCTTCTCCTTCTTCATAATCTTCTTCTTCTTTTGTTATGTCTGTAACTATTTTATCATCTATTTTTCCTATTGAAACACTTGAAACCATTTCTTTCATTACAACACCTGCCTGAGCAAGAGCCATTGCAGCTGCATTTATTGCTGCACATCTTGTTGATGCATTAGCTTGCAAAATCATTATTTGAACATCAATAACTGTTCCTGGAAATCTTTCTAAGTCAACTACATTTGAAAGTGCATTTGAAATTATCATGCTTATTTCTTTGCTTCTTCTGGAAGGTCCTGGTCTTGCTCTTTCTGCAACTGAAAATGGAAGCATATTATATTCACATCTTATTATTCCTCTGTCTGGTTCCTGCATATGTTGAGGATGGAGTTGTCTTGGACCTCTAACTGCTGCAATAGCAGTTGTTTCTCCAAAAGCAAATAATGCAGAACCTTCTGCACTTGGAATTATTCCAATTTCTGTTTTTATTGGTCTTAATTCATCCATTTTTCTTCCATCTGAACGTTTTGTGTATGGCATTTTATTCTTTTCCTCCTAAAAACTTTTCTATCTTTTCTGTTAATCCGTCTGAAATTGATTCTTGGACAATTAAATGAATTGCATTTTCTGCTTTTTTTTCACCTTGGTCATCACCTTTCATCCAGATGAATCCGTTTTGTCCAACTGTTATATCTGTTTTTGTTTTGTTTTTTATTAAATTTATCATGCTTCCTTCTCTTCCAATTATTCTTGGAACTTTGTGAGGATTTATTTTTATTATTCTTCCTCCTTCTAATTTTCCTAATCCTCTTGATTTTAGTGTTAAATCAACTCCTCCTTTTTTAACACCCATTATTTTCATGCTTAAAACATCTCCGATGTCTGCGAATTGTGCTATATCATTTTTGTTTATGTATTTTGAACATTCTGATAAGGGTAGAAATGATGAAAAAGGTCCTCCGATATCAATCATCCAACCACTGAAATTTATATCTTCAACTCTTCCAATTACAGTGTTTCCTCTTCTTGGTTCAAAGATACCTGATACTGGGATTATTTTTACAACTCTTCCGTTTATTTCAGCAAGTCCGAATCTATGTGCAATTATTTCTTCACCTTCTTTTTTAGTAAAATCTCCTGGAAGATAATCGTCTCCAGATACAATTGTCTCTCCTGGAATTACTAATTTTCTTTCTGATTTTTCTTTTGTCATTTTATTTCTCCTTTTAATCCTCTTTCCATGTAATCTATTTCTGATTTTGTTCCTATTGAGTAAATAGCTCTTGAAGAATCTGCTCTTGGGGCTTCTGATTCGTAGAATATTTCATATGCCTTTCTAAATTGTTTACCTTCTAAACATTCTCTAAATTGGGTATAGGGATTGGTTCTTCTATTTTCTCCTTTTATTGCCTCATAAACTTCTCTTCTATGGACAGGAATTTCAGAAGGGGCGTCTATTGCTAATCTTATTTTATCTCCTCTTATATCTACAACAGTTACAATTATATCGTCTCCTATGATTATACTTTCGTCTTTTTTTCTTGATAGTACTAGCATTTTATTCTTTCATCTCCTCAGTTATTGCTGAACCATGTGTTATTGAGTTTAATTTATCGTAAAATTCCATTTGAATGCCAATAGGTATATTTAAGGTTACCTCTAAGTCGCCGTTTGGAAGCCAGTCTTCTTTTTCTTTGTGTTCCTGGACTAATCCATAAACTCTTCCAGTATGCATTGCAGGTATTTTTATTTTTATTTTTTTAGTTTCAATTTTTATAGGAATTATTCTTTTTAATGATTCTAAGATTTCATTTATTTGTTTTTCTATTGGGATGTTTTTTATACTTGCTCCTGCCTGCTTTATTGTGTTCTCTAAAATGTCTGGTGTGTAGGGTCTGCTTGTTCTTGGATCAACTGCATTTCTAGTCAGGAAATCTATTACTTGTTTTCTTTTTTGTTCTGTTTCTTCGTCTCTGAATTCTTGTGTGACTTCCAAATCTCCTTTTTGAATTATTTTTTTAACTATCTCCTGAAAATCAGTTGTGTTAAATGCATTTTCAAGTTCTGCATTTCCTGCATGCATTCCTTTTTTTTGGTCTGTGTAAATTGCAGTATCTCTTATTATTTCACTCATATCCATATCTTCTCCTTTTTTGAGTTTCATTGCATTTTCTAAATCTACCATTGTTTCAAAAATTGATTTTCCTGCTCTTAGTCTTGCGATTGTGTCTGTCATTATCCAAACTCCTTTACTTCTTCAAGTGTTAGTTTTTTTAATTTTCCTTCTGTTTTTTTAATGTATGATATATTAAATCGGTTTATGTCGAAGTTTTCTTTTTGAAGTTCTTTGAAAATTTTTAGTGAGAGTTTTATTGCTTCATTGATTGTCATTTCTTTTTTGTATTCTTTTCTTAATTCTTCTTTGATTTTGTCGTCGTTTTCTCCGATTGCAACTGCATTGTATTCAAAGTAATTTCCAGTTATGTCACTTGTGAATAATTTGCTTTTTCCATTGTTTGTTCCTGCTATTATTAATGCTGCTCCAAAAGGTCTTACTCCTGGATGTTGAGTGTATTGTTGTTTTATATCTGAAATTTCTTTTATAATTGATTCTATGTCTATTGGAGTGTCGTAAGTTACTCTGTGTTGTTGGGCTGTTACTCTGATATGATTTACTAAGATTCTTGCATCACTTAGAATTCCTGCTGCTGTTGTGATTATGTGTTCATCTATTTCGTAGATTTTTTCTGCTGAATCTGAAACAATTAAAGAATCTTTTTTTCCTTTGTCTGAAATTATTACAACACCTTCTGAACAGTTTATACCTATGCTTGCTGTTCCTAAACGAACTGTTTTTTCTGCATATTCAACTTGTAAAAGATGTCCATCTGGTGAGAACATTGTTGCACTTCTGTCATAGCCCATAACCTGATGCTGCATTTCTGGAATTTCCATTTAGAGAATTCCTCCTGGTTTTTGTTTGTTTTTTGTGAAAGTTTGGTTTTTATCCATTTCTAATTTTCATTGTCTGTTTCCAAAGAAATAATCAAAGAATTCTCTTTGGATTAAGACTTGTTTTTCTCCTTTCAAAAAAATTAAGGTGTTGGGGGTTTTTAAGGTTTTTGGTGTGGAATGTTTTAACTAAATAGTAACAAAAGATTTAAATAGTCTTGATTATCCTGGGAAATATGGTAGAAAATAATCGAAAAGATATTAATGTTCTTGCATTAGTCAAGGGAGAAGAAAGATATGTCTTTCTTTATGATGATGAAAATCGTGTTGAAACAATGAGAGTTTTAGGAAGATATGCTTCTAATCCTGAACTTAGTTTTACTTGGTATGATGCTGCTGTTTTAAGCCAAAAGATTAGACAGGAAGGTGTAGAAAAGAGAAAGGGAAGAGAATTGGATTTAAGTAATAGATTTGGGATTTATCCTTAGACAAGAAAGATTTAAAAATACAAGAATATGAGTTTTATCATGCCTCGGTAGTTTAGTGGTTAGAATATGGCCCTGTCACGGCCAAGGCCCGAGTTCGATTCTCGGTCGGGGCGTAGTACCATTTTGGCACATTGGTGGGACTCATTTTTGTATGGATATTGAGAAGAGTGAGAATTGAGGTGGCTGAGATGAGGATTAAACAAAAAATTTAAGTTTAATTGCTTACCCTTTACATTCAAATAATATTTTGTAAAGGGTAAGATTTAAATAGTCTTGTTTTTTGCAATTTCTATGGTATATATTTACAAAAAGAAAATCGGAAATAGGAATTATTATTACCTTAGGGCGTCTGAAAGAAAAAATGGAAAAGTGATGGTAAAAGATTTGTCATATTTAGGTAGCACTCTCGAAGAAGTAAGAAAAGCAATTGAAAATCTTCCAAAATATAAGAATGAGATAAGAAAAACTTACAAAACAATTCATAATTTTCTTGAGTCAAATAGATATTTAGAAAAAATAAGTAAGATGAAATTAAAACAAGATGATTTTCTAAAAGAAAAATTATTGAAAATTGAAGCTTGTAAAATGCATTATGAAAATGAATTTAATAAACAAGATTTTTTGACGAAAAAAGAAATATGGAAAAATTTCATAATTGAATATGCTTTTAATACTACATCTATAGAGGGAAATACCATAAATCTTGCTGAAGCAAAAGAATTGTTGGAAAATGAAAAAACTCCTAAAAATAAAACCTTGAGAGAGATTTATGATTTGCAAAATACAGAGAAGGTATTTAATGAATTAATAGAGGAGAGAGGGAAAATGACAAACGATTTTATTATAAGTATTCATAAAAAATTAATGGATAATATTGATAAGAGGGTTGGTTACAGAACCCAAGAGGTTAGAGTAATTAGGGCAAACTTTAAAGCAACTCCTGCACCTTATGTTAAAACAGATATGGATTTATTATTAAAATGGTATGAAGATAATAAAAAAAATCTTCATCCTTTAGTTTTAGGAATTGTATTTCATCATAAATTTGAAAAAATACATCCATTTATGGATGGAAATGGTAGAACTGGAAGAATTTTGTTAAATCACATTTTGATAAAAAATAACTATCCGCCCTTGATTATAAAAAATAAAAATAGGAATAAATATCTGAGTAATATGAGAAAAGCAGACAAATCTGAAATTAGTAAATTTAATATTGAAGATTATCAGGATTTAATTGATTTTGTTTCTAATGAAATGTTGGAGGGTTATTGGAATATATTTCTTTGATTTATTAATTTAATTTCGACAAGATTTATAAATTAAACTGCTCTAATCAATTTAATATAAATATAAACGGATAATTATTTCACCCACTTATATTGGCAAAATGCAGAGGTGTTCGGTCAGGTATGTTATCTTTTATGATTTTAATGAGTGGAATAATTTAAAATTGGGATTATTTATTCAAAAATACCTAAGATAAATTAAATTTGATTTATGTTTTGGATTTATATCATAAGAAGAAACAATAAAGTTTTATGAAGGAATTTTTGTATGTGTTAAATGAATAATATTTGCCTTATTTCAAAATGGGGACAGGGGGAATTCAACCCCCATTCCCGGCTCTGGAGGCCGGTGTATTAGCATTATACGATATCCCCAGTGTTATATTGGGAATTTTAACCTTTTAAAAGGTTTTGATTTTCGTTAGATATATAAATCTCTGTTTATTTTTAATTTATGGAAATAATTTTAGATACAAATTTTATTGTATATTGTGCAAAAGAGAAACTTGATTATGTTGAAGAGATTGAGAAATTGTTTAATGAAAATTATGAAATAGTTGTTCCTAAACAGGTTATTGAGGAGCTTGAAAAAATTAAAGAGAAAAAGAAAGAGAGAATTCCTTTGTTTAAGAGAACTTCTCGTTATAGAAAAACGACTGGTCGTGATAAGAGGGCTGCTGATTTGGGTTTGCAGATTTTGGAGAAAAGTAGGATAAAAAAGATTAATATTAAAGGTGAGAGTGTTGATGATGCGATTGTTAATTTAGGTAAAAAGGGAAATAATATTGTTGCTACACTTGATAAAGAGATGAGAGGTAGATTAGATAGAGTGATTTTATTAAATAAAAATAAGAAGTTGATTTTGAGTAATTAATCGGGGAAAGATTGTTTGTAGTCAGGATAGGTTTGACATATTTTTCTGGTTAATTTTTCTATTGCTCTCTTATGTATCTGCATTATTCTTGGAGGAGATAAATTATATTCAACTCCGATTTCTCTGAAATTTAATTGAGGTGTGCCTTCTAAACCATATCTTTTTTTGATTATCTCTTTTTCCCTTGGGTTTAAAACTCCATTATTTACTAAATCCATTATTTCTATGCTTTTTTGAACCAGTTTTTCTAAGGGATTTTTTTCTTTTGAAGTTAATTGAAATGGAAAATTTTCATCATCAGGGTGAATCTTTACTTTTTTCTGCTGTATCAATCTCAACCATTTTAAATGTTCTAATTTCACTCTTGGTCTTTTATTACTTTTTATGCCTTTTTTTTGCAAATAATCAAGCACTTCTTCAGGAGTGGGATTTCTTTGAGATTCTGATTTTAAAATATCTTCTGCTTCTCTGATTTCAGGGATTTTACTTGCTATACCTCCTGGAATTTTTCCGAATTTTCGAGTTTTAAATGTCAGATATTTTACAAATTCTGTTTCTAAAATTTTATGATAATAAGTTGCAAATTCACTTGTTGCATCATAATCTTTTGCAGTTATGCATCCTGCAAGATTGCATAATGACCTCATTTCTTCAAGGTTGTCTTCAAAATCTTCTTTAGAAAGAAAGTTAGATTTTCTTGCTAATCTTCTTGCACTGCTTTCAAAAAGAGGAATATTGATTTCTATCAGCTCTTGTCTTGCATCATCATATAGTTGTTTGTATCTTCTTTCTAATTTAGGATTGTGTTTATTTAAAACATAAAAATTGATTATTCTTCCGAGATATTTGTTTCTATTTTTTATTTTTATTACTTCTTCGGATTTTAGTGACATTTAATACAGAAATCATAAGCTTTATAAATGCTTCTTTTTATGTAACTTTAATATGTTCTATATTGTAGAGGTTCAGGATTATGTAAGGGTAGAACCCCGATTATTCGGGCTTAAAACTAGCGATGCTGTTGCTCGGCAGTTGCAGGAGATTTATGCAAGTTATCATGATAAGGAGATTGGAGAGGTTATTGGAATAATTTCTATTTTAGAAGTGGGTGATGGAATTATTATTCCTGGAGATGGTTCTGTTTATTATAATTCAAAGTTTAAATTACTTGCATGGAAACCTGAATTGCAGGAATTAGTTCATTGTATTGTTGATGAGATAACTGACTTTGGTGCATTTATGAATTTAGGAGTTATGAAAGGTATGATTCACATTTCGCAGACAATGGATGATTATGTTAGTTTTTCAAGTTCAAATGCTCTTTTGGGAAAAGATTCAAAAAAAGTTTTGAAAAAGAAAGATGCTTGTTTAGCAAGAATTGTTGCTTTATCATATAAAGGAGATAATCCTAAGATTGGTTTGACAATGAGACAACCTGGTTTGGGTAAATTGGAATGGATTGAAGAAGAAAAGAAAAAAGCAAAATCAATGGTTAAAAAAGTTGAGAAGGGGGAGAAATAAATGGCAAAAGAAAAAGCTTGTAAAAATTGCAGATTAATTTATGAAGGTAGTGAATGTCCTCATTGTCAGAATAAAAATATTTCTGATAGTTTTAAGGGGAAAATTGAGATTATTGATTCTGAAAAGTCAGAGATTGGAAAAGAATTGAAAGTAAATAAAAACGGGCTTTATGCGATAAAGTTATGATTCTAAGATGGAAGTTAAAAAAGAATCTATAAATGAACTTTTTAAGAGAAAGGAGATGCTTGTTGATTTAGAGAATGAGAAGAATCCGAGTTTTGATGAGGTTAGGAAAATGGTTGCTGAAAAGGAAAAGATTGGTGAAGAGTGTGTTGATGTGAAGAATGTTATGGGCGGTTTTGGTAAGAGTAATTTTATTTCAGAAGTTTATGTTTATGATTCAGGGAAAGATTTAGAAAATATGAAAAAATTAGAAATGACAAAGAAGCAGAGGAAAGAGGGGGCTAAGGTTGAAGAGGGGGCAGGAGGTTCTGGGAGTGAGGGTAGTGAAGAGACTAAAACTGAAGAATCATCTAAGGAAGAAGAGAAATCTGCTGAGGAAAATAAAGAAGAAGTTAAAGAAGGAGAATAAAATGACTTGGAGTGAAAAGGAAGTATTAGCATATGAACCAGTGAATAATCATTTGTTAGATGGTGTTTATTCTGATTCTGGAATTCCGCCTACTAATCCTGAAGAGAGGACTAGGTATTTAGCTGAAGAAGTTTTGGAGTTGGGTAGGACTGATTATGATTTAATTATGAGGACTGCAAAAGAAGAAGGCAGACATGTTGCCTTAAATTTGTTAGAAGAAATGGCTATTACTCGTTTTCATTCAATTTGTTAATAATTTTGTTACGATTTTCAAAAACTTTTTTTCCTTGTTCTATGATTGATTCTTCGCATTTTAAACTATCGATTTCCCAAGTGTCGTTCATAAAAGTATAGACTCGTGCAAAATAAAGGCATTTCATTGCTTCTACAATTTCTTCCTGATTATTAGTTTTTGAAAATTTTTCAATTATTTGATAGAGAATCTCCACCCAATCTTCTGTTGTTATTTTTGGATTGTTATTATTGAAATCTTGTTCTATTTTTTGATAAGTTTCCTGGTTTAAAGTGTTTTGCAGAATTGTTTTTGATTCTTGAAAACTTTTTTTTGAATTTTCTAAAATTTTTTCTTTGTCTACTTCTAATTCTTGGGAATGTTCTAAATTTTTTATTCCTAATATTTCTGATTGCTGAATTGAATTTATATTTTTCCATTTATGAAAATTTTCTGTAACTGTTGTCAGTGCTGTGTTTACAACTTGTGTAAACATTGGACCTAGTTTTGGTGCACTTGGTTTGTGAATTTTTGCACCTAAACCAACTTGTCCAATTTTAAAGTTACCTAAAATTGCCTGCATTGTCATGAAAATATCTATGCCATATTGATAAGTTGTTTTATTCCAGGGTTTTGTCAGAATGTAATTTAATAATTTTGAAGAGAGTGCAAAATCTCCTCCAATAGGTTGTCTTATATTTTTTCCAAATATTCCATAAATAAGGGGATAACAGATATTGTTCGTTATTGTTCCGTCGTATTTATGTCTTGAATAAAGAGGGGTCAGGTAGTCGTAGTTTTCGTAGAGTATTGGAGAGAGCATATATTTTATCCATTCAGGAGTTATAGAAATTAAATCTGCATCAATGCAGACAATTGCTTTAACTCCTAATTGATTGCATTTTTTAAATGCATTAAGAAAATTCCATCCTTTTCCAGGAGTGTTTTCAGGAGTTGTTATATAAATTTTTGGAATCTCTGTTTCAGTGTTTAAAAAAACTTTTTCAGTGTTATCTGGTGAATGATTATCTGCATTTATTATTACACTTTTTTTATTTGGAAAATATTTTTTTAAACCTTGTGAAGCCATTTTTGTTGGATGTGAAATTGAATCTGCTTCATTATAAGAAGGTATGACAACTGCTATTTCAGCTTCTCTGATATTTTCAGGATTTATCTCTTTTTCAAACATTTATGAAAGATAATTTTTGAGTTTATAATTATTTATGTTTTATTTTAAATAAATTTATAAAGTTTGAATTCTATGATATATTATGCCTAAAAAAACCTTGTCAAAATCTCCTAAGAAAAATTCTCGGAAAAAATCTCAAAAAATTACAGGAACTTCTATTGAAAAACAAATTGAGGAATTTGGAGAAGATATTGCAAGAGAGGCTGATGATGTTGAAAGATGGGTTGTTGAGAGGAAAAAATTTTTAATAAAGTTGGGATGGGTTATTGCTTTTGTTACAATTCTTTTAATTATTGCTTATTTTTTGGGTTGATTGAACCATAAATTCTGATTCAATAATTAGAAATGTAACATCTACATATTAGTAGCCTTTGATTTTGATTAATTTATAAATAAAATTTTGTGTGTCCTAGGTTTAGCATTTTCGAAAGTCTTATAGACTCTTCTATAATAAGAATATTAATAAGGTTGTTTGATTTATATAATAAAATGAATGAGCAAGGAAATATTCCTGAAACTGTAATGATTACATATAATTACTATAAGGAAGGCAAATCAATAAAAGAAATTGCGAAAATAAGATCACTAGCTAAAACGACAATTCAAGGACATTTTGAAAAATTAATATTAAATGAATTAGTTAAATTAAATGAAATTGTTGATGAAGACAAAAAAGAAAAGATTTTATTAGTTTTAAGAAAAGAATTTCTTGGAAGTTTAGAAGAAATAAAAAATAAATTAGATAATAACGTCAGCTATGGAGAAATTAAATATGTTTTAGCTTTTCTAAAATTACAAAAAAGAGAAAAGAATAAAAAAAAGAGTTTTCAGGAAGAACCTCAAATAATTCCTGAGAGAGAATTAAGGAACCCTCCACAATTTAACAAAGGGATATTAACAGTTAAAGAACTTACAAAATATATTAAAAATATTTTAGAATCAGATAGTAAATTAGATCATATTTTTGTAAAGGGCGAAATATCTAATTTTAGAAAAGTATCTTCAGGACATATTTATTTTATTTTGAAAGATGAAGAAAGTCAAATTAGATGTGTGTTTTTTAGTAGATCTAATAAAAAATTGGATTTTGAAATTGAAGATGGAATGAAGGTTATTGTAAGAGGGAGTGTTGAAGTTTATATGCCTCGAGGAGAATATGATATAATTGTGGAAGAAATGCATCCAGATGGTTTAGGAGTCTTGCATTTAGCATTTACTCAATTAAAAAAGAAGTTAGAAAAAGAGGGTCTATTTTTAAATCAATATAAAAAAATTATTCCTAAATTTCCAAAAAAAATAGGGGTTATCACTTCTGAATCAGGGGCTGCATTGCAAGATATCTTAAAAGTTTTAAGAAAAAGATATCCTATTGTTAGAGTACTACTTTTCCCGACACTTGTTCAAGGCGTAGAAGCTACTGGTTCAATAGCAAGGTCTATTGAATTAGCAAATCAATTTTCAGATATTGATGTTATTATTCTTGGCAGAGGTGGGGGATCTTTGGAAGATTTATGGTCATTTAATAAGGAAATAGTTGCAAGAGCAATATTTAGATCTGAAATTCCTATTATTTCAGCAGTAGGGCATGAAACTGATTTTACAATTGCAGATTTTGTTTCAGATAAAAGAGCACCCACTCCCTCAACTGCTGCAGAGATAGCTGTTCCAGATATCAGTGATCTTTATGTTCAGATAAAGCACTTACAAAAAAGATCTTTTTCTTCTGTTCAGAGCATTCTTAACTTGTATAGATCCCAGATAGATCAGATTAGCAGTAGAGTAATTTTTAAGAAACCTTTAGAAATCGCCCATAAAAATTATAGGAAATTAGATCAAATTTCTTCTAATTTAAAAAATATAATTATTGAATATATCCAGGGTAAGAAAGAGGAATTGCGAGTAATTGAGTCTAATTTTATTACCTTAAATCCAAAAGCTAAATTGCAATCTTATAGAATGGAATTGAATCAAAAATCATATAAGTTAATAAGTAATTTACGAAAAATTATAGAATTAAAAAGAAAGAATCTAGAGTTACTTCAATCAAAAATTGAAGCCTTAAATCCAAAAGCAATCCTAAAAAGAGGGTATGGTATTATAACTAGTAAAAACAAAATCTTAATAAACTCCTCAGACATAGAGAAAGGAGAGGATATTAATGTTATCTTACATAGGGGGAAGATAGATGCCAAAGTTAAAAAAACCTACCTTGAATAATTCAAAAAATATTCCTTTTGAAGAGAAATTAGAAAAACTTAAAGAAATTGTTGAAGACTTAGAAGATGGAGAAACTCCCTTGAGGGAATCAATGGATAGTTATCAAAAAAGTTTAAATCTTATAAAAGAATGTTATGCTGAACTTGAAGATGCAGAACTGAAGATTGAGAAGATTATGAAAAAAGAAGGAAAGATTATTTCTGAATCATTGGAATAATATTTCTTTGTGAAATCAAGCATCAATAAAAATTGCAACTCTCTCTTTTTGCATAGAATTATATTGAAAAGAAAGTTATAAAGATTTATGTGAAAGTTTTAGTGGATTTTCTCAAATCCAAATTCATTATGTCCGAATTGAATTGTTAAGTCTATGTTTTTTATTTGTGGAATGTCGCAGGCACCAAAGCAAGAGCCAAGCCAGATGAAGAAATTGGATTTTGTGTTTTCTTGTAAATAGTTGGTGATTTCTAATACATAAAGTTTTAATCCATCTGGAAATTGAAGAAGAATTTTTTTATAATTGTGTTTTTTTATAGTATTTAAAATTTTATTTAATTCTAAATCATAGATTTCATTTATTTCCTGTATTGATTTTTTTTGCATTTCTTAGATGGGGATGAGGGTATAAAATTGTTTTGGTGAAAGCAACATAAACTTTAAAACCCTGATTATCCTGAAAAATTCATGAGTGATAAGTATGATTTTAAGGAAGTAGAAGAGAGACTGAAAAATTTTTGGGAAAAGGAAAAGGTTTATAGATTTGATAGTTCGAAGAAGGGAAAAGTTTTTAGTGTGGATACTCCTCCTCCAACTGTTTCTGGGAAAATGCATATTGGACATGCTTTTTCTTATTCACAACAGGATTTCATAGCTCGTTTTAGGAGAATGAAAGAAAATGTTTTTTATCCATTTGGAACAGATGATAATGGGCTTCCTACTGAAAGATTGATTGAGAAAACTAAAAAGATTAAGAGCAAAGATATGAGTCGAAATGAATTTATTAAATTATGTTTGAAATCATTAAAAGAGATAACTCCTGATTTTATTGAGGATTGGAAAAAACTTGGTATAAGTTGTGATTATGATGTTTATTATTCAACTATTGATGGAGATTCAAGGAAGATTTCTCAAAAAAGTTTTATTGAATTGTTTAAAAAAGAAGAAATTTATAAAAAGGAGTTTCCGACAATTTGGTGTCCAGAGTGTCAGACACCTATTGCACAGGCAGAGTTAGAAGATAAAGAAGAGAGTAGTTTATTTTCAACTTTGAAATTTAAGTGTGAGGATAAAGAGATTTTAATTGCAACTACTCGTCCTGAATTGCTGGGTGCTTGTGTTTGTGTTTTTGTTAATCCTGAAGATAAAAGATATAAAGAATTGATTGGGAAAAAAGCTAAAGTTCCTTTGTTTGATTTTGAGGTTCCTATAATTGCTGATAAATCTGCTGAAATGGATAAGGGGACAGGAGTTTTAATGGTTTGTTCTTATGGTGATAAATATGATGTTGATGCAATAAATCGTCAGAGTTTGGAGCCGAAATTGATTTTGGAAAAAGATGGTAAAATTAAAAATGGAAAGTATGAAGGATTAAAAGTTAAAGAAGCTCGGAAAAGGATTTTAGAAGATTTAAAAGATGCTGATTTGATTAAAGAACAGAAAGATATTTCGCATGTTGTTAATGTTCATGATAAGTGTGGGACTGATATTGAGTTTTTGACAACAGAGCAGTGGTTTATTAAAATTCTTGATAAAAAGAAAAAGTTGATTGAGGAGGGCAGGAAGATTAATTGGTATCCAGAATATATGTTTAAGAGATATGAAAATTGGGTTGAAGGTTTAGAATGGGACTGGAGTATTTCTCGTGAGAGGCATTTTGGAATTCCGATTCCTGTTTGGAATTGCGAATGTGGTGAGATTATTGTTGCAAGAGAGGATGAATTACCTATCGACCCTTTGCAGATTAAGAAAAAATGTCCTAAGTGTGGAAAGAATGCTAAAGGAGAAGAAAAAGTTTTAGATACCTGGGCAACTTCATCTTTAACTCCTCAGATTGCTTCTGCATTGGTTGATGGGGGGGTTAAGATTCCTTTTTCACTTCGTCCACAAGCACATGATATAATTAGGACTTGGGCATTTTATACAATTGTTAAATCATTTATGCATGAAAATAAAATTCCCTGGGAAAATGTAATGGTTTCTGGTTTTGTTACATTAAAGGGCCAGAAAATGAGCAAGTCAAAAGGAAATGTTATTGCACCTCAGGAAGTTCTTGAAAAATACGGAGCAGATGCTTTAAGATTTTGGGCTGGAGGTTCTAAGTTAGGAGAAGATTTAGATTATCAGGAAAAAGATTTGGTTACTGGTAAAAAGTTAATTACAAAATTATGGAATGCTTCTAAATTTGTTTTTATGAATTTAGAGGATTATTCAGGTAGGAAGCCTAAAAAATTGGAAAAGGTTGATGAATTGTTTTTGAATGAGTTGAATAAGTTAATTAAAGACTGCACTAAATATTTTGAAGAGTATGAGTATTCAAAAGTTAGACAGGAAGTTGAGAGATTTTTTTGGAGTATGTTTTGTGATAATTATTTGGAGATTGTTAAGAAAAGAATTTATAATGAGGAAGGTGATAAAAAGAAATCTGCACAGTATGTTTTGTATGAAAGTTTGTTGAATATTTTGAAATTGCTTGCACCAATTATGCCTTTTGTTACAGAAGAGATTTATCAGAAATATTTTAAGAAAGATGTTGGTGAGAAGAGTATTCATGTTTCAGATTGGCCTTGTTTTAAGGATGGTTTGAAGGCAGGTGGTTTAGATTTGCTAATTGATATTTTGAGTCGTGTTAGACAGGCAAAAACCTCTGAGAAAAAGTCTATGAAGTCGGAAATTGTTTTGAGTCTTGAGAAGAAGGAAATTAAATCTCTTGGTGAAATGATTGAAGATTTGAAAGATGTTACAAATGCTTGTGAGGTTAAAGAGGAGGGGTTTGGGGTGGAGTTTATTTAATTATATTTTCTGAATATTGAATAGATATATAATATTATTGAAAATGTGAAAGTTAGTAAAGAAAAATAAATGGTTGAAGGATTGAAACATTCTACTGATGTTGTATACAAAGTGTAGAAAAAAGAGGATGTTGCGAGAAGATAGGAAAAATTGTTTATGATGTCATTTAATTTATTCATTTTATATAAAATTTTTTATGAATGCAAATACTATCATTATAAAAACTAATATTGCTAATATTAACAAGGTTAAACCAATTACATCTTTGTTTTTTTGTTTTTTCATTTTAAAGATAGGAGTTTATATTTTATAAATTTTTCATTATCAGGTGTAAGTTAAATGGAGTTGTTGTAGGTATCTATTATTAATAAGAAGAGATTGGATTAATTTGTACTATTACAACATATGTCATTGGATTGCACAAGACAATTATAATCAGAAACCCTTAAAAACTAATTTCTTATTATTAAATTATGGTAAAAAAATGTTCAGTTTGTGATGAGAGGATTGAAGAAGAATTTGGAAAAATGAAAGGGACAATGCTTCGGATTAAAAACGAAAAAGGGAAAAATGATTTTATTTATGTTTGTTTGAATTGTCAGAAAGAAGAGGGATGGATTGAGAAAGCGAAGGTTAGGGGAGTTTAGTTGATTATTGTGAGTTCTATTTTTCTTTCTCGTGATTGAGTGTCAAAATCAACAAGACAGATTTTTTGCCAGGTTCCTAATTCTAAGGAATTATTTTTAAAAGGAATTGTTAGTTCTTGTTTGTTAATTGTTGAGAGAATATGTGAGTGTGCATTGTCGTCGTGATTGAGCTCATTATGAAGGTAAGGATTATTTTTTGGAACTAATTTCTTAAAGAAATTTTTTAAATCTTTTATTATTCCTGGTTCATATTCTGAAATTGTTAAGGAAGCTGTTGTGTGTTTTAGAAAGATATGAACAAGTCCTGATTCTTTTTTTGATTCATAAATAAACAAATGAATTTTTTCAGTTATGTCAATTATGTCTATTTCTTCTGATGTTGATATTTTTATCTCTGTCATTAATATTTAAAAAGTTCAATTACTTAAAAGATTTATGGAATTGTTGTTTGAAGAGGTGTTTAAGAAAATTTTTAGAATGAAAAAAAATTCTATGGCTTTGACTATGATTATTAATTTTTTGATGTATTTGATTATTATTGTAATTGTTGTTTTGATTATTTTTGCAATTATTACTGGAAAGTTTTATCTTATTGCTTTTATTTTTGGATTGATTTTTCTTGCTGAAGTTGCTCATTTTATCAGAAAGCATAGAGAGAGAAAATTTGTTCAGAGAAATGAATATAAATATGGAGTAAGAGATGCGATTAGAGGAGGAAATAGAAATAAAAATCTTCTTAAGGTTGATAAAACTAGAAATAAGGGGTTGATAAAATGAAAAAAGGGCAAAGTATTTTTGGAATGTCGTTTGGAGTTATATTTTCTCTGATTTTGATTGTTTGCATTATTGTTGTAGGAGTTATTGTTGTGATTAAATTTTTGGATGTTCGGGATTGTGGACAGATAAAATTATTTATTGATGATTTTCAGGATTCTGTGAATAGTGCTTGGAGGTCTGAAGAATTAAGTAAGAGTTTTGAGGGAAGATTAAATAATATTGAATATGTTTGTTTTATTGATTTAGAAAAAGATTTGAATGGAAGGTTTGTTGAAATGGGCAGAGAAATGAGTGATTATTCTGATGAAAATATGTTTCTTTATCCTATGAAAAATGCTTGTGTTCCTAATCATAGAATTGAGCATTTAGATATTAGTGAAATTACTTTTCAGGATAATCCTTATTGTGTGAATGTTGATGGCGAGATAGTTATTAATATTGAAAAAGAAATGGGTGAAAGTTTGGTAAAGATTTATTAAATGTTTTTTCTTAGTTTTTTTATGAAAAAAAGAGGATTTGCAATGACTTTTAACTGGATGTTTGCAATTATAGTTGGTGTTGTGTTTTTGTTTCTGGCTATTTATGGAGTTGTTAAATTTATCAATGTTGGTGAGAGTGTTGTTTCAACTGAAAGTTCTGCTGAATTAGTTAATATTTTAAATAATTATGGAAGTATTGGTTCTGGGATTTTTAATTCAATAAATTTTGATAAAGATGTTGAAATTTATTTTGATTGTGATTTCTTAAGCAATCGTCCTTTTGGAATGCAAGAAGTCAGATTTTCAGAAAGAGGAGAGGGTATTGAATTTTATGATAAGTATGTTTTTGCTGAAAAATTGGAAGGAAAGAAAATTTATTTATTTTCAAAACCTTTTGAATTAGGTTACAAAGTTGGTGATTTGGTTATGATTAGTTCTGAAGAATATTGTTTTAAGGGATTTCCTGATTATATAAAAGATGAAATTGATGATGCTGAAAATATTGGATTTGGTGATTGTTCTGGTGTTGAAGTTTGTTTTGGTTCTTCAGGATGTGAAATTGATGTGATTGAAATTGAGAATGGATTAGGCAAGGTTATGAAAGGGAGTGAGGAATTATATTATATTGATAATCTTGTTTTTGGTGCTATATTTTCTTCTTCTGAAAATTATGAGTGCAATGTTCAAAGATTAAAAAATAGATTTAATGAATTGGTTTTAATTTATAAGAAAAAAATAGAATTATTAGAAGACAAGAAATGTAATTCTAAATTAGATGTTAAGATTGATTTAATGAGGAGCAAGTATGTTGGTTCTTCTGAAGATTTAGTTGATTTGAAAAATCTGATTGATGAAATTGAAGAAATAAATAATGTGCAATCTGAAGGTTGCGAGGTTTGGTAGATAACAAAGTTCGCTTATGCAAACTTTGAATTTTCCAAATACATTGAAGATTCAAGGAGTATTTGAAAAATGAAGAAAGGACAATTACGGATTCAGGAGATGTCATTTATGCTTGTGGCTGTAATTATATTTTTTGCAATGGTTGGATTATTTGGAATTATGATTTTAAGGTCTAATCTTCAGGGAAGTGTTGATATAATTCAGGAAAAGAAAGTTTTGTCTACTTTAAATTTTCTTGCAAATTCTCCTGAGTTAAAATGCAATGATAAAAATAATTGTGTTGATTTGTATAAACTGATTGGTTTGATGGATAATTCGAATTATGAAAATTTCTGGCCTTTTTCAAGTTTAAGTGTTGTTAGGTATTCTGGATTTAATAAAAGTGTTTTAAGGAATTGTGTTGGAGATATGAGTGATGATTGTGATAGAATTGTTGTTTATGATAAAGATATTGTTAATGAAAAGAAGATTTCTAATTTTGTTATTTTGTGCTGGACTGAATATGAAGATTATTATACTTATGAAAAATGTGAGATTGCAAAGATTGTTGCAGGGAGAGAGATATGAATCGTAAATGCCAACAGGAAATAGCAGGATTTGTTGTTATAGTTGTAGTTGTTATTATGATTGGTTTAATATTTTTTTCATTTAGTATTGGTTCTGGAGAAAGTGTTGAGACAAATAGTGTAGAGATTGAAAATTTGTTAAGTGCAAGTATGGGGCATATCAGTTCTTGTGCAATAAATTTTTATCCTCAATATTTAGATATGGAAGAATTAATAAAAGAATGTTATGATAATGGAAGGTGTTTAGATGATAGAGATGCTTGCGAAGTTTTGAATGAAGAGTATTTGGATTTAATTGAAAATTCATTAGATATTGGGAATGAAAGAGTTAATAAAGGATTTGAATTGAAAATTTTATACAAGGATTTGGAATTAGATGATGAAGGTTATGAGATTGTTCCTGTTTTTCAGAAAGGAGAAATGGAAGGTTGTTCTTCGAGAGTTGGTGCAAGCAAGTCAATTGATGTTGGTTTTGGTTCTGGTGTTATTGGTGTTGAATTGAGAGTTTGCAGGGGATGATAAGGTTTAAAATATATTTTCAAGAATAGTTTTATTTTTAAAGAGTTTTAATGTTTAAATATATGGTAAAAAAATATGTGATAACTTCAGAAAGTGTGACTGAAGGACATCCTGATAAGGTTTGTGATAAAATAAGTGATGCTATTCTTGATAATTTGCTTGCTCAAGATCCTGATTCCAGAGTTGCTGTTGAGTGCTTGGTTACAACTGGAAGTGTTCATGTTGCTGGAGAGGTTACTACAAAAGGTTTTTTAGATGCTCAAAGAGTTGTAAGAGATGTTTTAAAAGAAATAGGGTATACTGATCCTCGTTTTGGAATAGATTATGAAGATGCTGGTGTCTGGGTTAGTATTCATGGGCAGAGTGTGGATATTTCTCAGGGTGTTACTTCTGGAATTGGAGAAGATAAGGAACAGGGTGCAGGTGACCAGGGAATGATGTATGGTTATGCTTGTGCTGAATGTGAAGAACTTATGCCTCTTCCAATTGTTTTAGCTCATAAATTAACTCAAAGATTATCTATTGTTAGAAAGACAGGAATTATAAGGGGATTAGGTCCTGATGGAAAAAGTCAGGTTTCTGTTGAATATGAAGATGGTAAACCTAAGAGAATTTCTGCAGTTGTAATTGCTCAACAACATGTTGATGATATTTCAGAAGAAGTTGTTAAGAGAGAAATAATTGAAAAGGTTATTAATCCTATTTGCAAAAATCTTATGGATGAAGAAACTAAGGTTCATGTTAATGCAACAGGCAGATTTGTTATCGGAGGTCCTGAAGGAGATACTGGTGTTACAGGTCGTAAGATAATAGTTGATACTTATGGAGGAGTTGGTCGTCATGGAGGGGGTGCTTTTTCTGGAAAAGACCCTTCTAAAGTAGACAGAAGCGGTGCTTATATGGCTCGTTATGTTGCTAAAAATATTGTTGCTTCAGGTTTAGCTGAAAAATGTGAAGTTCAGTTGAGTTATGCTATTGGAGTTTCAAAACCTACTTCTGTTAATGTAGATTGTTTTGGGACAAATAAAATTTCTGAAGAAAAAATTTCAGAATTAGTTTATGAAAATTTTGATTTAACTCCTAAAGGAATTATTGAAGAATTAAATTTGAAAAGACCTATTTATAAAAAGACTGCATCTGATGGACATTTTGGAAGAGTTGATGCTGATTTTACTTGGGAAAGAACTGATAAGGCAGAGATATTAAAAAAAGGATTAAATATTGTCGAAGAGAAACCAGTTGTTGAAGAACAGGTTATGTATGAGGAACCTAAAATTGAAAATCGATTTGAGAGAAAAGAAGGTTTTGAGAATATGCATTATTGATAAAAAGGTTTATAAATAATAAAAATTAAAATATAATTATGAAAGATATAGAGGGGTGTAAAATGATGAAAAAGGCATTTGTTGTTTTGTGGGTTTTTTTAATGGTTTCTGTGGTATCTGCTTCTGTTACAATTAATGTTAATACTCTTCCTGAACATAAACTTAATATTTTTTTTAGAGAACCTGATTCTCAGAGTAATTTTGAGAGTTTTTATCCTGAAACTGGAGATGGAGATGTTACAATTGCCTCAGATACAACTAAATCTAAAATAGATTTAAAGGTTATTTTGAAAAAAGGAAATAGTGTAATTATTAATCATGTGTTTGAAGATTTATTGACAAGTGAACCAATTAATATAAATTTTATACCTGGTGATGTTAGATTGATTAAAGAAGAAGTTGTTGAGGAGCTGGTTGATGAGGTTGAAGAAGAGACTGAAGAGATTGTTGAGGAATTAGCAGATGAAGTTCCTGGAGGAAATGTTGTAGAAGAAAACACTGAAACTCAAGAGGTTGAAGAAGTTCAGGATGAATCAAAAATAACTGGAATGGCTATTGGTAATATAAGTTCAAAAATATTTTATTGGGCAGGAGGTATTTTTGGATTGGTTTTGTTTATTGGGATAATATTATTTTTTGTTTTAAAGAAGAGTGGAAAAAGTAAAAAAGATGAAGATTTTAAAGTAAAAAAACCTGTTGATGTTGATGATTATAATGAAAAGTTAGATAGTGCTGAAAAAAAGATTGAGGAGGCGAAAAGAGAATTGGATGAATTGAGGGAGAGAAAGAAAAAATTGCAAGATGCAAGAGAGAAATTTAAGAGAGATCAGGAAGAGTTGAAAAGATTAGAAGAGGAAGAGAGATATTAGATTTTTAATAAAGGTGGTGAGAGTTATTTAGGGAGTGAGGAATTTAATGGAATGAAAAATGGTTGAAGAAATGAATTTGTCGTCGGGGGGAGAATAAAAAGGTTTATAAATAAGGTTATCCTTTGAATTAATTAAAAAAAGATGTGAAAATGGTTGAAGAGGTTGAGATTAAAAATAGGAAAGTATATTTTTTTGTTTTGATGTTAATTGTTGTTGTCTTGTTTGGTTTGAATTTTGTTTTTGCTTGGGATTTTTATGGATATACTTATGATGTTGATGGAAATATCTTATACAATACTACTATAAATATCTCAATTTGGGATATGTCTGGAGGTTCTTCAAACTTGGTTGGATCTAATTTTTCTTATTCTAATGAATCAGGATGGTTTAATTTTAGTATTAGTGGAAATTCGAGTTGGATGTATAAACCTATTATTAGGCATTTTCAGGAGAATAAAACTGATGGAAGCACTCCTATAGATTACATAGGACAATCTCTTCCAATGTTTCCTTATTCTCATTTTTTTAATACAACAGATATCAAATTTTATCTGAGAGATGCAGGAACTATAAATATAACTGCAATTAATTCTACTGGAGATAGAATTAATTTTACATATACAGTTAAGGACACAAAGTTGGGTTTTCCTGTTGAGGAAAATAATAATGAAGTTTCAGAAGGAATTGTTTATGTTCCAAGAGATAGGAATTATTCAATTACAATTTTTCCTCGTACAGATATGAGAGCTATTTATAATTGGAATAATTTTTCATCAGGTTCTTCATATACTTCTTCTGATTTATTGAGTTATAATGCAACTACACATACTATTCAAAAAACATTTAATGTTACGACAAATTTACTAAGAATAACAGGGCATATTCAAAACACAAGTGGAGATGATTTTGCAGATTGGAATGAGTTTAATGTTGTTGCATTTTTCTTAGCCTCTGGAGATCATGTTTTTTTAGGTGATAGAGTTTCAATGCCTTATAATATGAGTGCGTGGAATAATGGGCAAACTGATGAATATAATTTAACTTCAGGTTTTTACAATATAACTCTTCCAGGTCCTGAAGAATCAGCAACATATATTTTATTTGCAACAGCAAGAAACGGAACAAATTATTATGGAGGGTATAAAAATATAACTCTAGATTATTCTTCTAGTAGTGATGAATTAAATTTTACAATGTATCCTTTAATGTCAGGTGATTGGGGTTCTGCAAATAGCAATATGTCTTTAGATGATGCAAATACTTGGGAAGAAGTGAATATCTCTACTGCAAAACAGCAATTTAGCTTAATTAATTCTACAGATGATTTAGTAACACAATCTAATGCATTTATAGAAGCAAAAGTAGATTATTCTGATTATGGAGCTAAGGAGTTTATCTTTGGGACACAAGTTTCTTCAGGAGGGTCTAGTTTTTATTTGCCTTTGTTGAATATTACTGGAATTAAAGAGATGAATATTTATTCTCAGACATATGCTCCTCGAAAGATTGGAACAAGAACTGCATCACAAATTTTATCAAATCCTAATATTACATTGTCAACTTTTAATCCTGGAGATATTGGTTCAACATTGGCAAAATCCCAGATTAGTGTTGCTTTATATAAATCTAATTTAAGTTGTGATATGCCTGTCCCAGGAAGTGGGTGTAGTGTTCAGAATTCTGCAGACATGGATAATTTTAATCCTTTAAATTCAGTTATAGGGGGTGGTGCTTTAAGTTTTAGAATGGGTATGTTGAGTGCAGGAATAATTGTTCATTATGTTAATGTTGATATGCTTGCATCAGGACCTCCTGATGCATCTTTTGATAATGCTGCAACAGAAACCACTTCAAGTGGTTTTGATTCTGCAATGAGATTTGGAAGTAATGGACCTACGATTTATGATTATGTTTTAATTTCAATGCCTTATACTGAAGGAAGTACTTCTACAACTGGTTTAAATGAAAATGCAGATATTAATCTTAGTATTCCAAATTTGTATGATGATGATTGGAATGTTATATGGAACACTGCTAATAATGGAACAAATGCAAGTGCATTAGCAGGTAATCAATCTCATTATTCAGATGAACAAAATGAATGGCAGACATTGTTAGAGAGTGTTAATTGCACTCGTAATGCAAGTGGATTGAATAAAACAACTCCTTGTTATATTGATACGAGTAATAATAAGATTTGGGTAAGATTACCTCATTTCTCAGGAACCGGACCTTCTGTTTCCGGAAGTGTGATAACTGCTACAAGCAGTTCGAGCAGTAGTTCTTCAGGAGGTGGTGGAGGAATTGTTACATCATCAACAGATTCAAATGAAACAACTAATGAGAGTGTTTCTTCAAGCAGTAGTTTATCTGGAGGAGGTTCTGCTGAAAGTGGAGATATTGTTCAGAAATCTCCTGATGAGATTTTAAGTAGCGAGGTGGGGCGAGGATGGATTATTGGAATAGGATTAATGCTTTTAGCATTTATTGTTGTTATTATTGTTTGGATTAAAAAAAGGGGAAATGCTGGGATTGAAAATATTCATAAGAGTAGAGGGAAAGGAAAGAAGAAGTGAATTTTTAATGTGAGGTGAGAGTATCTCTGATGAGTTTTTACTACCTTGTAATTTATGACTCGCCATCTTGCTTGTTATTTTTCGCAAAATGGTTTGTTTTCCACTGAATATTGGAGATACTGTTGAGGTGATAACATTTATGGTATCTTTTTATTGTAAGAGATTGCTAAAATAAGGTTCTTATAGAAATCCTGTTATAAGTTTATTGTAATAACTACCTTATCTGCATCTAAAACAGGTCTTAATCGTTCTCTGCCGTGTTTGTGAGATGCGATGAGTTCTATAAAACCAAATCTTTCTAAAAGCTTAATATCATGCCTGACTGCTTTGAAATCTCTTCCTAAGAGTTTTGCTAATTCATATATGGATTCTGGTTGTTTTGTTTTGCAGACATGCAATAAACGAGCTTTTTCATTGCTTAAAATCTGTCTTAATTTAGAGATTTCTGATTCCTGATTTTTATTAGATTTAAATCTGCTAAATATTGTTGAGAATGTTCCTTCTTTTTCAGTTATTGAAATTGTTCGTGTTTTTGTTTGGTTAGCCATTTTATCTAAAATACCTAAGAATCAATGGTATATAAATTTTTCCATATATCTAATAAATATATGTTATAGATACTGGTTATTTTTTATAATATATGTTATTAAATATGGTGTATTTAAAAATAAAGAAAATTTGTTATTCTTAGGAACTTATTATTAATTATATAATAGTTACATAAGGTTTATAAATAGAAGTTAAAAATAAAGGTTTTTATGGAAAAGAATGGGGAAAGATTTTTAAATGAAGAAATATATTTAGTATTGTTTAAATAAAACTGGCCAGAATGACAGAGGACTTATAGGGATGACAGAAAGAGGTGTCCAATATAATTGGAGGTTATGATAAAAAATATTGAAAGGAGGTTAAAAAATATGTTATTTAATTTTAAAAAAATAGCTTCGGTATTGACAAGTGCAGTTATGCTTTCTAGTACTATTGGATTTGCAGCTGCTGCAACCTATCCAGCTCCTTTTGTAGTTGATGGACTTGCAGATGGTGCTGTTGTTTATGGTGCTAATGCTGCTATTAGTGATGTTACTGCTGCTATTGATTTGCAACAAAAACTTGGAGCTCTTGCTACAAGTGGAACTGCTACAACTAGTGCTTCTGTAAGTGGTGAAGCTGCTGCTCTTTTTTCAGGAGGAACAAAACTATATGTTAATGATAGTTTAAATTCTGTTAAAAGTGTTTTAACAAAAAGTGAGTTGCCTATTGTTTTAGCTGATCAGAGTTTTTCTGGAAATGTGGATGCTACTGTAACACATTCAATTAATATTGGTTCAAATCCAAGAATTACTTTTGATAAACAGCCAACAACTTCAGATGACCCTAATTATGCTTTAACAACTAGTACAACTCAGGCAAATTACATTTACAATGCAACTGCCACATTTAATAAAGCAGTTAATTTAAGTAATTCTGATTCAGAAGGAGAAACTATAACCCTTTTTGGACAAGATTTTACAATTGCTGCTTCAAGTGATTCAGATACGTTAGTATTGTTAAAAAGTGCTGAAAAAATAAGTTTATCAAGTGATAATCCTACTGCTGATGTTACTGTTGGAGGTGAAACCTACACTGTTGAATTAGTTTCAGCATCAGATGATGCTGCTACAATTAAAGTTACAGATAGTGCTGGAACTTCTGCAAGCAGAGAAATTAGTGAAGCTGCATCTAAAAAGGTTAATGATGTTACTATTGCAGTTACAACTGCTGATGAAACTAATATAAAGTTATCAGCAAGTATTGTTGTAGGTGCTGACAAGTTAACTCTTGAAGATGGTTCTTCTGTTACTGAAGGTGATGATGCAACTACTGTAGATGGAACTGTTGTAGATTTTGGAACTACAGGAGAGAGTACTGAAAATATGACTTCATTAACAATTAGTGTATATGCTTCAGAATCTGATGAAGATGCTATAAAGGCAGGAGAGGTTTTTACAGACCCTGTTTTTGGTAATTTTAAACTGGATTTTTCTGGTTTTAATATTGAGTCAGATCCAATTACTGCAGGAGATGTTTCTTCAAGAGAAACAATAACTGTTGCTCCGAGTAGTGATGATAAGTTAGATTTAACTTTTACAGACCATAGAGGTCATGAAAAAACAATTACATGGGTAGTTAATAGCACAGGTTCTAAAACTCCTCAACTTATGGCTGATGATGATTATAGAAATATCAGTGTTTTTGAATCTGAAGCAATTCATGATGAGGAAATAGTTGTTGTAGGTAATGAGGATGAAGGATATTTATTGAAGTTGTCAAATGTTAAGAATCAATCTTCGGGATATAGCAGTGATATTGCTCAATTCAAGGATGTTTTTACAGATGATACTTACGATACTGTGTGGACTGCTGATGGTTCTGGAACAATCACTATTGGAGGTAAATCTTATTCAGTTACACTGGCAGGTGCGCATACTGTGGCAACAGAAGCTTATACTGTTAGATTAGATTATCCTGATAGTAGTGGAAATGGAGTTGCTGTAATTTACCCAACAATTCAAACTTCAAAAGGTGCTAAGATTGGATTGTATGAACCAATAACTATAAGTTTGAATAATTGGGATGGTGCGAGCAATGCTTTAACAGAGCTTAAATTTCCTAAGGGAGATGGTTATACTAGTGTTGAAAGTATTAGTTATTTCAATGATACTAATTCTCGTTGGAACTTTACTACTTCAGCAGGGGTTCAAACGCTTGATATGAATGATACCAGTGGTGCAGATTCGTTTACTGCAACAATTGGACAGTTAAAATATAATTTTACTACTACAAGTGGAAATAGTACTAAAATTATGCTTTTGAATGTTGCAGAGAATGCTAATATTGATGAACCTGCTATGGTTATCTTTGAAGAAAAAGATGATAATTCAGATTATCAAGCATTAATTGTTGAAGTTGAAGAAGGTGGTTCTGGTGATGATGGAGTTGGTGTTGATAGTGTTGAAGATACTTGGAGTAATGCAGGGACTAGTTGGTCTAAAACAAGAGCAAGTGATAGCAAGATGGAAGACAGAGCTGACTTGTGGGGGACTATAGTCACTATTGATGGTTCTGATTCAGATCAGAAATCAGCTACAATTAGTTATCCTGATGAGCAAATTTATGCACAGATTTACATGGCTGAAGAATCTGCTTCAATTACTCCTGGTTCAACAGGAAGTAGTTCAAGTGGAGGACAGGTAATGATTGTTACTGATAGTGAAGTAAGTACTGTTGCAAGCAAGAATTTGCTTGTAGTGGGTGGTAGTTGTATTAATACTGTTGCTGCTAAGATTTTAGGATTTACTAGCCCTACATGTGGTGCTGATTTTACAGCTGCTACTGAAGTGGGTGAAGGTGAATATCTAATAAAAGTAGTTACTTCTCCATATAGTGATGATGCTACTGCTATGTTAGTTGCTGGTTATGAAAAAGCTGATACTCTTAATGCTATTGCTAAAGCTAAAGAAGGAGTTAGTACTGACATAGGATACAGTCAAGTATATCCTATTACTAGCACTGGAACTGAAACAGAAGAGTAAATTTATTTTTCTTTTTTTCTTTTTTCTTTGTTTTTTATTTGAGGGTTGTGACGGAGGTTTCGGGAGTGGGGAAGATTTGAGGTATTATGGGAGATAATGTTTTTTGGGTGAGGGAGATTATTTGGGTTTTTTAAATGGTGAGTTTGAGAAGTATTTTTTGACAATAGTTTCGGGAGTGTGAAATTTGTAATTGTGCAGAAATATTTTTAAATGTTGGTTGATTGAGATTTTATGCAGAAAATAATTACTCAAAAAGAAAAGGATAAAAAGAATAGAAGGAATCAGTTGATTATTGGGATTATTTTGATTGGATTGATGATATTTAGTAGTGTTGGTTATGCTTTGAGAGGAGATTCTGGAAGTGGTGAGGAGGTTTTGGAAATTAAGAGTGTTGAGTTTGTTAATAGTGATGGATATTGGAGATTTAATATTCAGGGAATGGAATTTATGACAAGATATAATCCTGAAAATGTTGAAGGCATAAGATTAGTTAATGAACTTGATTTAGAGGATTATTCTGGAAAGACACTTTATTTTTCAGGAGATTATCAAGAGCCATTGAATGAGATAGGCAGGAATATGGATTATTTTGTTGAAAGGTTTAATGGTGCTTGTTTAAGTGAAAATTGCAGTTATGATTATCCTGTTAAAAATTGTTCTGAAGATAATGTGATTGTTATTGAAGAGGTTGATTATGAAGGAGAGAGGGAAAAGATTTATCAAAAAGATAATTGTATTTTTATAAAAGCGAGTTTGGGTAATCAGACGAAATATGCTGATGCATTTTTATTTGATTTATTGGAAGTATAGGTTGAATTTTAAGAATATTTAAAAATAAAGAGAGTATGTAATAATATGGAAGAAAAAGATAAAAGGTTTGAGGATAATGAAGTGGAGAATTTTGAAAGGGAGGCGGGCTTGGAGGAAGGTGATAATTCAGAGAGTTTAGATAATATGAATAAATTGGATAATGAAGAGAATAAATCTAATGTTGAAAATAGTGTGGAGAAAGAATTGAATAATGAAAATGCTGGAGATTTGGCGAAAGATGTTGGGAATGGAAATAAGGTTGATAAAAAGCAAGAAAGTCAGATTAAATGGGTTGTTTTTTTAATGATTGGAATGTTGGTTATTGTTTTAGTTGTTCCTTTTTTTGTTGAGAATTTTATTAATACTTTTGATTATAACGGGCTTGAGGTTAGGAAAACTAAGGTGGGTGATTTGATTATTTATAATATTGGTTTTCCAGTTGTTTCTGGAACTGGGCAGGTTATTGGTGATTATTCTGTGAAATTAAGAAATGATCCTCGGGAATTGGATGATGTTGAAATAATTAATGTTAGTGATGGTAAGATTGAATTTGCAAGGCATACAGGAGGTTTTAGTGATGTTTATCTTTCACTTGATACTGGAATGAAAAAATGCGAGGAGAACATTGTTGCATTAACTGCTTTGACTGCTTTTTTAGGTGATTCTGGTTTGCCTGTTAAATCTGCTGTTTATAATAGAAGTTATGCTGAAGAAAACAATATTACTTTTAAAAATTGCTGGGATTCTGATTTAGATACGATTATCAAAGTTAGAAGTGCTGATAGAAATTATATTAAAGAGGCAAAAAGGAATTGTTATGAAATTGGGTTTAAAGATTGTGATATTTTGAAATCAACTGAAAGATTTGAGTTGCTGATTTTAGAGGAGTATGCAGAGAGGTTTATGGAGAGTTAGGTTTTTTAGTTCTTTTTTGATTTTTTCAAAAACTGGTTTCCAGTTGTTTTGAGATTCTTGTCGAAATAATCTCATTGAAGGATACCAGGGTGTTGTTTTTTTATTTAAACCCCACCTCCAGTCAGGGATGTAAGGAATTAAAGTCCAAGTTGGTTTGTTTAGTGTTCCTGATAAATGAGCAATTGAGGTGTCAACAGTTATAATTAAATCAAAGTGATTTATTATGTTTGCTGTATCTAAAAAATTATTGAGATAATTATTTAAATTTATAATTTCAGAATCATTTATTTGTTCAGAAGTTTCACCTTTTTGCAATGAGAATAATTTTATTCCTGGATTTTTTAAAAGTTTGAAATTTTCCAGATTTGTTGACCTTTTTCTGTTATTTTCATTATTTGGATTGCCTTTCCATGCTATTCCTATTTTTAAATTAGAAGTATTAAATTCTTTTTTAATTTCAGCAGAGAGTGAATCTTTTAAATTAAATTTGAGGGTTTTAGGTATGTTTGATAAATTTGTATTGAAAATTCCTGGAAGGGACATGATATGGATATAAAAATCAAAATCAGGGAAGTGTTCTTTATTTTTTATGATTAATTTGTCTGCTTCTTTTAGATTTTCAAATAAAGGTTTTAATTCCTCTTTGCATTCTAAAATTATATATGCTCCTTGTTTTTTTAGTAATGGAAGGTATCTAATGAATTGAATATTGTCTCCGAAACCTTGTTCAGATAGAATGAGTATTTTTTTGTTTTTTAAAGGAGTGTTTTTGTATTTTTGTTTGTTGAAAGTTCTTGTGTCTATTGGATTCTTTTTTTTAAATCTGAATTCATAATCTTTCCATCCTTGTTTGAATTTTCCTAAAAGTAATAAGAGAAGTGCTCTGTTCCAGTATGCATCATAAAAATCAGGTTTTAGTTCTATTGATTTATTGTAATGAATTAATGCTTGGGAAAAATCTCCTTTGTTTTGGAATTCAATTCCTAAGTTATAATGGGCTAAGTGGGAATTTGGGTAAGAGGGGTTTATTTGAATTGCTTTTTGAAAGTTTTCTGTGGATTTTTCTGGATTATTTAATGAATCATAAATCATTGCAAGATTATGGTAATAAAGAGATTCTGGTTTTATTTGGATTGCTTTTTTTATTTTTTTAATTGCTTTGTTTGGATTTTTTAATTGGTGGTTTATTAATCCTAAAAGGTGCAATGCATTGTGATTTTGGGTGTCTTTTTCTATAATTTTTTTATAAATTAATTCTGCTTCTTTTAAATTGCCTTGGTTGTGTTTTTTTAAAGCAATTTCAAAAGCTTGGTTAATTGAAATTTCATTCATTTATATGATATACACAAAGTTTATATAAAATTAATTGTATTGTGATTTATGAAAGAAAAATTGAGTGTTTTTTTAAAAGGAATGTTGATGGGGATTTGTGATTTGATTCCTGGAATTTCTGGAGGGACAATTGCATTTATTACTGGAATTTATGAAAGATTGATTAATGCTGTTAAAAGTTTTTCTTTTGAGACATTTAAGAATAAAGAATATAAAAAATTAGATTTGGGATTTTTATTGATTTTGTTTTTTGGTATTGGAAGTGCTTTGTTTTTTGGTTCAGGGATTGTGAGTTTTTTGTTAGAGAATTATTTTATTTATACTATGAGTTTTTTTATTGGTTTGATTTTGGCTTCGTGTTTTATAATTTTTGAGAATATTAAGAATCATGATTTTAATAGGATTGTGTTTGGTTTTTTTGGATTGTTTGTTGGGGTGTTGCTTGCTTTTTTAAGTCCTGTTGAGGTTGTTAGTCCAAGTTATTTGTATGTGTTTTTTGGAGGTTTTATTGGAATTAGTGCTATGTTTTTGCCTGGAATTTCAGGAGCTTTTATTCTTTTGATAATGGGATTATATGAATTTGTTATAGGTGCTTTGCATGACTTTTCTAAAATTAATTATTTGATTGTTTTCGGGTTTGGTGCTTTGTTAGGGGTTTTTATTATTTCCCGAGTTATTAGTTATTTGTTTAAAAAAGATAGATGCAGAGTATTGTATTTTTTGTTAGGGCTTGTTGCAGGTGCTTTAAGTGTTCCTGTTAAAAGAGTTTTTGAAATAGGTTTTTCTAATGGTGATTTGATTTTTATGATAGTTTTGTTTTTTGTTGGAATTTGTTTGGTTTTGAAGTTTCATCGAGGTCTTAATAAAATTACTAATAAATAAATAAGCAAAAGAATTAAAAGAATTGGCCAATAAGTTTTTAAGAATATTATAGTTTCTTTAATTTCTCTTATTATGAAATTTGATTTTTTTTTATTCATTTCATAATCTCCAGTATTTTTAACATATATAAAAAGACAAGATTTACAAGTATATAAATGTTGATTATGGTTAGAGCTCCAAGAAGATTTATTTTTATTATTTGGTGGGCATAATATATCAATGCTATTAGAACTCCTAAAAATGTTGAAAAAGATAACATTGAAGAATTTGCAATCATGATTTGTTCATTTTTCATTAAGAACTAAAGGATATTGATTTAAATTTATTAATAGGTATTAATGTATATTTTTTATTAGTTGTTTGACATCACTATAAATCGGGATTTCTTTAATTGAAAATATTTTTATTGTTAGAAACCAGATTAAGATTACGAATATTGTTGATAAAAAATACCAGAAGATTTTGTGAGTTATGTCAAAGAAAGGGAGGTTGTTGTATTTTAGGATTGAAAGTGTTGAGATTCTTAAAATGTTTAAGATTAACAAAGAGAGTATTGAAAAGGTTAGAGAGTAGATTCTTGTTTTGAGTTTTTTGATTGGAGTTGTTAAATTAAGTATGATTAACAAAAGATAAGCTGAAAGAGCTGTGCAGGCTGGAATTATTTTTATTAAAGTTATTTGGTTTATTATAATTGTATCTTGATTATAAATTATGTTGTTAAAAAATATTTTGAGAAGGAGGGTGGTGGGGTGTAGGGTTAGGGGGATTAGAATTTTGTAAAAAAGAGGAGAGAGAAGAATTATTAGTAAAAGAGTTAGATATCTTATTAAAATTCTAAATTTTGGATTAAGTTTCATAAAAAGAAAAAGTAAAGTTGTTTAAATAACTTTACATTGGAGGTGCTGGTGAAACCATTCTCCGAATCACTATTATGATTGCTATGATTAAGATTATGTTAACTACTATTATTAAGTAGATAAACCAGTTTTCTCTTAAGTGTTCTGTGATTTCTGTTGTTTGTGCTTCAGGTTTTGTTATTGAAAGAGCGACTTTTTGTGGAGTTGTTTTTCCTTCTGTAACTGCATTTATTGTGAATTCTCTATCGCCCTGAGCATCTTCGTTTATGTTTAATCTTATATTTACTATTTCTGATTCTCCTGCTTTAACAACTACTGCTTGAGGGCTTGGTGAAATTAATTCAGACCATTCTGAATTTCCTTCAACTGAAAGAGTGTATGTTGCATCTGTTTCTCCTTTATTTTCCAAAACTGTTTTTACTATTATTTGTTTTCCTGCAATTGCAGTTGGTGTTTCTGGGTCAAGTTCAGCTGTTATTGTAACATCTGCTGGTTCACCTAAGCAGTTTCCTTCAACATTAAAAACAGGTGAATCAAATTCTGATAAGTCATCTTCATCATTTTCAAACACATCATCATCCTCATCTAATACTTTTAATTCCAAAACATATGCTTTTTCTTCTGCATCTTTAGGAATTGTTAAACTGAATGGAACTGATTTTTTATCATCAAGGATATCAAGGTCTCCGATTTCTATTTTTTCAGTAATTTCTAATTCTGTATTTTCAATTAAAACTGAAACATCTTCTTGGTCATCACTTCCAATGTTCCAGATATCAAATGTTCCTTCTAAGATTTCACCACAAGGAATAGTATCTGAAGATATTTTGATATTATTTAAAATTACAAAATCTTTGTCTTTTTTGACTCTTATATCTTCTTCTTTGTAAGATGTGCATTGGGTATCTTCGTCTTCTTCATCGCTGTATGCTTTTATAAAGAATACAAAATCACTTTCACTAAAATCTTCATCAAATTCATCTGCATCGACTGTGAAGGTTATTGTTAATTCTTTTTCATCATCTTCTCCACTTTCCTCTAAATCAAAATCATCTTCTTCGTCTTCTATTAAAAATTCGTTATTATCTTTGTCATATAATCCCCATTCAACAACTATATCATCTATGTCAAAGTCAGCATCATTTTCTATTTCTACTTCAACTTTTATTTCATCAAATAAATACCATTCTTCGTCATCTCCAAAGCCCTTTTCATTACGGAATTTGACTTTTTTAATTCTTAGGTCTCCAATATCTCCGATTTCACAATATGAACCTTCTATTTGAAGAATTTCTGTTTCTTCAATATCATCATCTGTTACAGTTATTGTAGTTGTTTTTCCTTCTAAAAAGTCCTCTTCACCACCTGGAACTTGTGCAGATACTTCAACTGTTACTGAATCTCCTGCATTAAGTAAGAAATTAGGTTCATAAGATTCATCATCTATTTTTATTGTAAAATCTTCTGAAATTCCCATTACTTCATCTATAGCAATAGAGGGATTTAGGTTAGTGTTTCCTGTATTAGTTATTGTGAATGTTGAGGGTGATGAAGTTGTTAAAGAAGTTGGTTTTGAGATTTGTAGAGTTGGTTTTGAGTTTACACTTAGAGAAATTGTTTGAGGGTAAACCATTGAATTTGAGTATTTTCCTCTTAATACCATTGTTCCGGTATAAGAACATGCTTTTTGAGATTTGGGGACATTAAATTTAACTGTAATAGTATCGCTTTTTTCGTTTTTCTCTAATTCATTAGGTAAGTTAGATATGTCTAATGGTGCATCAAAATTTGTTGAGCAACCAGAGAATGTTATTGTAGGGTCAAGAGATATATCTGTAAAATCTCCATTACCATCTTCTTTTAATGCAAAAGTAAGAGTTACTTGAGAATCAGGGTCAACAGATTGAGAGTCACCTGTAAGGTCTTGAAAATCAACACCAGCACTCACAACACTCATTGTAAATAATAGTGTTAATAAACACAAAGCGAATGTTGTTATTTTTTTTGTTTTCATTGTGTTTTTTGTTTTCATTGTGTTTTTTGTTTTCATTTTGTTATAATTTTGTAGTTATGACATGTTTTTAAAGTTTTCTGTAATAGGGAATATATAAAAAGTTGTATATATTGAGTAGTGAAAATGGTTAAAATGGGAGTTCTGAGTAGTTGATTATGTCTGTTTTGTCGACGGTGATTTGCGGGCAGGCAGTATTTACCCATGATTGAATTGGAAAGTTTTCAAGCTGGAAAATATCAATATTGTCTGAAATAAAGAGAAAAACTGATTTTTGGTTTTTGTATTTTTTTTCTATTTTTTTCTTTAATTTTAATGCGAGATTTATTTTGTTTTGGCCGGGCTTTGTCGATGATAAAATGCCTATATTCTCTGCTGAAAGGAATTTCATTAGTGCTGTTTTTCTTTGGATTTTGAGGGTTTTTATTTGTTTTTGAGGGATTTTTTCTATTTGGTTGTTTTTTAATAGGTAGATTTCTGGTGCTTGGGTATATAGGTTTATTGAATGGAAAGTGCCTGTTGTTACGAGGAGTATAGGAAGTTTTTTAGGGTTTTTTATTGTTGAGCATCCTAAAACTTGTTTTGTTTGAGGTATTTGGATGTTGTGGGTTGTGAGTTGTTGTTTTACTTGTTGTGCTAGTTCTTTGTATTGTATACTATATAATAATAGGAGTTTTTTAGGTAGTTTGTTTATTTGTTGTGTTGATAGTGTTATGTTTAGGTTTTTTCTTATTGCTGGGATTAAAAGAGTTTTCATGTTCCTATATATATAGAGAGGTTTAAAAATTGAGTGGTTTTTGTGGGATGCAGTTTAATACAGATAATCTTATATAGTTGGAGAATTAAATTAAATAATGGAGTCAGGATTAATTAATATTGAAAATGTGTATAAAGAATTATTGATTTTAAAAAGGGATATGGAAAATCTTAAATCTATTGTTAGTGAAAATTTTGAATTAAGTGATGATGTTTTAGAAGAAATAAAAGAGTCTCAGGAGAGAAGTGAGGGTGATTTTATTCCTAATGAAGAAATGGAAAAAGAGTTTGGTTAAAATGGTTTCTATTGTTTGGGATCCTAAGGCAAGAGAGTTTCTTAGGAAATTGTCTGAGGATATTTCAAGAAGGATTTTTAAAAAGATTAATGAAAAAGTTGAAAATATTGAAAGATATCTTGAACCTTTGGTTGGTTTGGATGTTAGTAAGATTCGGATAGGAAATTATAGATTGTTTGTTAATTATTACAAAAGTAAGGATTTGTTAGTTGTTCATTCAATAAGACATAGAAAAAATGCTTATAAGAAGTAGGGTTTACTCTCCCTGAGAACTATGAACCGGCTTATGAATCTCTGCGAAGTTTGGTGTTGCGATTATTATGTTTTCACCAAATCCTGCTATGCTTCCTTCTAAGGCATCAACTGTTTTTTTGATTTTTGATATTGCTCTTTTTAGTTCAATTATGTCTTTATTTCTTAGTTCTTTTATATCAATAACTGCTATTGTATAGCCTTCTCTTAATGAGTTTAAAATTGAGTTTATGTCTTCAAAACCTTTTAGTGCAAAGGGTTTTACCATAATTTTAGATTTTTTCACTTCTTTTCCTAAATCGATTTCAATGTATTCGTCATCTTCATCATTTGATGAAAATGCTTTTTTTATGCTGTCAAAAACCATATTAAATTTATATAAAGAGATTATTTAAAGATTTCTGTAGTTTGAATAGAATGATTGAAGATTATTTTATTTTTTCCATGACTTCTTTTCTTATTGATTCAACTTGTTTTGTTAGTTCTTGTTCTTGAGATTCAATTGATTTTAGTCTTAGTGATATGAGTTCTTGTTTTTTTGTTAGTTCTTGTTTTATTTTTTCTTTGTCTGATTTAATCATTATGTTTCCGATTAGTTTGTAAGTGTCGTCTTTTGCATTAGTTATTTCTGTCAGAGCATTTTCAGTTTCGTTTATTTCAACTTGAAATGTTTGTTTTTGCATCATTATATTGTGCAAATTTTGTTCATGAGATTGCAGTTCTTGTATTTTTTCCTGTGTTTGTGGGTCTGTCATTTTAAATAGCTTTTATTTTAGTAACATGTTTCCTTGGTTTGTAGAAAATCTTAGTTCCACAACCAGGACATAGAAATCTCTTTTCAAGTGTGTTTGAAGTTATTTTCTTTCCGCATTTAAAACATTTGTATTGTGCCATTTTGTTTTATCCTCGTTCATATCTTGTTGGATGGGAGGTTCTTGTTTAGATGGTTCTGATGAATATTCTCTGACTAATTTTATTCTTTTTTAGCTTTTTCGCAGCCAAGCAATGCTCTTATTTCAGGAGCGAATTTTTCATCATCTATTGCCATTCTATATTATAGGTGTGTTTAAGGCATTTAAAAATCTTTTGGAAATTTTTAACTCATCAAAATCAGGGATTTTGAAGATTTTTAAAATTATTGGTTTTTTAAAAATTTTAGAATCTCTTGTTTAAATTTTTCAAAATCTTCCAAATTGTCTAAATTTTCAAAGACTTTTTCATCTTCAACTTCTCCATATTTATGAACTAAGATATTTCTGAATCCTTTCATTTCTTTTATAATTGTAAAAATTTCTTTAGAGATTATCTTTTTTTCTCTTAGTTTTTCAAATAAAACATCTTCGTCACTTGGCACTCCTAATTTTAAGTTAGAAACAATAATATAAGCTATTTCTATAATTATTTCTATAGATATCTGGAGCAATCTTTCACATGCTCTTTTCTTTTCAATTGAATTTTTATACTCATTATAATCTGAAGGTTTGATTTTTTCAATCTCTTCTAGATGTAAATCTATTTGGTCAATTTTTGAGAGTATCTTCTTTTTATCTATTTTTTTAGATTTCATTTTCTATTGCATTTAGGTAATAATTATAAGCTTTTTCAAACAAATTAAAATCTCTTATTGTTTTATATGCTATTTCATATAACAAATTTTCATCTCTGCAGAACAAAACCTTGCTTTCCTCTAAAATCCTCTTTCTTATATATAATGGAAGTTGTTGAAATATTGAAACATCATATTTTGAAGATAAATTTATTGAAGTTTCTATTTTTAAATTTGTCATACTTAAATTAGGATATTTTTTATCTAACACTAAACAAATATCAATATCTCTATTTGGCTCACCTCTTGCGTAGGAGCCGAATAAAAGCACAGCTATTATTTGTTTTTGGTTTTTTATTTTATTTATAAATTTAGATGATAAAATTTGTTTCATTTTTATTTAAGGAGTTTAAGATTTAAATAGTTATTGGGGTTATTAGTTTTGTTGAAAAAGTCAATTTAAGCAAGGGTGAGAGTTGCTAAACTCTTAAATTAAGGGAGGGCGAGCGAATTTGCGAGAGTAAAAAATTTCAAATACTGAGCAGGTTCGGGAATTAGAAGGGAATAACTCTCATCTCTTTTTTAAAAAGATTTTCAACAGAGCCGGGTTTATTCTTCTCTTTTCAAAAAATAAGTATGTCCTGTGAATTTTTTGTTGCATTTTTTGCAGTTCCAGATTCCTTTAGATAGTCTTTTTGCTGTGCCTTTGCAGAATGGGCATTCTTGTTTTTTTCTTTGTTTTGATTCTATTTCTGCGATTTTAGTTTTAACTCTACGACCATATCTTGCTCCGAATCTTCCTGCTGATTTTATTTTTTTTGTTTTTGGCATTTTTTGAATTGTTTTTTTAGTTATTTAAATCTTATTGTTTATGGGGCATCCAGGTCCTCAAAATCATTTTGTGATTTTGGGAACACAAATTGCATAGCAATTTGTTGTATTTGAACCTCTGAAATCTCGTAAGAGATGAGGAGACTGAAATTTTAATTTCAGGATGTATCACTGTAACAAATCCTGACTCAAGCAAGTATTGCCTTGCAATACCTGATATGGGGCATCCAGGATTTGAACCTGGGCCGCGAAGTCCCAAACCTCGAATCCTAACCAAGCTGGACCAATGCCCCTTGAAAATATTAGAAATAATGTATTTATAAGGTTGTTGGTAAGGGATTTTTTGTCCACCTTTCCCATGCTTCTTTTAACTCTTTTAGATAATCTCTGTTGAACTTTAATTTAGAATTAAACAAATTTAATACCTCTTTTTTACTCTTCTCTCTTTCCATTTGAAATCTTCTTAATCTATTTTTTCTCTTCTGTCTTTTCTTCAGCAGATTTTTGTTCACCCTCTGCAGGTGCTTCTGCTTTTGCTGCTTCTGCTTCTTCTGCTGCTTTCTTAGCTGCTTCTAATTTAGATTCCTGCTGTAATCTTATATCATTAAAGTAATCATTAAGTTTTTGTCTTTTTTCCTGAGTTGTTTCTGTTTTTTCTTCATTTATTTCTGAATCGTATTTTCCTTGATTTACTTCTTCTGTAACTTCATTTGCAGGTTTGTTTTCAACTAAAAGTCCCATTCCTAAACAAGTTCCAAGAACTGATTTAATTGCATTTTTCAAATCTTTTTCAAGCATATTTGGATGTTTTATTTTTGCTATTTTAATTACATCCTCTATTGATGCATTTCCTACTTTTGTTTCTTCAATTTTATTAGAACCTTTTTCTAAATTTAGTCCTTTTTTTAATAATTCAGATGTTGGTGGTGATGAAGTATGAATTGTGAATTCTTTTGTTTTTTCATCAATGTCTAATTCAACTGGAACTTTCATTCCTTTGAATTCCTGTGTTGCTTGGTTTACATCAGAGATGACCTTGCCCATGTTTATTCCCATTGGACCTAACTGTTGAGCAACTGCTGGTCCTGGTTTCATATCTCCACCATCTATTAATAAATTTATTTTCATTTTAAAAATCGTCAGGAATCAAACCTCCTGTTGGTTCTTCATAATCTATTTTAAGTTCGTCTGTTCCAAGAGGAACTGCTTCTTCTTCTTTTGTTTCAGGTTTTTCAGAAGTTTCTTCTCCTTCTTCTTTTTCTTCTTTGTCTCTTCTAATTACTTTTACATTATCTAATTTAACTGTTACAGGTATTGGAACAACTGCTGCAAGAAGTGTTACAACTGCTTCTCCTTTTGTTTTGTCAACTCTTATTACTTTTGCTTTTTCTTTTTTGAAAGGTTCTCCTATAATCTCTATTATGTCTCCTTTTTCTATGTTGATTTCTTCCATCTGAGGTTCTAACATATTTTTTATTTCTTCGTAAGTTACTGTTTTTCCAATAATTCCTTTTACATAAGAAAGGTTATAAGTTGCTTCTTCTGCAGAATCTCTGTCTTCTGCTTCTAAAAAAATATAACCTCTTAATCCATGAGGTCTTGCCAGTGCATATACATTTAGATTTTTTCTATGTATCTTATTAGATATCATTTCTAATGCTCTATCTTCTTTGTTTGTTGTTACCTTGATAATGAATATCATTGTTTTTTAGCTCCACTAGTTGTTAACTAATCATAGAAGCCATGAAGTTATTTAAAATTATGGGTTTATAAATGTTATGTTGTTTGAAGCTACATCCCAAATTAATTTAACTCAATTAATCTGTTAATTCTAATAAATAA
>CAYUZV010000006.1:0-1200 GCA_964448605.1 Candidatus Woesearchaeota archaeon
AAATAATTTCTGAATTAAAAAAATCTATTGAAATGTTATTTGGGATGTAGCTGTTGTTTGAGAACGAATGTATAAATAGATTAGAATTAGAATTAAAAGGAATAAGATTATTCTTCCATCAAGAGGTATCTTTGCTTTTTAATTTTTCATTAAATAAGATGATTTTTCTTTGTTATTTTCTATTTGATTATAAAAATCAAGAAAAACAAAGAATAGCAAAAGTGCTATAATTAGTCTGAAGAATATAAGTCTCCCTTCTAAATTTGCTGTACGAGGGTCGTAAAATAGGGACAAAATGAACAAGATTACTATGGCTATTATTTGTATCTAAGTTTCCTGTTTCATTTAGATAATTATTTTTAATTGTTAATAAGAATTATCAAAATTGAACATAAGTTTTATAAATGAAAATTGAGATTTAATATATGAAATTTTTTATTAAGAAGATTTTTGAAGGTGAGAAAGATGATTTAGTTCATTTGCAGTTTCAGAAATTTAGTAAAGGTGAGTTTAAAAACAGGGCGATGGTTGAGGTTAAGAATTCTGGAGGAAGGTTTAGTATAAAGACAACTCCTGAATATGGTAATGAGTTTGTTCGTTTTTTGGGAGAGAAGCTTGGTTCTGATAGTTCGGAGATTAAGGGTGTTATTGTTTCTACTCTTGATTTGACAGGTGAGATAGATTTTGAAGACAAAAAACAATTTATGGGAGTTAAGCAGTATATTATTTCAAAAGAAATGAGTGGTGAAGAAATTTTAGATATTGCTGATAAATTTAAGAGTTCTTTTTTAGGGCTTAGTTTTAGTGTTGGGAATAGTGATTTAAAGATTAAACCAAAAGCTCCTAAGTCAGGAAAGCCGAGCACCAAAGGTGAAGATAAACCTAAGGTTGATTTTTGTAGATTGAAAACTAAGGATTTAGATATTGTTAAAGAAATTATTTTTGATTCTGAAATTAATGATTTTAAGAATATTGAGATAAGTCATGATTTTATTATTGAAGACATTGTTATTCCTGATGAATTGAAAGATGAGAAGGATTTTTCTGTGATTCGAGAAAAGTCTCTTCGCAAGGGTAGAATTGTTAGAAGAATTGAGATTGATGGTAAGGAGATTGTTAAGGAGAAAGAGTTTTTGGTGTGAGAAAAGTTTAAATACCTATTTTTATAAGAAATTTTATGGCAACAAAATTAATACAAAT
>CAYUZV010000006.1:1300-13847 GCA_964448605.1 Candidatus Woesearchaeota archaeon
TTTGAGCAATTTAAATTTAAACGGGCAGGAGAAAATTTAAATGGCAACAAAATTAATACAAATTTTGAGCAATTTAAATTTAAACGGGCAGGAGAAAATTTAAATGGCAACAAAATTACCACCTGCACAGGCAAGATTGTATAAAGATATGTTTGTTTGCAAACATTGTAAATCTAAACTTAGGGCTGATCCTCGAAAGATAATTGAAAGGAAAGTTAGATGTCGGAAATGTTTGAAGAATGATTTTAGACCTGTGAGGAAGAAGTAAAATTAAGAGAGTGATTAAATATTTTATTATTTATTATAAAACTAATTCTTTTAACAAATATCCTGAATAATAGATTAATAAGTTTTCATTAGTTGCTTTTTTAAAAAATTCTTTTGCAAATTTCCAATATTTGATTCCTTGAACTTCTTCTTTTTTCCATAAGTTAAGATAGATGCATTAATCATAATAAGATTTCATTATTTAAAATTGTTATATAACAAACATTTAAAAACGATTTTTTATTTATATTTGGATGAGGTTAGAAAATGAGTTTTTATATTTATGATATAACGTTTTTAGTAGTGTTTACATTATTGGTGGGTTGGTTTTTGTATAGTCGTAGGCATAATCTGAAGAGAGAGGGGATTATGTATCTTTATAGGACAAGGTTGGGAATTAAGTTTATTGATTATGTTGGAGGAAGGTATAAGAAGACACTTTCTGTTTTAGGATTCGTGGGTGTTGTTTGTGGTTATTTGTTGATGGCTGGAATGATTTATTTTTTGTATCAATTGATTTATGTTTATTTGTTTGTTCCTGAAGTTGTGAGGGCGATTAAGATTCCTCCGTTGATGCCATTGATTCCGTATCTTCCAGAGGCATTTAAGATTGATTTTCTTCCTCCGTTTTATTTTACATATTGGATAGTTGCTATTGCGGTTATTGCTATTTTTCATGAATTTGCGCATGGTATAATGGCAAAAAGATATGGTGTTAAAATTCTGACAACTGGTTTTGGATTTTTAGGACCTTTTTTAGCTGCATTTGTTGAACCTGATGAAAAGCAAATGTTTGAAAAACCAAAGTATCAACAGATTGCGATTTTGTCTGCAGGTGTTTTTGTTAATTTGATTTTAGCTGGAATATTTTTTGTAATGCTTTCGTATTTCTTTTTATTTGCTTATGCTCCTGCAGGTGCTATGTTCAATACTTATACTCCTGCATTGGTTGATGTTGATTCAGTGGAGATGATAGGTGGAAAGGTAGTTTTAGATTCTTCTGGACAGGGGTTGTTGAATTTGATTGAGGATAATGGACTTGTTGATGATTTGATTTTGGGAAGCAATGGTAATGAAATTAAATTATCAGGCATTATTGTTAATGGTGAAAAATATTATACAAATATTGAGAGTTTGAAAAGTCAGATTCAAGGTGGGCGAGAGGAGATTATGGTTTTTGAAGATTTGCCTGCGATTAATGTAGGATTAAGAGGGGTTATAATTGAGGTTGATGGTAGGGAGGTTGAAGAGTATGAAGATTTGGAGAGTGTTCTTGGGAGTTATGAGCCAGGTGATGAAATTGAAATAATTACAAAAGATGTTTCTGGAAATGGAGAAGTTTTGGAATATGATATTGTTCTTGGTGAAGATTCTAATGAGAGGGGAAGGGCTGTTATTGGTATTGGATTTGCAGGAGGGGGCCAGAGAATGATGGGAAAGATTTCTGAATTTTTTAATTTCTTTAAAAAACCTGCAACATATTATAAACCTAAATTTAATATTGATTTGATTATTTTTATTTATAATATGATTTGGTGGTTGGCTTTGATTAATTTTAGTGTTGCTTTGATTAATATGTGGCCTGTTGCTATTTTTGATGGAGGCAGGATGTTTATGCTGACTATGTGGGGAATAAGTGGAAGTGAGAGGTTTGGAAAATGGATGTTTAAGTTTACAACTTATTTGATTTTAGGTGCTATGTTACTTTTAATGTTGGGATGGTTTTGGGCTGTGTTTTGATGAGATAATATATTTTTTTAAAAGATAAGTGTTTCCATAGCATGTGCATCCATCCTTGTAATCTTTTTGTTAATATTGCTATAAAGAGTCTTATCATGCATTTTAAGATTCTTTAGTGAGATTTTTAAATGGTGTGGATTTAGGTTTTTATGGAAGATGTTAGGAAAGTTTTGAGAAAACAGGGAAATAGATTTGTTGGTAAACATAGTGTTGTTAAGATTTGTAGATGGACTAAGAAGTCGTTGGTTGATGAAGGTGTTTGTTATAAAGAAAAGTTTTATGGAATAAAAAGTCATAGATGTTGTCAGATGTCGTGTTTTTTGGGTTGTCAGAATTCATGTGTTCATTGCTGGAGGCCTATTGAGATTGATTTTTCTAAGGATATTTATGAGGGAATTGATGAACCTTCTGAAATAATTGATAAATGTATTGAAGAGCAGAGAAAATTGTTAGAGGGTTTTAGAGGAAATGATAAAGTTAATTTGAAAAAATTTAAAGAGGCACAGGAGCCGAATCAATTTGCTCTTTCTTTGATTGGAGAGTCAATTCTTTATCCTAAGATTTGTGAGTTGATTAAGGAACTCAATGAAAGAGGTATGACAAGTTTTTTAGTTACAAACGGTTTGTCGCCTTCTGTTCTTGAGGATTTGAGGAGAAAAAAATGTTTGCCTACTCAATTGTATATTAGTTTGAATGCTTCAAATAAGAAGTTGTTTGATAAATGGCATAAAAGTCGTGTGGAGGATGCCTGGAAAAAGTTTAATGAGAGTTTGGAAGTTATGTCTGGGTTAGATTGTAGGAGAGTTTTGAGAATGACTCTTGTTAAGGATTTGAATATGTCTAATAAGATGATTGATGAATATGTTGAGTTGATTGATAAAGCTTCACCGGATTTTATTGAGATTAAAGGTTTTATGAGTGTAGGTTTTTCTCGTAAGAGATTGGGTTATGATAAGATGCCTCGTTATGAAGGAGTTAAGGATTATGCTTGCAAGGTTATTGAGAAATTGGAGAATTATGAATTAGTGGATGAACATAGAGCTTCGGCAGTGGTGTTGGTGGGGAGGAAAAATTAATTTTTATTGGAAGAAAAATTCACTGTCTCCTTTTTGGTGGTAAATATCTGTTACTCTGTATTCTAAATGCAATTTTCCTCCTGCATAATCTATACTTAATATCTGTGCTTTTCCAATTTCTAAATGTGATTCATCATATAATGTAAATATTTCACCAAATTCTTTTTCTTTTGTTTCTCCATTTAAAACTTTTCCGATTTTTAAATCCTTAATTTCACAATCTGCAAGAACTAAACCATCAACATGTCCTTCAATTTTTTCTCTATGCGGAGTAGAGTCGTAACATGATTCCTCATTTCTCATTTTAATTATTACTAAAAAATTGTTTATAAATATTTGTGTTACTAATAATCATCATAAAGGATTCTGTTTATTTTTGAAAATGTTAGTTTTTGTCCTGATGAGATATGACTGTTGGTCGAGGTGAGAATTTCAGTTCTTCTGTAGTAAGTTTATCTTTGGTTGGGCCTCTATATCAAATCCCCTATATCTTGAAGAGTTTATTTCTTTTTTAAATAAGCTTCAAAACTTTCCAAAGGGAATGAATTTAAATTCATTCTATCTTCCTGAATAAAGAATCTAGAAAATCAGTTTTATCTATATTTATCCTTTACATAAAAACCAAACCATCTTTTGTGAGTGCAGTGAATCTTATTCCAGTTGGATAAGAAATTAGTGCTGAAATCAGTGCCATATGTTCTTTTCCAGTTCCTGATGCAATTGTGAGTGCGACTTCCATCCCATTTATTTTTCCTTTTAATTTTTTTATTAAATCTTCTTTTAAATCAATTATTGGAATTGAAGGGTTTATTTCAATGAATTCGAAATCTTTATTTGATTCAAATTGTTTTGCAAAATTGTCTCCAATAAGAATTATTTTTTCCCAGTCGCCTTTGTTGATGACTCCTGCGACTTGTCCCCAAGAGCCCTTTCCTGAACCTAACAAAGCAACTAATTCCATTTTTTAATATTGTAAATAAATTTATAAGGATTTGTGTGTTGGAAGTTGTATGAAATTAAATGATTGATTTTATTAATTCTTTAGAAAGATTATGAGTATTTGCCCATTTTGCATAAGCATACCAACCATTAAAACTTTCTATTAGTTTTTCGTAAGATAATCTCTTGTTTTTATACCTATCAATCTTTTTTTGAATTTTTCTTATGTTTCTCTTTCTTAATAGTTTGTGATGATAAAATATTCTGAATCCTACAAAATCTATTCCTCTTGATAAAGGTATGATTCTTGATTTGTCTGGATGAAGTTTTAACTTTAATTCTTTATCGAGGAATAGATTAATCTCCTTTTTCCATTCTTCAAGTTGTGATTTTGAGTTGTGTAAAATTACGAAATCATCAACATATCTGATATAGTATTTTGATTTTAGTTTATGTTTAATGAAATAATCTAGTTCATTGAGATATAAATTTGCAAAGAATTGGCTGGTGAGGTTTCCTAAGGGCATGCCATTCTTTGTTGAATTGAGTTCGCCCCCTTCCAAGATTTGTTTTATTAACCAGATAATTTCATTATCTTTTATTTTTCTTTCTATAATATTTAATAAAATATTATGATTGATTTCCTGGAAATAATGTTTTATGTCTGCTTTTAGGCAGTATCCCCTAACTTGATTATTATTAAACCATCCATTTATTTCTCCATTTTATTGCGAATAGGTTTCCTTTTCCAAATCTATTTGTAGAAGAATCGTAAATAAATCCTTTATCAAAAATCATCCGAATAATATTATGTAAGGCATGATGGATAACCCTATCTCTAAAATTAGATTTGCTTATTTTACGAGTTTTTGGGTCTCGTAAAATAAATGTTTTCAGTGGTTGTGGTTTGTAGATTTGAGATTTTAGTTCATCATGCAGAATTTTGAGATTATATGCTAAATATTCTTCGAAATTCTTAACATATTGTTTTTTAGTTTTTCCTTTTCTTGCTTTTTTATAAGCAAGAATTAGGTTTTTTAAGCCATAAACTTTTGGGTAGAGTTTTTTGTAAGTTTTCATTTTATAGTCTTAGGAGCTAAAGCTATTCCGAAAGCATGGCTCCTATTGTGGTCATCGAAGTTGTTGCCATTGACATGCAACCTGTCGTCGTTCTCGTCAAGAGCAGAGTAGCCATGTAGCCTGCTAATTGAAAGTAAATCACCACTACCTCAATTTTCACATTCATATCATAATTACTAATTGTTGTAGTTGAATTTTATGACTCATCAAAAGAGCGCTATTAACAGACATGTAGCCTTAGTTGACATAAGCCACCCTAAGACAAATAATAACATCAAGAGTTATTAATAAAAAATTAATTATACTCAAAAAAATTTGCGAGTGCCTTCGGCACTTATTCCAATACCCCGAAAGTACGGCCCTCATAGTGGTCACCGAAGTCGCCACTGACACGCAACCAGTCGCCACCCCCGTCAAGAGCAGAGACTCTTTGTTCAGGAGGTGAAATCTCTAATGTCCAAACCACTGGGTTATTACCAAATTTTTCAGAAACTTCTCCTAGTTTCTCAGCACCAACAAAACCATAACTAGCCCTTACAAACCCGTCTTGAGCAAGTGATTCAGAAGTATGCTCTCCAAACTTATAAGTGTCTTTTGGTGCAAATCTAACAAAATTATCTTCACTAAATCTTATTCCTTCTTGTTCTTGAGTTAACATTGATTCAAGTTCATTTAAATCAAATCCACAATCCCTTTTGCTTCTAAATCGGAAATAACATATACTCCGTTTTCTGTAAAAATATTTCTATTAAAAACCCATAACCAATTCGACCTAGTTATTTGTCTGACCTCTTGAAATTCAGGTTCACTTGCAACAGCAGAGTCACAATAAGCTAATGAAGCAAAGAGGCTGTATATTCTCCTGTTGGAACTGATAATTCTTTTCCAGGTGTTTTTTCTAATATTTGTTGTCCAACATTTTTGTAACTTCCAGGACCAAAGCTTGGATGTGCAAATACTAATTCTTCCTTTTCATGAGGAATACATAATTTAGCTTCTGGTGTCCAAACCTGAGGTTTTGTTCTTTCTACTCTTGCAGTTATTTTTGCCATGTTGAAATTTTAGGAATAGATGTTTTTATATTTGGTGTAATTTCGCAGTTAAAAAAATTTTGATTGAAAGTTTTATATATCTTATTAGTTTTGTTTTATTATGAAAGACCTTCCATTATCTGAAATTACATTGAGGAAATATGAAAAGCCAAAAGGGTTGGAAAAAAGAGAATTAATGAGGAAGATTTGTTTGTCTTTGGGATTGTTGCAATTAGGTGATTCTCGTGATGTTATTGTTGATATCTTGATGGTTTTAGTTGAAGCAAATAAAAATTGTGAGAGGTTGACAAGTGAGGAGATTGGAATTAGAGTTAGAGAGATTCGTGAGAAGTATCGTTTTGATAATCGAGGATTGGCTGAATCAAATATAAGAAGACAATTGAAAAGGTTAAAAGATTTTATGTTGATTGATAGAGAAGGGAATAATTATTATTTGAATGAGGGTTTGAGTTTGAGAGAAATTTTTGAGAACAATATTGAAAGATTTATTATTCCTCAAATAATTGAAAGAGTTAAGGAATATCTCGATGAGTTATAAAAATAATCTCGATATTCCTAACCTATAAAAATATAAATGGTGAATATTTTTCTAGTTAAGGAATATCTCGATGAGTTATAAAAATAATCTCGATATTCCTAAGTATAAAAATTCAAATTTGTAAAGATTTTTTTAGTAAAAAAATATTTAGAAAAATAAATTAAAAAGAAAAATCTCGCACATTGATTTGCGAGGTATTAAATCTAATGTAATGAGAAAATTATTTTTTCTTTTGTTTTGCAGTCTTTTTTTTAGGTTTTGTTTTTTTATTAGGAATTGTTTTTCTTTTTTTAGAATTTGAAATTCCTTTAACCCTTATTGCCTTTGGACTTTGTTTTACTGCAAATTTTCTTATTCTTGAAGACAAATCTGAAATCTTTTTTATCGAACTTCTTATTTTTTTGTCTAATTCAGCAAGTTCTTTATTTGATTTCTTTGCAGAAGAATCAAGGGTTTTCTTAGAAATCTTTCCTGCACTATATCTATTTTTTTCTTTTGCAAAATCATCTACGACTGCTTGTTTTTCATCCTGACAAGTTCTGATAACCTCTCCTACTGCATTGACTTCCTTTACTATCTTAGCATAGGAAGATTCATCCATTTTTTTTGATTGCATTATTACCACCTCCTTTTAGTTGTTAATAAAAAATAAAAATATTATTTAAGTATTTATAAAATTAATTAAATATAATAAAAAAAAGATAAATTAACCAAGTAGTGCAGAAAGTTTTCCTTTTTTAGCAGGTTTTTTCTTTGTTACTTTTTTCTTTGCAGGTTTTTTTGCTGTTTTCTTTTTGGTTGCTGTTTTCTTTTTCTTTCTTGGTCCGTTCTCTAATCTAGTAACTTTTCCCTTTATACCACTTACCTTTCTTAACTCTTTTTTCAAATTTTTCAGTTGAGTTATTTCTTTTCCTAATCTTTTAACCTTAACATCAATTTGCTTTGGAGTTAATTTTTTTGTTGCCACTTTTTTCACCTCCTTTTATTTCTTTGAAAATAATTTTTATAATATATCATATTAATAAGAATATTTAAATGTTTGGATTGATTATTTTGTGATAGATATGTTTATAAAGTAAATGAGTGTTTATTTCTTTATTAAATATTTTAATAGATTCGATAAAAGAGGTAAAATGAAGAAATGTATTTATTGTGGGTGTTCTCTTTCTGAAGAGAGTCTTATTGATTTTTGTGATAGTTGTGGTGTGTCTGCATTTGGTGAAAAGATGTTTAAGGCGATTATTCAGAACATTGAAGAAGCAAACAAGAGAGGAGATTTAAATCAAGGTGTTTTTTGAGTCATTAGTAAGCTTTTTAAATGTCTTAATTCTATGAATTTTAGAGCATATTGCTCTGGAGTGTGAAATATGTTAAGAAGAAAAAATATTAAGGAAAAAGGAAAAATTAAACTTAGTGAATACTTTCAAAAATTTAATGAAAATGATAGAGTCAGTATTAAAAGAGAATTGGGTGTGAATGCGAGTTTTCCAAGCAGGTTGCAAGGAAGGTCAGGAGTTATTAAAGGCAAGAGAGGAAATTCTTATATTGTTAAATTAAAGGATGTGAATAAGGAAAAGAGTTATATAATACATCCTGTTCATTTAAGGAGGTTAAAATGATATTAGAAAGAACACCTTTGAATATGAATGGAGTTTCAGAACTTTTGAAAGATATTCCAGATAATGAAAAAAAAGATGAAGTAAATGTTTTTTTGAAAAAGTTTATGAAATCTAAGGATGAACAGGCGAAGAAAATAAAAGAAGAACTTGAAAAAATGGATTTGCTAAAATTAAAAAGAGAGGACATTATAAAGATAGTTGATTTGATGCCGAAGGATGTTTCGGACATTAACAAGATTTTTACAGATGTCAGTTTAAGTGAGGATGAAACAAACAAAATACTTGAAATTGTTAAAAATTCAAAATAACTGGAGAAAAAATGGAAAAGGAAGAATATGCAATTGTATTAGATTACCTGCCTTATGGTTATCCTTTGGAAAAGAAAATGATGCCTGTAGCTCAAGCTATTGGTATTAAGAATTTTGTTATGCTTCAGTTGATTCCCCGAAGAGGTATTAAATTAGAGGTTGGTGAAAAAGTTTATATTGGAGAAGGGAAAAGGGATAAGATATATTATATTCAAGGGAGACTTCCTGAGAATAAATTAACTGAAACTGCTAAACAGCAATTGAAGGAATTTGTTGAAAGAGGAATGGATGAAAATATGCAGAGATTTGTGGATTTCTTTAATGAGGCAGAGGCAATTAATACACGGTTGCATCAGTTTGAGTTGCTTCCTGGTTTTGGCAGAAAGCATACAGAAGCTATTTTAAAGGCAAGAAAAGAAAAAAAGTTTGAATCATTTGAAGATTTGAAAAAGAGAGTTTCGAATCTTCCGGACCCTCGAAAAGCAATTGAGAAGAAAATCATGGATGAAATAAATGGAAAGGAAAAATACCACTTATTTACTCGGAGTCAGGGTTCTGCATAAGCTTTTTAAATGATTAAAATTGAAAGATAATATGGTAGATGAAAAAGAAACAAAGAAAGAATATGCTTCAATAGTTAGAATTATGCAAACTGATATTCCTGGAAACAAGAAGTTGTTGGCTGGATTGACGAAGATTAAGGGTGTTTCTTGGAGTTTTTCTAATGCAATGTGCAAGATTTTGGGAATGGATGTTGATAAAAGAATTGATGAATTAAGTGAAGGAGAGATAAAGAAAATTAGTGAGTTTTTGGAAAATCCTAAATTGCCTGAATTTTTAATGAATCGGAGAAAAGATTTTGAGAAAGGTGAAAATAGTCATTTGATTACAACAAAACTTGATATGACAAAGGAGTTTGATGTTAGAAGATTGAAAAAAATTCGTTCATATAGAGGATTGAGGCATGCTCTTGGACAGCCGACTCGAGGTCAGAGGACAAGAAGCAATTTTAGAAGTAAAAGTAAAAAAGCTGTGGGAGTTAAAAGGAAAGGAAAGTAAAATGGAATATGGATTAAATGATGCTATTGAAACTCATTTAAAATTATTAAATGAACAAGTTAGAGTAACTCATAGAAGGGTTCAAGATACTTTATTAGATATGCGAGAGATGGATAAACTTGGAATTAAATATCAAGAGGGCAGGGAGTAAAATGGAAGAATTGATTGAGATTGCTGAAAGAGAAGATGGTTCATTGGGAGTTTGTAAATCTTTAAGTCGAAAAAGATTAATTAACTCTTATGCTTATGAGAGGGAGGTAATTTTATAAAATGCCAAGAAGAAAACATAAAAAATATTCAAGACCTCAGAGGCCTTTTGATAAAGCTAGAATTGAAGAAGAGAATGCTATTAGAGATAAATATGGTTTGAAGAATAAGAGAGAGATTTGGAAAGCTGATGCAAGTATTAAGAGAGTGAGGGATGAGGCAAAGAAATTAATTACTGCTTCAAAAGAAGAACAGGATGTTTTTATTGAGAGATTGAATAAAAAAGGATTTAAAGTTGAAAATATTGCTGATGTTTTGAGTTTGGGTAAGGGGGATTGGTTAGAGAGAAGATTGCAGACAGTTGTTTTTAGAAAGGGTTTGGTTCGAACTCCGAAACAAGCTCGTCAGTTGATTACTCATAAAAATGTTGCAATTGGAAGTCAGACTGTGAATAAACCCTCTTATCAGGTTTCACTTTCTGAGGAACCAAAGATAAAATTGAAAATTGTTTTGAAGAATAAAGAGGAGAAAAAAGATAAAATTGAGGAGATAAAAGAGGGAGTGGTTTCTGGAGAAGATAATATTGAAGAAGTAAATGAAGTTCCTGTTAAGGAAAAACCAATTGAGGTTGAGGCAAAGTAAGATGGCAGATGAAAAAATAGAAGAAAAAACAGAAGAGAAAGAAGTTAGTGAAGATAGTTCTGTTAAAGAGGATTCTAAAAAGGACAGCAAGAAATTTAAAGATAAAAAAGAAAGAATAGGTGTTTTGAATATTTATACAACCTTTAACAATACAATTATGAATCTTACTGATATGGGGGGAAAGAGCATTGTTAAGTATTCTGGAGGGCAGTCGACAAAGCAGAGTCGTTTGAAGGCGAATCCTACTGTTGCAATGTTTGTTGCTCAAAGAATTGCAGAAGATGCAAAAGATAATGGAATTACTGGATTTTATGTGAAGATTCGGGCTAAAACAGGACAGAGCAATCCTGGACCTGGTGCTCATGCTGCATTGAAATCTTTGACAAGGGCAGGATTTAAGATTTTAAGTATAATGGATAGTACAAAAATTCCTCGTGGAGGTCCAAAAAAGAAAGGTGGTAGAAGGGGGAGGAGAGTGTAAAGATTTAAAAATAAATAAAAATATGGATAAATAATGATAAATCTAAAAAATCATGATAAAGAAAAACAGAAGTTGAGTTTTGTTACAGATATGGATATTAGTTTAGCTAATGCTATTCGTAGAAGTGTATTGGAGATTCCTGTGATGGCTATTGATGAAGTTGAGATTATAAAGAATGATTCTGCTTTGTATGATGAGATTGTTGCTCATAGAATTGGTTTGGTTCCGATTAAGACTGATAAAGGTTTGAAGGAAGTTAAGTTTAGTTTAAAGGAGAAAGGTCCGAAGACAGTTGTTTCAAGTGATATTAAACCTGATGTTGGCAATGGTATGGAGCTTCCGATTGTTCTTTTGGAGGATGGGCAGGAGATTGAAATGGTTTGTGATGCTCGTGCTGGAAAAGGAGTTGAACATATAAAATATTCTCCTGGATTGGTTTTTTATAAGCATAATTTGGATGATGATGTGATTGATTTTGTTAATATTAATGAAAACGGAGAGGTTAGTTTTGATGAAAAGGAGTTGGATTTGAAAGGACTTTCAGAAGAGTATAAGAAAAAGATTGAGAGTGTGAAAGAGTGTAAAGAGCTTTTGTTTAATATTGAGTCATGGGGACAAATGGATGTTAAAGATATTTTTATAAATGCTGTTGATGTTTTAGATGATAATTTGAAGGAAGTTGCGAAGGGAGTTAAGTGAGATCAAAATGCAATATAAAGGTTTTAATTTTTTTGATGGAATATATGGTAGGCAAGAAGGAGAATTTGCACTAACTTATATTGAATTTCCAGGGAATACTGTTGAATTAAGTATTCCTGCAGAAGTTTTAGCAAGGGCAGGTGTTGGGGTTGGAGATAGATTTTCATGGATGCCTATTTCTTTAAGTAGTAAACCTGATCATTTAGCTTTTGCAAAAAAAGTTGAGCCAAAACCTGATACAAGAGGTATTATTGAAATTCTTGGAGATATTGGATTTTGTGATGAATAATATTATTCTTTTTTCACTGGAACATATTCTCCATTAATATCCTTGGTACATTCGATAGTTCTTAAATGTGCGGTGGAAAATAAATGATTAGAGGTTTTTCTGGAGTATCTAAAGGGTTGAGTCCTAAGTGTTTTCTTGATTCTTCAAGTTGTTTGTGATATTTTATATTATACATAAGGTAATTAAGTTTTATTTATTCAGAGTAAAATAAAACTGCACTATTTTATAGTGAAGTCAGATGTTTTGCATCTGTATTTTACTCTGACTCACCACTCAAAAAATCTAAGATTTTTTGGGACATTGAAAATCATGGATTTTCAAGTAAACCAATGCAATCTGCATATTTATGTGCAGGTTCAAAACCGAAGGTTTTGGTGATATAAATAGTTTTTTCCGGTAATTATAAAAACCCTTTGATTGTTTTTTTATTATGCAGGAATGCCAGAGTGGTCAAATGGGATTGGTTAAGGACCAATTGGCTTAGTGCCTACAGGGGTTCGAATCCTCTTTCCTGCATTGAGTTTTTTTGTGGATTCTCACCCTTCGGTTCT
>CAYUZV010000006.1:13947-68990 GCA_964448605.1 Candidatus Woesearchaeota archaeon
TTTCTGTCTCCTCACCTCTTGCGAGGTTCGGACTTCGAATCCTCTTTCCTGCATTGAGTTTTTTTGTGGATTCTCACCCTTCGGTTCTTACGAACCTTCAGATACAGAAATTTTAAATTTCTGTCTCCTCACCTCTTGCGAGGTTCGGACTTCGAATCCTCTTTCCTGCATTTTATATTGAGCGAAGCGAAATATAATTTAGAGAATTCTAATGCATATAGGGTTTCGAATTCTTCAAAAGCAAAGCTTTTGAATGAGTCAGAAATTTTAATTTCTGAACCTCTTTCCTGCATTTAAAAAAATCATTTCACAAACTCTACATTAACTAAATCTTCAAATTCCTTATCACCTGTTAAGAATTTTATTCCAAATCTTTTAGCCATAAAGTAGCCTATACAATCTATATAAGATATATTTCTCTTTTTGTAAAATAACTTAAATTCATTTGCATTTTTTATTATATCATCTTCTACATCTTTTACAAACTTTAAAAAATAATCATAATAATAATCTGCTATTTCTCTATTATAAATTCTTAAAAGAGTGTAGTGTAGTTCCATTAGATTTAATTTGGTTGTTATTATATAACAATTTTTAAATCTGTTGTAGTTTGGATTTCCTACAATTATCTCCATAAATGCATAAGTATCAAAAAAATAGCTGGCTAATCTTTCCATCCTTCTCTTGCCATATCTTTAAATTTTTGTGCAGAAACTTTTCTTTTAAGAGAACCAAATATGTTTGACAAATCTGCTTTTTTCATAATTTCCATAGTGATTGCATCATTTTCATTAAGGTTTTCTTTTTCAATTAAACTCTTGGGTAAAATAACACCCATGGAATTTCCCCATTTTTTTATTGTTAATTCTGTTACCATAATTATACATTAGTATAACTAATATTTAAACTTTTGGGCTTATGAATTGTGCAAACATTTAAAAATCCTTATTTTTTAAGGAATTTATAACCTGCGAGTAAATCGCGTTAGCGGGAACAGATTATTCTCGTTATTTAATATGATATCAAAAACACAGATAAATAAAAGAATTTTGAATAAAAGAAATCCTGAAATAGTTGAAACTATTGAAATTGCTAAAAAGAAGGGGGTTTTGGAAATTGCTCGTGTTTTGAGTGGTCCTAAAAGATTGTATAAGAAGGTTAATTTAAGTGAATTAGAAGGTGTTAAAAGTGATAAGGTTTTGGTTTTAGGAAAGGTTTTGGGGCAAGGTGAGATTAATAAAAAAATGAGTGTGGTTGCTTTGGGTTTTTCTGAACAAGCTAAGGAAAAATTAAAAAAAGCAGGATGTGATGTTGAATTGATTAAGGATGAGTTAAAGAATAATCCTAAAATAGAGGGGGTTGAGATATTGTAAAATGGCAAGGATAATAATTGATGGTTCAGAGGCAGTTTTTGGAAGAGTTTGTAGTTTTGTTGCTAAAAAAGCTCTTTCTGGTTATGAGATTGAAATTGTTAATTCTGAAAAAGTGATTATTACTGGAAATAGGAATGAGATTGTCAGAAAGTATAATTCATTGGTTGAAAAAGGTGGACATTCACTTAAAGGTCCTAAGATTTTGAAAACTCCTTATAGGATTTTAAAAAGAGGAATTAGAGGAATGTTACCTGATTTTAGGAGAGGCATAGGAAGAGATGCATTTAAAAAAGTGAAGTGTCATAATGGAGTTCCGGAAGAATTAAAGGATGAAAAGATGATAAAGATAAATGCTCCGAAAAAGTTTAAATATATTGAATTAGGAGAATTATGTGATAGGATTTAAAATGAAAGGCAATAATTTGACAATATCAGGAAAAAGGAAAACTGCGATGGCTAAGGCGACGATTAAAGAAGGGAGTGGCATTGTATTAATTAATAATTTTCCTTATCAGAATTTGGATTATTTTAAGAAATTGATGATTGATGAACCTATTGAAATTGCTAAGAAAGTTCTTGGTAATTTTAATTTTGATATTAATGTTAATGTTAGTGGTGGAGGTAGTGAAAGTAGAATTGAGGCATCTCGATTGGCTATTGCTCGTGCTTTAGTAAAATTTACTAAGTCTAATTCTTTGAAAAGAGAAATGAGTAAGTATGATAAGAATCTTTTAGTTGCAGATACTCGTAGAAAAGAGGCATATAAACCTGGTGATTCTAAAGCAAGAAGAAAAAGGCAAAAGAGTTTTAGATAAGGTTTATTTTGAGAGGTGTGGGAGATTGATATGAGAGATAAGAATTGGAGTTGTAGGATATTCAGGAAGGAAATTTGATGTTGATAAAGCTAAAGAGATGTTAAGAGAGGCTTATGATTTAATTGAAGATAAATACCCTGAAATTTCAAAAACAATTGTTTCAGGTTTAACTGGTAAGGAGATACCTGCTTTGGCATATAGAGAAGCTGTTTCAAGAAATTGGCGAACAGTTGGAATTGCTTGTTCAAAAGCTAAAAAATTGGATTGTTTTCAGGTTGATGAAAGAATAATTACTGGAGAAAAATGAGGAGATGAAAGTCCAATATTTTTAAGATTAATAGATATGTTAGTTAGGATTGGTGGTGGAAATCAATCATTTGAAGAGACTTCGAAATTTCGGAAAACAGGAAAACCAATAATTGAATATGAAATTCAGGTTAGGGAATGGTCTTCATAAAAATATTTATTAAGTGTTATTTATATAAATACTTAAAAAGTTTGTTTTAGTTCTTGTTTATGGAAATTGGAGAAATAGAGAGGATTGTTGGAAGTTATGGTAAAACAACTCCTTTTAAGATTGTTTTAGCAGATGTATTTGGTTCAGTGGTGGGATTTGATTTAGGATTTTTTAATAAAACTATTAGGGATGGAGATGATTTATCAACTTATGAAAGAGCGATATTAAGGAGTGCTGAATTGGGTGGAAACAAAAGGAATTTACCCAGAGTTCCGAGTGTGCATTTTTATAGACATTTAAAATCTGATTTTGAAGATGTTAGAAGAACTTTTGCAGGTAAACCTGATAGAATTGGGGGAGCTAATTCAAAATATTATTCTCCAAATGAGATAATGGATTTAGTTCCACTTAGAGATGTTGTTGAATCTTCATAGGGCTTGTCCTTAATAAAAGATTTTTTGAGTTTATCTAATTAAAATTAGAACGAATAAGTTCACGAGTAGTAATTAAATTTATAAGATGCGAGTGGGCTTACGAGATGGAAGGTGAAAAAGGTGGGGAGGGCTTTGTTTGAGTAAATTTTAAAACAACAAAGTCAAAACCCGAGTTTCGTCGTAAAACGAATATAGAGGGCGAGTAAGTTTGCGAGAGAAATTACTTTTCAATAAGCGAGCAGGCTTAGGAGTAGAGTAAGTTTGCGAGAGAAATTACTTTTCAATAAGCGAGCAGGCTTAGGAGCAGAGTAAGTTTGCGAGAGAAATTACTTTTCAATAAGCGAGCAGGTTCGTGAGATTTCATAAACTCAAAAAATCAAAAAGAAGAATGATAAGGACAAGCCCATCTTCATAAAAACATTTATTAAGGGTTAATTATTTATTTTTTTATAAAAAGGTGTAAAATGATAGAGGTAATTACGGGATTGTTTCAGAATATAATAAACACAATTCCAGAAAGTTATAGGGGGCTTTTTGTTCTTATGCTTTACACTTTGTTCATTGTTTTTTATGCTATTTTTATCTGGAAGTTTTACAAGTTTCTTTCAAGTAGAGATATTATGCATTTGAATCTTAATCAATATAATAATTCAAGTCATCCTGTTGTAGAGAAGATTCTTGTAGTTGCACTTTACATTATTGAATATATAGTTATACTTCCTTTTTTGGTTTTGTTTTGGTATGCGATTTTGTCTATATTTTTGCTTTTGTTGTCTGAATCTGAAAATGTTTCGCAAATACTTATGATAGCTGCTGCGATTATTGCAGCGACAAGAATTACATCTTACTTTAGTGAGGATTTATCTAAAGATATTGCAAAAATAATACCCTTTACTGTTCTTGGTTTGTTTATATTAAATGCAAATTTATTTGATTTTGATTTATTGCTTCTTAGAATTATTGAAATTCCCAGTCTGATTTATCATTTATTTACATTTTTGTTTTTTATTTTCATAATTGAATTTGTATTAAGAATGCTTTATTTGACTGTTCATTTTTTTAGTTCTGAAGAGGAAAGGGAAGAGGAAGAGAATTAATCAAGATTATTAAAAAAATCCAAAACTCTTTTATCAGGAGATAGTAAATCAATTTTATCTGTTTTTGACCTTAAACCTCGATATACTCTTTGTAAGAGTTCTCTTCGGGCTTTGTCCATATAGAAACTTCTGAAATATTGAGGTTTTGTTTTTCTTAGAATTTTCCAAAATATTGAGGATATATTTGGATATGGAAATCTTGAGATTACTATTGAGTTGCATATATCTCCTGGAAAATCAATTCCTCTTGTGCATTTTGTTGTGAAAAGTATATCTGTTTGTTTGTTTTTGAATTCTAAAATTCTTTTTCCAAAAGGGTCTTGTTTTTGTTCATTTATGAGTTCTTGCTGAGTTGGAAGAATTGTTAAATTATATTGATTTTTTTCATATTCTGTTGGCAAGTCTGAAAATGATGTTAAATGGATTAGGGTAGGTGGTTTGGATAGTTTTATTGCTTTTTCAAATGACTTAAGATAATTCTCTTTTGTTACTTTTCCTGATTTGAAATTTTCATATCTACAGTCCCATTCAAATCCTAATTTTTTCAGATTTAATTTTCCAGGGTCTTGAATTTCTGCATCAATTGTTTTAAAGTTTTCAATACCAAAAATATCTCTTAAAACATATTCTGAATGAACTGTTCCACTCATCATTACTAGGGCTTTATTTTTATCTACGAGTTCTTTGAATCTTTTTTCTAAGTTTGTTGTAACTAAGTGGATAATCGGGTCTCTGTCTTTTTGTTCTATTGAAAAAAAAGTTTCATTAAAAAAATCCATGAAGAGCAAAGCTACCTCATTTAAATGAAATAAGTAGTTTGATTCATCTATTTCTATTTCTTCTAAAAATCCCTGATTTGAAAGGATTGTTTGAAGAAGTTCTTTTATAGGAGTGTCTTTTATTTCATAGATTTCTTCTGAGGGGAGATATTTTTGTTTTATTTTATTTGTTAAAAATGTCAGGTCTTCGATTAATGCTCGATGTCGGCTTTCTTTTGGAAGAATGAAATTTAAAGAAGTTATTAGTCGGTTTAGATTTATTTGTTCCTGATTTGCAAAACTATCCAGGAATTCATCGCATTCATCTATTAATTCAACTTCTGTTTCAGGTTTTCGATTCATTAAGGTTTCTAATTGGTATTTTAAAGAATTGAAGATTATAACATCTGCATCTGCATAAGCTGTATATTGCTCATAGTAAGGGCATCCTGGTTCTCTTTGGTAAATTGTGAATTTTTTGTTGTAAAGTCCTGTGTAGTTTATTTTATTTGCATTTCTGAATCTTGATATTTCGAATTCTTCTTTGATTATTGGTGACCAATAAGGGCAGACAGGTGCTATTGACATTCTTTTTACTTCATTTATTGAGTTGAAATCTGTTGTTTTAACAAACGGATTTTTCTGAAGATAGTTTTTTATTGTTGAAGCATTCTTTTCTTTTATTTCTATTTTGCAGGGCAAGGTGCTGTTGTCGCAAGTTTTGTCATTTAAAGTTTTTTTTGGTTTGTAAATATTGAATAAAGTTGAGTTAGTTTCTTTTGGTGTTTCCTGATTATTATTTTCTTTTAGGTATTTGCATTGGAAGTTTTTTCTTCCCATTATTGGCTGGATTTTTAATTTTCTTCCTTGTTTTAAAATATATTTTCCTTTTGTGTAATCTTTTATATATTGTTCTTGAAGGGATTTTACTGGAACAACTATAGAGGTTTTTCCAAGTTCTTTTGCTATGTTTAAGGCAATGCCGGATTTTCCAGTTCCACATTTTCCTTTTATAAAAATTACTTTGTATCCTTCACTTATTGCATTTAGAACTTCGTTTACAATATCTTCTTGTGTTTTTCCATTTGAGAATTTTAATGGTTCTAATTGTTCATTTTCTTCATATAAAGACCAGTTGGATTTCATATAGGAAAATTGAAAAATAAACTTATAAGGATTTGGATGTTTTTTGAAAAAGTTACAAGTTTCAATTATGTATTTTTTCTTATTTTTTTATTCTTCTCAACATATTTATCTTTTCCCTGCCTTCTTTTGTTTTTGCGAGTTTTGAATAAAATCTTCTTGAAATGATTATCTGAGCATCAAGAAATTCTTTGAATTTTGATTTCCATTTAGTTGGATTATTTCTAACATATTCTGCCCATCTTTCAATTTGCTCTGAATGTGTTTTATCTCTTTCCATAAATCCCTTAAGAAGAAAATCTATTTAATGTTTTCTGTGATTTCTCTTTTTCTGAATTTTGTTCATAAAATTTTTCTTTTTTGTTTTTCTCAGAGATATTTATTTCTTGTTCTAATATTTTTTCTTGTTTTAAAGGGCATTGGGATTGATATTCACACCAGTTGCATAATGCACTTTCTATTGGAGGATATTCTTTTGCTAATTCTATTTTTTTAATTTTTTCAGATATTTCATTTCTTAAATTTTCTAATTGTTCTATTGTTCTTTCTGAAGTAAGTTCTTGATTATAGTCCAGAAAGTGCCAGATTAGTTTAACATCATTTACTTCTTGAAATTCTTCTCTAATTGCTAATGCATAAAGGGCTAATTGTCTGTCTTTGTCTAAATCTTCTTGTGATTTTATTGCTCCTGTTTTATAATCATGGACTTCAAAAATATTTGTTTCCTTATGATGAACTAATCTATCTATGTATCCTATGATTTGGTGGGGTTGGTAAGGGTTTATTTTTAAAGATATTTTTTTCTCTGTTGCTATTGTGTTGTCCCTGAATGGAAAATGTTTTTGATAGTAGTTTATTAAAAATCTTACTCCTTTGTTAAAATAATCTTCTGCTGTTAGTTCTTGCTTGGTTATTTTGCATTCAGGAATGAAAGTGTTTTGCCATTGTTCTATGTAATACTGGATTATTGTGTCTAGTTTTAAATTTTCTTTTTGAGGATGATTGTAAATCCATTCTAAAGTGTCGTGGACTTTTGTTCCTAAGAATGCCTCTATGCTTTGTTCAAAGTCAGGTTTAATTTTATCAATATATCTGAATTTAAATTTAAGAGGGCATTGTTCAAATGTTGATATTTTTGAGTGTGAATAAGTTCCCATTTTTAGTATAAATATTAAAGAAGGGTTAAAAGGGTTTCTGTGGTTGAGTTATAGTAAAAGTTCTAATTTTTTCCTGCATTTATTTAATTCTTCTAATGGACGAAGACTGTAAAGTTCATTTGCTTTTAAATCTGCTAAACCCACTATGAAAGGTTGGATATAATAAGCTCTTCTGTTTTTTTTGATTTTGTTTTTTCTATTTATAAAACCTCTGCATAATATTCTTGCATCAGTTTCTAATCCATATTTTAGAATTTTTATATCATTTCTGCTAAAATATCCGTCTAAAAGAATTTTTATTTCTTCAAAATCTTTTCCATTTAAATAGGGATTTATTAAACTTGGAGCTATTAAGGATGTTTTACTTTTTGTTTCTTTTATTTGTTCGTTAGATAAAATTAAAAAACGATAATTTCTTTGAGGATGTTCTAAGCACCTTAGTCTGGTATAAACTCTATCTAATTGGAATTTTTTTGGCCTACAATCTACTCTTAATGTTGAAAAAGTCGCTACACAAATTTCAGGATAATTTCCATGATTTGATTCATCTAATCCTATATATAATGTTTTTCTTTTCATATTAAAATTAGCATAAAGGTTTATTAATGATACTTGTTTTTTAATATATGGTTTTGCAGTATAAATCAAAAAAAGGTGGAAGATGGAAAAAATATCCTGGAAAAGATAAATTAGAGAAAGGAGTTAGTAATTATGAGTTTAGATTATTGAGTGAGGATAAAAAAAAGGTTTTGGCTGGGCCTGGAAATTATTCAAAGGTTTTGAAGAGGTTTCGGCAAATTGAGTTTTTTAAACATAAAAAATGATGTATAAAATAGCAGGGTTGATATTAGCAGGACTTGGGTTAGTTGGGGCGGTTTTAAATGGATTTTTAAGTGAGATTATTTGTATTACTTGTTTTGAGGCTGAAAAGTTAATGGTTTTTTTTGTTTTATTGTTTGTGGATATAATTTTAATTGTTTCAGGTGCTTCTTTGATTTTAATGCAAGAGAAAAGTAATTTTAAAGAATAATAATATTTAAAAAAAGATTTAGATTTTTTATTTATGGACAGAAGAAAGTTTTTAGAGATTTTGGTTGGAGGATTAGTGGGAGGGGGTTTAGTTTTTGGAGAACAAAGTCAATCAGAAGGTTATGTTAATGGTTTGCTTAGATATGTGAGAGAAAGAATGGGAGAAGATGATAAACTTTTTTGTAATTTAATAGAGGAATTTCATATAAAAGATATTGTTAGAAGAAATATTGATGCTAATCCAAATTCTGAATATTTTTCAAATATACGAAGGAATCTTTTTGAGAGGTTTAGAAGAAATGAACAATGGAAAAAAAAGGAGCAAGGTTTTTCATCAGGTTTAAGTGAGCAAGATAGAGAAATTTTGAATCATAATGCTTATGAGGAAATGGTTAATGGGGTTGCTTTTACACAAAAAATGTGTTTGCTTTCCTCAGTTGTTCCTCATGAACCTAGTGAAGAGCAGTATGATGAACTTGGAAGAAGCATAATAAGTTGGCAGTTTAATCTTGCAAGGTATGCTGAACAGGCAGATGTGGTAAATCCTTTTACTGAAAGTGTGAAAAATCCTACTGTAGAATTGGGAAAATTAAAAAGAGGGGAGTTTTCTAAACTTCATGATACTTTTGAAAAATACCCTCCAAGAGGAGATTTGAACAATGTTGGATTTTGCGGAGAGTATGTTAAGGCATTATATAGAGGAACATTTACAGGTCCTGAATATGTTGAGAATTATTTGAATAAAGAAATTTTATTGAATAATAGGATTGGAAATGCTTTGGTTTCTACTACAGGGCCTCTTTTAAGAGTAAAAGTTGAAAGAGAAGTTGAAAAAATGAATGATGTGGTGGGCAAGGTTTTATTAGATAAAACAAAAGAGTATTATCCTGAACTTAGATAATTTATAAAAAGTTAAAAACTCTTTTGTGTTTGTTTTTTATGATAAGAAATTTAAGAGAAAGGTTTGTTCGGAATATTAAATATTATTTTTTTAATGTTGTTTTGATTTGGTTTGCAATATTTTTTTATAGAACAAATAAATATTATGTTGATTTTTTGAGGGGTGAGACTCAGATTACACTTTTTTATCTTGCATTGAGTTATACGATTTTTGGTATTTTTTATTATATTATTATTCCAATTGAAAAAGTTGAAGACAGTAAGGGTTATGTTTTTTTTAAAAGTATAAAAAAAATTTTTAGAGATTATAAAAATTATGTTAGAAACTTCACATCAAATCCAGAGCATCCTGCTCCTAAACTTGAGAGGCATGAGAAAAATGCTATTTTGTTTTTGATTGTGAAGATTTTTTTTCTTCCAATAATGATTAATTTCTTTTTTGCAAATTATGTGAGTGTAAGCAATTTTTTGATGAATATGCCTCACTCGTCTTTTCTTTTAAGTGTGGATGGGTTTAATACTTATCTTTTTAGTTTTTTTCTTTCTCTGATTTTTATGGTTGATACTCTTTATTTTGCTTTTGGTTATTCTTTTGAATCGCGATTGCTTGGAAATAAATTAAGGTCTGTTGAGCCGACTTTTTTTGGTTGGTTTGTTGCTCTGGTTTCTTATCCTCCTTTTAATGGATTTTTTTCAAATTATGTTTCATGGTATTCGAGTAATAATGCTTATTTTTATAATGGTATGATTACTTTTTTTGTTAGGGTATTTTTATTAGTTTTATTATTGATTTATGTTTCTGCAACAGTTGCACTTGGAACAAAATGTTCTAATTTGACAAATAGGGGAATTGTTTCAAGAGGGCCTTACAGGTTTGTGAGGCATCCTGCTTATATTGGTAAGAACTTGTTTTGGTGGATAACTATAATTCCTGTGATGAGTGTTGGTGCTTTTATGAGTGCTTTAATATGGAGTGTTATTTATTATTTTAGGGCGATTACTGAAGAGAGGCATTTAATAATGGACCCTGATTATCAGGCATATTGTCGTAGAGTTAGGTGGAGGTTTGTGCCTTGGGTTTGGTAGAAGGGGTTTAAGAGGAGGGTTAAGAAAGGCAGGGGTTTTATGATTCACAAATTATCAAAAGGATTCTTGATATCTTTGAGTTGTTCTGTTGAGATTTAAGTGGGAAGAAAAGATATAACAAGAACAGAAAAAATTCTATTTGAAAATCTATGGTTGGGTGCAAAAGTATAATTCATAATAAACCCAAGGCTTCTTCAGGGTTAACAATCCTAATCCTTTCATATTCTTCTAATTTCAGCAGATGTTTATCCTGACTGATAATCATATCAACATTACCAGTTACACCTGCTTCAAGAAATTTATTATCATCTGGATCTTCCTTTATTATATTAAGTTTAATTGTTGGTTTAACAATAGTAGAATTTTCAATAATCAAATTTCTCCATTCTTCAATCATCTCTTCTTGCATCTGAATTTTGAAGCCTCTTAAGGTTTTCACTAATTCATTTATAATCTCTATAGAACTAATTAATTCAAATTCTTTATTCTTCCATTTCTCTATGATTTGTGAACAAAAATTTCCTTGCCAAAAAATTCCTGAAACAAAAACATTTGTATCAAGGATAATTCTCATTTTCTTCTAGCATGTTTAATAGCTTCCTCGACATCAGATGCCTTTATCTTTTTCTTTTTAGCAAAATCTCTTGTTTTCTTCAATAACTTGTCAATTCCACTAAAAGAAGGCATTTCTAATTTCTTCAATACAATAGTGTTATCTTCTCCTATAACGACAAATTTTTCTCCTTCATTAATTCTCATTTTATCTCTTAAACTTTGTGGGATTACAATTTGTCCTCTTGAACTAACACTTGTTGTTTCGATATTTTCCATTTTTAATCTCCTGATAAGTTTATGTTATTAGTAAGATAATCTTATTTATAAACCTTTCTTCTACAAATTATCAAAAGGGTTTTTTATGTCCTTGAGTTGTTCTGTTGAAATGTGGGTGTAGATTTGAGTTGTTGCTATTGAACTATGTCCTAAGAGAGTCTGTATTTTTCTTATGTCAACTCCTGCATCTAATAAATGAGTTGCAAAGGAGTGTCTTAATGTGTGGGGGTGAACATTTTTTTGAATTCCTGCTTTTTGAGTTGTAAGTTGAACTATTTTTTGAATATTTCTTGTTGTTAATGGTTTTGTTTTTGAAAATAAATAATTCCAGTCAGAATGTTTTTTTATAAACTTCTGAATTTTTTTTGAGATTTTTTTTGAGATTAAAAATAATCTGTCTTTTTTTCCTTTTCCTTGCCTTACCCATCCAGTGTTTTCTTCAAAGTCAAAGTCATTTGGTTTTAAATTTACGATTTCAGAAACTCTTAAACCAGATGAATAAAGAAGTTGGAGAATTAGTTTTGATTTTGTTGTTTGAGCTGAATTAAAGAGATTCTGGACTTCTTGTTTTGTTAGAACAATGGGTATTTTTTTTTGATTTTTTGGGCGTTTGATTCCTGTTGTAGGGTCTTTTTGTAAAAGGGAAGAGTAAGCAAATTTAATTGATGAGAGAAAAAGAATTACAGATGTTGATGCTCTGTTTTCCATGTTTTCTGCAAGGAAAAGTTTCACATCTTGTTGAGTTATTTCATTAGGTTGTTTATTTGATTGTTTTAAAAGTTGTTTGTTGAAGTTTAGATAATTTCTTAAAGTGTATGGTGAAAGTTTTGAAATTTTTATTTCTGTTTCAAGGTTTTTGAGGAATTCTTGAGTGTTCATACTTTAAATGTGCGAACTTGTTTATAAATCTTAAGGGTAAACTTAAATAAATTATTTTATGTTTAGGGTTATAATAAATGATGTTGAAGAAAAAGAGAATCAGGATATTTTGATTCTTAAAAGTCAAAATGTATTAAGAGAAACATTTGGCAGGTTCAAAGATAAAATCAAAGAATCAAGTCAGGAGATGAAAAATAGGTTAAGAAGAGAACTTTATAGATTGTGAAGTAGTTTATTGAGTAGAGAAATTATTAAAAAGAAAGGGTTCGTTTTGATTATGAAATTCTTATGAATTCTCTGAGAGGTGAATATGAAAGCTGAAGATTATCTTAAGGACAAAATAAGGAAAAATCCACAGGATCCAATGAATTATTATTATCTTGGTAAGGAGCTTTTGAATAATAGGTTAAAGGATATTGAATCTTTGATGGTTATTGAGAAGTTGTTTAAAAAATCAATTGAGTTAGGGCCTCATTTGTGGGCTCCTAAAATTGTTCTTGGTGAGTTGCTTTATAAAATGGGGAGAATTGGAGAAGCTGAACCTTATTTTAAAGAGAGTTTGAGTTTTCATAAACTTCCTAATGAAGGTTCTGTTAAAGAATATTTGATGAAGTGTATTTCAAATATTTCTCAACCAAGTGGAGGGCATGAACATTCTAAAAGGGATTCATTGTATTTATTTGAGAATAATGTTAGAGAGTTTATTCGGTTTTTGTTAGAGGAGAATTATGGAGATGGGTGGTGGAGAAAGGGAGTTCCGAAAAAAGTTCGGGCTAAATGTGCATCTCGCAGAGAAGAGGGATTAGATGAAGAAAAAGAAGCTGATTTGCTTTTGTTTGCTGATTTTTATGATTATAAAATCATAATTGAATCAAATAAAACTATTTTTGCAAGTTATATTGATACAAAGGAGTGGTGCAGTAAGTTGCAAGAAATGGAGCCAATCCGGAATGCTATTGCTCATAATCGTCCTTTGACAAATGCTCCTGTTAGAGTTAGGGAGTATCATTTAGGTTTTCTTAAAATAATTGAGAAAATGAGAGGAAAAGTTGTTTAATGAAAAAAGAAGTTTATTTATTAATTGGAATGGTTTTAGTTGTTGTTATTAGTTCTGTTTTTGTTGTTGTGAGATTGAATGAAAGTGTTAGTGGAAATGTTGTTATTTCTGAAGAAGAGAGTGATGTTCAAATTGAGGATAGAGAAGAAGTTAGTGTTAAGGAAGAAGAAATAATTGAAAAAGGTTTTGTTTCAAAGATTATTGATGGAGACACGATTGTTATTGATGGCGAGAGTGTTCGGCTTTTAGGAATTGATGCTGATGAAAGAGGTTATGATTGTTATAAAGAGGCGAGTGAAAGGTTGGAGGAGTTGGTTTTGAATAAAGAAGTTGAGCTTTTAAGAGATGGTGAAAATAAGGATCAGTATAGTAGATATTTGAGATTTATTTTTTTAGATGATGAGAATATTAATTTGAAATTAGTTGAAGAGGGTTTGGCTATTGCAAGATTTGGTTCTGGAAAAAGGTATAAGGAGGAAATTTTAGAAGCTGAAAAGAATGCTCGTCTTAATGGTATTGGGTGTAAATGGGGGGATGTTGAAATTGAGGAAGATTTAGAAGAGGAATCTGATGAAGATGATGAAGAGTATGTTTGTTTAGGGTGTGAAGATGAATTAGAAGATAATCGTGAAGAAGTTGAGTTAGAAGATGGTGTGATTTTTGTTTGCAATGCTGGTAATTATTTGGGTGAAGATAAGGTGGTTGAGGGTCTTGTTGTTGATGTTTATAGAAGCAATAGTGATACAGTTTTTTTGAATTTTGAAAAACCCTATCCTAATCAGTGTTTTACTGGTGTTATTTTTAAAAGTTACTTAAATGAATTTTCTGATTATGAAAATTATGAAGATGAGAGAATTAGATTGAGTGGAAAAATAGAAGAATATAAAAGTAAGTATGAGATTATTTTAAAAGATAGGGAGCAGTTAGAGATTGTTTGACTACTCTTTAGTTGAATTGTATTTAAATGAAATTGTCTTGAATTGATTGTTTTAAAAAAGAGTTTAATATATAAATAAGAAAATATATTTTTAGTGTGGATGTTTTCCAGGAGGTTAAATTCAGAAAAGATGATATTGGATTTTATGATGAGGATGGGTGATTTGTCACCTTAAAGTTTATAAAGTATAATTTTTAAGATATTCATGGATAATAGTAATTTGAGAGAAAGAATAGATGCTGAAGCAAATGAACAGGGTTTTTATTTTTTGTGTCAGGGTGAAGGATATGGTAAACCTTTTGTTTATGTTAATGAAGATGAAACATTAAGAAGAACTTACAATTCTAAAACAGGAGAATTAATGCATGAAAGTGTATACAAGAGTGGAAAATCTAAAAAATTTCTAACTCCTGTTGAAAATGCTAGAGTTGAAGAGAGAGGTGTTAGGTGGTGGGGTGGAAAAGGTAATGAAAGAAAAAGAACAAATAGAAGGAAAAGATAATTATTTCTTTTTCCAAGCTACAATTCCTATTGCAATCATATGAAGTATAAATCCTATTCTTGGAATTATTGGTGCTAAACTAAACCATCCTGGAAATTTTCTTTTTTCAAAGATAGTCCATCTTGATATTATCAAGAGTATGAAAATTACTATCCATCCAATTATTGGTATTAGGAGTAGGAAAATCCATAACCAGTTGAAACCTCCTAATTGGAGAATCATTGCCCAGTTTGCAAATGGAATCCATGCGAACCAAGGTCTTTTGTATTTGAGTTTTTTTGCTATTGTATACCATGCAAGTGATGTGTAAATGTAAATTCCTGCTATTAGTAAAAGAACAAGTGTTATTCCTAAAAAAACAAGAAAACCTAATAAAAATCCTCCGAAAAGATTTACAGATGCTTCTGCTGTTACATTTCCATTTGTGCAGGCATTGATTATTTCCTGCACAGTGATGTTTGTGTTTGTTTCAAGTGATTCAAAAATTTTCTTGCAAGATTCAAGAGTCATAATTGATTAAATTAAAATAAGTATTTAAATGTGGTGATTTACTACTTTGTTTTGATAAGATAAATATAAAAAAGAATTTGGATTTTTATTTTATGGAAAAAAGAGTGATAATTTTGTTTATGATTTTATTAGGTGTGAATTTGATTTTGGGATTTAATGATAATGTTAATTATTTTGAAGGGGATTTTCCTGGAGATAGGCATGCTGTGAATCCTCCTGTTCATCAGTATTTGAGTTATCAGGGTTTTTTGAGATTAGAGGGTGTTGATGAGATTTATGAAGAGTTTTCTGAATATATTGGAAGTGAGAGAGAATGTGTTGATAATTATTGCGGTGATTTTTCAGAGGGTTTTAGTGTTACAGAGGGAAGTTTTGAAGAAGATAGGTTAGGAAGGTATTTGAATCATTTTTGGAATCCTGATGAGGGAAATGATGTTGGATTATGTTTGGCTATACCTGGTTTTTGTTATGATTCTGCTTATGAAAGGGGAATTGAAATGTGGAATAAAGCGATTTATAGTTATGTTTATGAGAATAATAAAACAAAGGCATATTATTATTTGGGGAGAGCTGTTCATTTATTAGAAGATATGTCTGTTCCTGCTCATGTTCATCTTGATGCTCACTGGGGTCCTTATGGTGATGATAGTTATGAAGAATATATTTCTTATAGCTATGATATGTTTGATTTAGGCAATGATATTTTTATTTCTGATAATTTGTCTGATATTTTTTATAATATGGCTGAAATTAGTGATGACTTTGATTCTGATGATGTTTGCGGAGAGGTTGATAATTGTTCCCGGCAGTATGGTTGTGATTATTTTGGGCATTGCGATATTGGGCTTTGGGATTGTAATCAGATAGGAAGGATTTTGATTCCTGCTGTTGTTGAACATGTTACTGGATTTTATAGGTTATTTTGGTTGGAAACTCATTCAAATTATGTTTCTTGTTCTTCTGGAAATTGTTGTGATGAAAATTTGAAAATTGCTAAAAAAGATTGTTTAATGAATAATTGTAGGAAAGATAGTGATTGTCCATCTGGAGGTTATATGGAAATTATTGAATGTTATAATGGAAATGTTGTTTTGAAAAAAGGATGGGAAGATTATCATTGTTTTAGGAGGCAGTGTTTTAATCTAGGAGATTTTGAAAGAGAGATTATTCAAGAGTGTGAGTTTAATTGTGAAAATGGGAAGTGTGTTGATTGGGAAATTGATTTGAAAATTGAGGGTCCTTTGGAGGAAGTTTATGATAATAGAGTTTTGATTGAATTGGGGATTGATAAAAAAGTTGATAGTATTGAAATGATTGATAATGGAGTGAGGAAATTGTTGTGTAGAAATTGTGAGAGTTATAAAAGGTTTAGAAGATTTGTAGAGGGCGGGCATAGGGTTGTTTTTCAGGTTTTAAATAATGGAAAAGTTTTGGCAGGGGAAAGTGTTGAATTTTTTGTTGATACGAGAAAACCTTTTGTTTATAAAACCTGGGCAGAGGATTCAGGGAGATTTGGTATTTATTTGATTGAAGAGAATATTAAAGATATTTTTTTGAATTATGATTCTTCTAAGGTAGAGGTTGAAAATTGTTTTGATATGAGGAGATTGACTAAATGTGAGGTTGAGGTTGATTTGAGTGATTATAGCAAGGAGTTTGAATATTGGTTTGAGATTGAGGATGTTGCAGGAAATAAGGTTGAAGGTAGGAGAAAAACTTTGAAATTGTAAAAATTTATAAACAATAATCTGCTTAATTATTTATGGTAGAAAAAGAGAGGTTTAAAGATTTGATAACTTACATTTTGATTATAGGTTTGTTTATTCTTGCATTTATGATTGTTAAACCAATTATTTATTCAATTATTTTTGGAGTTTTGCTTGCTTATATTTTTTATCCACTTTACAGGTTTCTTTATAGAAAAACAAACAGTAAGAATTTTTCTGCAATTGTTATTTGTCTAAGCTTTTTTGTTTTATTGGTTGTTATAATTGGGTTGATATTAAGCTCACTTTTGAGTCAGATAATTAATTTTTCAGTTTATCTTCAACAGGTTAATTTTGTTGAAGTTTTGAAAGAATCTTTTCCAGAGTTTGTTTCATCATATGATTCTTCAACAGAAATTGTAAGGTCTATGAAAAATTCATTGTCTACAATGCTTGATAATTTTACAGTTTCTATTGGGAATTTTGTTTTAAATACACCTACTCTGCTTTTGCAGTTGTTAGTTGTATTTTTGATATTCTTTTTTTCATTAAAGGATGGAGAGGATGTTGTTGAATATTTGAAGTCTCTTGCTCCTTTTGATAAAAATTTGCAAATCAAATTTTTTAATTATTTCAAGGATATTACTAATTCTGTTTTAGTTGGACAGATTGTTGTTGGTGCTTTGCAGGGTTTAATTGCTGGAATAGGTTATTTTGTTTTTGGTGTTCCTAATGCACTTTTGATTACAATTATGACAATGATAATAGGTGTTATTCCAATTATTGGTCCTTGGTTGGTTTGGGTGCCTGTTGATATTTATCTTTTTGCAGTTGGAAAAACAGGTGCTGGAATTGGTTTGTTGATTTACGGATTGTTTTTGATAAACTGGATTGATACGATTGTCAGACCTATGATTGTTTCAAGAAAAACTCAAATAAATCAGGGTGTTGTGTTAATTGGAATGATTGGTGGATTGTTTATGTTTGGAGTTCTTGGATTAATAATCGGACCCTTGATTTTGGCTTATGTTTTGTTAGTTATTGAATTGTATAGAAAGCAGGCATTTTCAGAGGATTTAATATTTAAGAAAGATGAAGGCGAAGGGAAGAAAAAAAGAGGATTGTTGGGGAAGTTGAGTGAGGGGAGGGGTTGAGATGAAACTAAAAATTAGAAAATTGAATTTTCTTACGGGAAGACCTGTTTGTCTCATTGATGAGAAAACTGCTAAGGAAATGAGTTTTCATGTTGGACATAGAATTTTTATTGAGAGAAATGGGGAAAAAGTTATTTCAATTGTTGATACGACTTCGGGTTTTTTAAAGGATAATGAGATTGCTGTTTCTGATGAGATTACTCATATTTTAAAAACAAAACCTGGAAATCTGGTTGAGGTTGGTGTTGCACCTCGTCCTCATAGTATTAAATTAATTAAGAAAAAATTAAAAGGAGAAAAATTGAAAAAAAGTGAGATATATGAAATTGTTGAAAATATTGCGAATAATTCTCTGACTGAAACTGAAATTGCTTTTTTTATTTCAGCTGTTTATGATGAGGGAATGACCTTGAATGAAACTAAAAATCTTACTCAGGCAATGGTTGATAGTGGAACTAAATTGAAATTGAGAGGGAAGGTTTGTGATAAGCATTGCACAGGAGGTGTTGCTGGAAATAGAACTACTCCAATTGTTGTTGCTATTTGTGCTTATGCTGGACTTAAAATGCCTAAGACATCTTCAAGAGCAATAACCAGTGCTTCTGGAACTGCAGATACTATTGAAACAATTGCAAAAGTTGATTTTTCAATAAATGAGATAAAAAAAATATTAAATAAAACAGGTGCTTGTTTTGTTTGGGGTGGTTCATTGGGTCTGGCTCCTGTTGATGACAAATTAATTAGAATTGAAAGGATTGTTAATATTGATTCTGAATCACAGGTTTTAGCAAGTATTTTATCTAAGAAAATTTCAGTGGACAGCAATTATATTGTTATTGACATTCCTTATGGAAAATCTGCAAAATTTACAAAAAGAAAAGCGAAAAAACTTAAGGATAAGTTTTACAGGATTGGTAAGAAATTTAGATTGCATCTTGATGTTATTTTAACTGATGGAAGTGAGCCAATTGGAAATGGAATTGGACCTATTTTAGAGATGGTTGATGTTTTGAAAATTCTGAAAAGAGAGGAAGGTCCTATGGATTTGGAGAAAAAATCAATTATGCTTTGTGGAAAACTTTTAGAATTAAGTGGGAAAGCAAAAAAAGGTTCTGGAGAAAAAATGGCTTTGAAAATTTTGGAATCTGGAAAAGCATTTGAAAAATTTAAGGAAATTATTAAGGCACAAAAAGGAGATGTTGGAAAATTAGATGGATTAAAGTTTGGAAGATTTAAATATGATGCGAGGGCTAAGAAAAAAATGAAGATAAAGCATGTTAATAATAAACTTGTTAATAAAATTGCCCGTGCTCTGGGTTGTCCTGAGGATAAAGGGGCAGGTATATATTTGTATAAAAAGAAAGGAGATTCTGTTGAGAAAGGTGATAAAATAATGTGTTTGTATTCCAGGTCTGAAGAGAAAATGAAATATGCTAAGAAGTTTTTGAGAAAGTGTTGGGGTGAGTTGGTTGAGGGTTAAATTGTTATAAATCTCTAAAGGTTATATTTTAAAATCTGGTTTTCAATACAAAATATGGTGAATAGAATTAAAAAAGTTTTGAAGGACATAAGTTTTTTTAAATTAAAAATTATAGATATTTTATGGATAGGAATGTTACTGGAATTACTGAACAACTTGGGAATTATATAATTAAGAATATAAAGAAAGGGTATACAATGGATTCTCTGAAGTATTCGTTGATGAGTCAGGGTTATTCGAAAATTTCAGTGGAGAATGCGATTGAATTTGCTAATCGTGAGATGGCTAAGGAGATTACACCTGTTAAGGAAAAACCTGAAATTACTTATAAGATTGTTGATGAATCTGGAGATGTTGAGAGAGTTTCTGTGAATGAAGGACATGGATTTCTTAAAGGGTTTTTGAAGAAGTTTGTTGGGAGATTATGAGAAGTGTAAACAATCCTGCTTAGCAGGATTGGATACGCCACCGCCCGCCCTAAAAATTTTCTTTATGAAAATTTTTGGTCCTTCGGTTCTTACGAACACTCAGCGAATCGAACCGGAGTACTGGTTAGATTCCAGAGTGATGAAGGGCTTTCAGCACTTTATACGCCACCGCCCGGAATCGAACCGGGAAGCCCATTGGGCACTGGTCTCAAGCCAGTTGGAGTACCATTGTCCCACGGTGGCTTAAATATGTTAGTTAGATGCTGTTTTTAAATTTAATTATTTTTTGGTTTTCTCTAATAATATTTGTAATTAAATGTCATATGGATATTTATATCTCTATAGAAAACTTTTTAAAGCATTTAATACTAATTTATATTATATGGTAGAAATATTAACTGAAAGAGAGAGAAAGATAATTAAAAAGAAATTAGATGGAAATAGTTTGACTCAAAATGAATCTAATATTTTAAGTAAATCTATTAGGAAAAAATTGAGGGAAATTAATAAAATAAATTCAGAAGTTTTATTAAAAAAATTGGAGTATAATCAAAAGGCAAAATCTATTGAAGAGAAGATAAAAAAGATTGTTTTGGGTAATGTTAGGGATGTTGAGGCTATAATTGTTTGTGGTTCAGTAATACAGAAAAATTATACTGATTATAATGATATTGATATTATTATTGCTACGAAAAAAGCAATAGATTTGAAAAAGAAAAGTGATTTGATTGAAAAAATTGAAAGCATTGGGAGGGATGAGAATTTGAAATTGGATGTGCAGGTTTATTCTAAAGATTCGATACTGAATCAATATTCAAATAATCCTTCCTTGATATATCAATTAAAAGATTCAAAAGTTATTTATGGGAAATTGAAAATTCCATCTAGGATAAGTTTGTCTATGCTGGATCTTAGAATGAAATTGGATTGGAGTGATGTGAATATACAAACAGATTCAGTAGATATTTTATATGCAATTAGAAATGCTATTCTTGTATCATTATTAATGAATAAAAAAGTTGATAATTATGAACTGAATAATTTTATGGATAATATTTTGGGAAGTGAATTAATTGAAAGATTGAAGCATAATGAGATTACAAAATCTGAAAAGAAGCTTTTGTTGAATTTTTTGAAATTGTTGGTTAATCATCTTGAAAAAGAATTGAAAAATAGAAAATGGGAAAAAATAGAGATAGAGAATCCCTGATAAGGGTACTTGTGAATAAGGTTGTTCATCAGATTTTGATGATTAAAACAAATAAACCTGAATCTCGAAATCATTTATTGAGTGAAATAGTTGAATATCGAGGATTAACAAGTAGAATGTATAATTGTTGTAATTGGAATGAGGATGATATTAAGTATATTAAAGGGAAGGTGTTGGAGAATGTCAGGAAAAAAATGAAAAATAAGTATGATGATGTAAAATTTTCTGAAAAGGAGGCTGAAAGGTTGTTGGAAGGGTTGTTGAGGAGGGTGGATTAATTACTAACAATTTCTGCAACAGTTCCTGTTGAAAATAATTTTATATTACTCTCTCTTTCTAAATAAGTAATTTTTATATCTGCCTTGAAATTATCTCCTTCTATTAAATCATCTGAACATTTTACTGTTACTGTCTGACTGCTTCCTGCTGTTACTGTCCAACCTACTGTAGAAGAATCATCACAATTATTATCATCGTCGTCAAGTGAAACCTCTAATAAACCATAATCTTCTCCACCATTATTCTTAAGTTCAAGTGTAACACTATTTGATGTACCACCTTTAACATTCCAAGCATTAATGTACCAAGGAGCTGTTACAATTGCAGTTCCAGAAGTATATTTTCCAGGGGGAACCTGAACTATTTCTCCTATTAATTCTAATTCGTCTTTATCGCAAATTTGGTTATCATTACTATCCACACAACAACCCTCTCCAATTCTTATATAAGGGGTATTACAAACAATTTCCTTATTGGAGTTTACAACATTTCCTGTAATAGATTTATCTCCAGAAAATAAATAAATTCCAAAAATGATATATGTTATTACGAATATGGCTATTAAAATAATCAAAGTTATAAGTAAATTTATTTGTGCTTTTTTCATTTTAATCACTCCAATATCTTTTTCATAGAAATAAGTAAAATAAGTATTTATAACTTTTGCCCATGAAATGTCTCAAAAAAAGTAGTAAAAAATTTTAATTTAAATCCAATAAATTCTTTTAAAGATAAAAATATTATAAATTAAGTAAAATGGAAGGTGATTTAGAAATTCCTTTGTTTAAGAATGAAATAAACGAGAAGATAGAGGTATTGAAAGAAGAATTTTTAGGAAACAATTTTACAAAAAACAAAATCCATTCTTATTATACGAATGTAAGTCAATTTAAACATAATGTAGATATAAAAACAGTTAAGGATACCTTGCCTAAATTTGAAAAAATTATTGGTGCGTTTAAAAGACCTGCGAGTGAAGAAGGCAAATACAAATATTCTTTTATATATGAAATAGAAAAGAATAAATCATTATATCTTTGTTTTTATCTAGATGAAACTCCTCCTAAATTTTTTAATGCTTATACATTTCAAGAATATAAAATTAAGAAAAAAATTCAAAAATGGTTGAAAAGAAAATTTTTTAACAAGGAATAAGGGATTTGTTCATATTAGTAGATATATAATATATTCTTTCTTTATTTCCACATGCTATCATTAATGCTAAAATTATGGATGTTCCAGTTTTTATGGTTTTTATCTTGACATCTAAATTCTGAATCTGTTCTTTAGATAAATTAAAAAATTTGGATGCACAATCTATTTCTACTCCTAAAACCCTTCCGCTATTTCCAACATCAATTATTAAATTACCTTCGTTCAGATTTCCAATAGATTTTTCATTAAAAGGATTATTATTTACATACAATATATCCAAATCATCAGCATATACATATTTTTCCATTTTTATTAGTAATATTATTTATTAAAAAAAGACTTTTTAAAACTTTTGAGGGTTTCAAAATATATAAAGAATTAATTGTATTCAAAAATTTTAAATTAAATCTATGATTAATGCCTCTTCTTGATAATCTCTTTTTCATAGGAATATAAAAACTTCGAAGTTTAAAAATCTTTATTCTTTTCCATTCTCAATCAACTCATTTAATTTGTATAACAGATTCTGGATTATGTGAGTCGGCAGGATTATCAAGAAAAATGTGAAAAGGGGCCAGAAATAAGTATATCCCTGGAATGTGTATCCGAGATTGCATACTTTATGGACACAATTTATGTTTACATCTACAGGAGTGAAATTAACTGTGAAGGCGAATAAGAATAGTATATATATTGTCGAGTAGAATAGATTTGTGAATTGGGGTTTGATTTTTATTGTTGTTATCAGAACTAAATTCATCATTACAATATGAGAGAGTATTGGAATAATTACCATCCATCCATAAGGTTCTGCAAATAAATATTCTGTTGTTCCGAAGATGTATTTATTGAAAAGAATTTTTGAGAAAAAATCAATTGTCCAGAAAAATTGGAATAAAAATCCTACATTTAGAAGAGATTTTATTAGTTGGGGTTTTTTGAAGTAGAAGGATAATGCTAAAAGTAATGGGGTGTGATTGCAAAACCAGAAGAGGACTGGAAGGTTGTCTATTTTTAATGCTAAGTAAATTAAAAGGAATTGAAGAATTACTAAGAAGATTATGATTAAATTGTTTTTATTAGATATCTTCTCTTTTTCCATTAAATATAAATGAATCTAAGGTTAAAAAGTTTTAGAATGTAAATCTAATTAGGTTTGCTCTGTTCTATTTAAAAATAGAAAAAATTATTAACCGAACAGAGCTGATAGTCCTGCTGCTGATTCTTCTTTCTTTTCTTCTTTTGGAGCTTCCTCTTCCTTAGGTGCTTCTTCAGAAGGTGTTGAACCTGCAGGTGCAGATGCACTTGCTACAACAGCATTTTCCAGTTCTTTTTCAATGTCTACATCTTTCAAGCTAGCAACAAGACTTTTCACTTTGCTTTCATCTATTTGTGCACCACTTGCTTCTAAAACTTTTTTCAAAGCTTCTTCTTCAACTGGTTTTCCTAACTTGTGCAACATTAAAGCTGCATAAACATATTCCATCTTAAGCTGTTTCCTCCGGTTTATTTAATTGAGTGTTAGGTTCTTGATTGGTTTCAGAACTTGGTTCTTCTGGTTGGTTTGGTTCAGGTGTTTCTTCAGCAGATGGGGTTGATTCTTCTTTAGGTTCTTCTTTAGTAGATTCTTGAGGTTGTAAGCTATTAAGTTTTTCAGATTCTGCATTTGCTTTTGCTAAAAAGTATCCAATTGTTTCTTTGCAAAAATAAACTATTTTTTGTGCAAATCCTAATGCTTTTGAGGCAGATGTTTTTAATTGTTCTGTTGTTTCTTCTGGGTCAATTTTTATTTCTGTGTAAATTTTTTCTGAATCTATATCATAGATTATTAAGGGTACAAGTCCTATTGAGAAAGGTTGGATGTTTAATTTTTGTAATAAAGATGCTGCTCCTTCTTTGATTTCTTCTCCTTTGGTGACTATTATCTTGTCTGCTTTAATTGATATTTTTCCATCTTCTACTGCTACTTGTATTCCTAAACTTCCTAATTCTGAAATTGCAGGTCCTGGAACTAAATCAGTTGGTCCTGCTTTAACTTCAATGTCATCTGGTGCAATTTGTCCTGCTTTTGCAAAAACAGGTGTTTTATTTTTCATTAAAATTCCAGCTAATTCATATCCTTCTAAATTTGATGTTACAATTGCACAATCTGCATCAATATGTTCTTTTAGGGGTTTGATTGAAGGTTTATCAAATCCTTCTATAACTCTTTTGACAATATTCTTTTTTGCAACTTTTACATCTGCTTTTCCTCTTAAAGATTTTTTAATGTTTTGAAATTGTTTTGAGGGCAGACTTTTAATTGAAATTATCATTAAAGTTTTTGAGTTTTTTATTTTATCAAGTATTTCTTGCACTTGTTTCTTTTTTATGTTAATTGATTCAGGATTTGTCATTTTAAATCTCCACTTTCACAGGTTTGTTCATTGTGAATTTGATTTTAATGCTTTTTACATTTTCAGTTTTATTTGGAAGATTTTCAATTATTTGATTGTAAGTTGTTAAAGCATTTTTAACAATTTGTTCATCTGTTAGTGATTCTTTTCCTATTCCGATTTTTATGCTTGGTTCTTTTACAATTAATCTGATTGTAGAATTTATTTTTTCAAGAACTGAGTTTATTGCATTAGGTTCTTCTGGTGTAATTCCTAACTGGGGACTTGGCATTTTTCCTGCTGGTCCAAGGACACGACCGAAAGCAGTTGCAACTGATGGCATTAATTTAGGATTTGCAATAAAATTATCGTATTTTTTGAGTAATTTCTTAATTTCCTTTTTATCTTTGTATTTTGGAAATTCATCTTTTTTGATTACATCAACTATTTCTGAATTTTTTTCAAAAAATCCTGCAACTTTTTTTTCCTTGATTTTATGAGGTATTTGAATGAAAACATTGAAACCTTGTCTTTTGACATCAAAGTTTTTTAAATTTACAATTAAGTCTACGGTTTGGTCAAAATTTCGTTTGTTTTCTCGTTTTGACTCTTGTTCTCTTAATTCTTTGATTGCTTGTAAAAAGCTTTGTTCTGGATTCATTTTATTAACTTACTACCTATGCACTTAATCTTGAGAAATTTAAGATTAAATGATGTAGTTATCAGTTAATTTTAGATAGAATTGGGGTTTTTAAATGTTACCCTAACCCAAAAAATGACATTGCGAGGTTAATTGCAAAGCCGATTACACCGACTAATCCGAGCCCTATTGCAGATACTTTTGAGATTGTTGTGAATTCTTGTTTGTCTGGTTTTTTCATTAAGTGCCAGACTCTTGTGCATTGTTTTGTGAATGATTTTATTTTGAACATCGTATGGAAACCAAGGTTTCCCTAACAAGTCACCCTTCCTTAGATAGGGTTTCTTACAGAAACCTTTTATTATTTATTGAAAATAAATGGGAGAAGGGGTTTTTAAATGTTAAGGGTAGATGCTCGAGCTGGGTGTTATTCTAAAAACTCTATCCCTAATTCATCTTCCATTTCAACTTGTCGTTTTAAATCAGATGGAAGTTCGCCTCCTACAATTTGAGATGATTTGACACCTGTTATGATTATCATGACTCTTATTGATTTTTCCATTTCAGGGCTTATTTGAGCTCCCCAGATTAGTTTTGCATCTTTTCCGAGTTTGTCACTTACTGTTGAAATTATTGCTCTTGATTCATCTAAGGACATGTCATTTCCTCCGATGATGTTTACTAATGCACCTGTTGAATTTGAGATGTCAACATCTAAAAGAGGATTTGTTATTGCTTTTTCAACTGCCTCTAATGCTCGATTTGCTGAATCTGATTCACCCATTCCAATTAAAGAAACTCCTCCGTTTGACATTACTGCTTTTACATCTGCGAAATCTAAATTTACTAATCCTGATTTTGTGACTAATTCTGTTACTCCTTTTACTGCATTTGTTAGAATTTCGTCTGCAACCTTGAATGCTGTTTGCAAGGGCAGTTCTGGTGCTATTTCCAAAAGTTTGTCATTAGGAATTACAATTAAAGTGTCTACTACTGATTCTAATCTTTCTAATCCGTATTCTGCATTTTCAATTCTTTTTTTTCCTTCAATTGTAAATGGAAGTGTGATTACTCCAATTGTTAGTGCTCCTTGTTTTTTTGCAAGTTCTGCGACAACTGGTGCTGCTCCTGTTCCTGTTCCACCTCCTAAACCACAGGTTATGAAAACCATATCTGAATTTGCTAATTGTTTTTTAATGTCTTGTTCTGATTCATGGGCTGCTTCTTCACCAATTCTTGGATTGCTTCCTGCTCCTAATCCCATTGTTAGTTCTTTTCCAATAAGAATTTTATGGTCTGCATTACTGTATAATAAATCCTGTGCATCTGTATTTAGTGCTATAAAACCTCCGCCTTTAATTCCTATTTCCCTCATTCTTGAGATTGTGTTTCCTCCTGCACCACCTAATCCAAAAACTTTTACTTTTGCATGTTGTTTTTCTAAGATTGCTTCAAGTTCCTTGTCAATTTCCTCAAGTTCAGAAGATTCTGTGGAAGGAGGTTGAGAGTAAGAAGGTTGTTGAGGATAGGAAGGTTTTGAAGGAGGTGATGGTTGAGAAGATTGTTGAAAGGAAGGTTGTTCTGTTCTTTCTTGTGAAAAAGAAGATTCAGGTTGAGGGCTATTTTCTGATTTTTCAGGATAATCTGGTTTTTCAGAAATATCAGGTTCATTAGAATAATACTCTTTTTCATAATCTTCTTCCATTTGAAAAAGTAATAAAATCTCTATTTAAATATTATTGAGATATCTTGGTTGTTTTAGAGTGTATGTTATGAATCTCTTGGAGAGCCGTCCTTTCTTCTGGGTGTTTTTTGTTCTAAGATGCCTGAACTTATCCAATAAATTCCTGATTTTTCAATTAGTTTATTTAATTCTTCTTTAGAAATTGGAAGAACAAGAGCATAATCATCGCAATCATAGGTTTTGTAATCTTGTTCTCTTAAATGCTCTGATGCCATTCCTTCAAGTCCTTCTAAGGCAGTAGTGCTAATAAAACCAGAACCATAGGAGACATTTAAAAAGACATTATTCTTGAATGGAGATAAACTTTTTAATCTTTCATATCCATTGAATCCTCTGAAGGATGTTATTGTTCTTAACCATGTCTGCTCATTTCCCTCTTTTAATTCTTCTGTTAAAAGGGGCAATCTCTTTAATAAATTTGTTCTGCTTCCCCAAAATCCACTTCTAATAGAATCAGAATTTCTTGCTGTTTCCTCTAACCCTTGGTAATTTTCAGGAGTTGGTTCTTCTAAATAGTTGCATAATCCTTTTAAATAATCTTCAATTCGGATTGTTCTTTCTTCATCTCTTCCTATATCTGTTAAAGCATCGCCCATTTTAGTTGAATGAGAATAAGAGTTTATAATTATTATTGTTTTTTAGAATATGTTTTCCTGATTTCTGTTTCAAGATTGAGAATTTCTTTGAATTTGGGTGCAAATGTTTGTATTAAGGGTTGCAGTTTTTCATCTTTGAAAATTATTTTATTGTCTTTTATTTCAAAGTCAAATTTTTGTTTAAAGAAGAATTCCTGCAGTGCATTTATTTTTTCATTTATGTCTGTGATTTTTTTGTTTATTTTGAAGATGTATTCAACTTCTTTTCCTGCTAAAGGATTATTGAAATCCATCATTACTCGTCCTCCTGAAACAGAAATTACTTTTGCAATTTGATTGTCTAAGTTTAAGACCATTCCAGGATAAGGGTTCATGTTTTGTTGTCTGAATGGATTTATTGAACATGTTTTGATTAATTTAGGGTCTCTTTTTCCAAATGCTTTTTCTGGTTTTATCTGGATTGTGTATTCTTTGTTTAATTCTTTATCTATCAGAGATTCGTCAAAACCTTTTACAAGCATTTCATTTCCAACTGAGATTATTATTGGTTTTATGTTTTTAGGGTCTGCACCTAATATTTCTGCTTCTTTAGGGTTTGTTGTGTCAAATATCTGATTATTTGATTTTCCTGTAAATTCTATTTCAATAAAATCATTTTTTTGTATTTTGTTCATTTGTGAAGAGGGTTTAATGAGTTTATAAAAGTGTTGATTGAATGGGCTTGTGTAGTATCCACTTATTATTTCCTAAGGCTGTTAAATTCTTAGATATCATTTAAGTGTAATATTTCCTCCCTTCTTTTTTCTTTCTTTGATATGCTTGTTCAGGAGTTTCAAGTATTTCAAACTTAAGGCTCCTGTGAGGTTTAAGTTCATTATACCAATACAAGAATTCTTTTATTGTTTTGTATGCTCTTCTATGTTTATCATAACATTCAAACCATTTCTCTATCTTTCCATTTGATTGAGGATGTTTAATTTTACATTTGATATGCTGGATTTCATTTACTTCTAGGAATTCCTGAAATCGCGAATTTTTATGAGTAAAGATTTATAAATCCTAATTTTCATTAATTGTTATGGCATTTAAATTAATTCATGGTTCAGAGGCGAAGTCAGGAAGTGCGATTATATTTGATGGGATTCCGTGTATTGTTAGGACAAATGATATTTCTAAGACAGGTAAACACGGGCATGCAAAGTGCAGGATTGAGGCGATTAGTGTTTTAGATGGTAAGAAAAAGGTTTTTGTTTGTAGTGGGCATGACAGGTTGGAAGTTCCGATGATTAACAAAAATAAAGCACAGGTATTGTCTATTTCTGGAGATAAGGCAAGTGTCATGGATTTAGAGAGTTATGAAACAATAGAAATGGCTGTTCCTGAAGAAATGAAATTAGAGTTGAAAGAAGAAGATCAGGTTGAATATTGGAATGTTGAAGGTTCAAAGATTATTAAGAAGAAGTTTTAGTTCTAATTTTTTAAAGATGTAAGATTTATATAGTGTTTAAAATTATGAATTTTATGCAGAGGTTCCCGAGTGGTCAAAGGGGCAAGACTCAAGATCTTGTGGCTTAGTGCCTTCGAGGGTTCGAATCCTTCCCTCTGCATAATGTTAGGATTCTCATTCCTCTCTCACGGGCTTGTTCTTAAATTTTTATTTTGAAATATATAAATTATTATAAACTCTTAGATTCTTGTTTTTTATGAAGAGGATATTTATTGAAACTGAATTTAATTCAAAATGGTATATTTTTCGTTTTGTATTTAATCAACTTGAAAACGAGATTCTTCAGGAGGTTTATTTGCATAATTGTGAAAATCCAAATGAAAGAGAATTAGAAATTATACAAGAAGGATTAAAATCCGGTGGAAAACCATTATATATATTTTCAAGAAAATGGGTTAATGAAATTGAAAATGGAGATTATTCTGAAAAAAAGCATTATCAACTTATTGAATCTTTAAGAAAATTTCCTGGAAGTTATCTTACTGCAAAACTTGGGTTTCCTCACTATAAAATATATGAAGAATCTAACTCATCAAACTAAAAATTCCTTTTTGGATAAGAAACAAACTTGTTAGAATTGTTACAATTATTGGAAGTTTTAATGAAGTTGAGGAGATTATAATTAATCCTGATATTATGTCAAATATGCTTACTATGTCCATGCTTATGAGGAAAATTATTCCTTTTGTTAAAAGAATTAGTGCTAAAAGGGTGGTTAAAGGAGTGAGAGAAGTTAAATGAAAAATTGATGCTATCCAGAAAAAAAGTCCTGTTAGAATGTCTATTGTTCCTAGGAATTTGATTATCATTTTAATTTATTCTTTCTAATACCTCTCTGATTGTTGGTGCTATTATTCCTTTTTTTTCAACTGCAATTCCTGAAACAAGATTTGCGAATTCAACTGCTTTTTTTAGTTCTTGTTCTTTTGCATAGGCAAGGGATAGTGATGCTAAAAATGTGTCGCCTGCACCTGAAACTTCTCTGCATTTTTTTGTTCCTGCTGGAATTAATCCATAATTTAAATTATCAGAATAAAAAACACCTTCACTATCGCAGGTTATTGTGCATAGTTGGAAGTTGTATTTTTCTTTTAAATATTGAGATGCCTGCAATAATTTTTCATGATTTATTTTATCTCCATTTTCTATTATTTTTGTTTTAGTTATTTTTTCTGTCTCTGACCTGTTTGGAGAAACAAGAGTTGAATTCCTAAAATATTCAATGTTTTCAGGCTTAGGGTCTGCAAAAACAGGAATCTGATTAGAGTTTGCTATTCTGATTATTTCCTGTGAAAAGTATTTGTTAAAAAATCCTTTGTTATAATCTGAAAGAATTATTAAATCTATATTTTTAGAATTTTCATTTAATGAATTTAGAATTTTTTCTCTGTTTTCATGGGATAAGGTTCTTGGTTCATACTCTCCTTGGTCTATTCTTAGCATCTGTTGAGGATGTCTTCTTTTGCTTGGAGATTCACCCATTATTCTTTCTTTTGTGATTGTAGGATATTCTTCTATTACAAAAAAAGATTCTATTTTTCCTTGTGTTAGTTGTCTTATCTTTTCTGCTTCTCTGTCATTTCCAATTGAAGTGTATAGTTTGCATTTTCCCCCTAATGCAGTGATGTTTGCTGCGACATTTCCTGCACCTCCAAGATTTTGAGTTACTTTGCAGATGTTTACTACTGGAACAGGTGCTTCTGGACTTATTCTTTCAATAACTCCCCATTTGTAGATATCTAACATAACATCGCCTATTACTACTATTTTTAAATTGTTGAATGTTGTTTCATTTATCATTTGTTCCAGACTCTTTGCATTTTTTAAATGGGTTTGTTAAGATATATAAAATTAATGTTTGAAGAGTAAAGTATAAATAGAGTTGGATTTTAGGTTTTTTGTTGATGCGCCCGTAGCTCAGTTGGATAGAGCAGTGGGGTCCTAACCTAAAGGTCGAAGGTTCAAGTCCTTCCGGGCGCGTGTAATAAACTTTAAAAACACATTATAACTATTGAGATTATGCGTGGATGGTCTAGTGGTTATGATCTTTCGCTTCCAACGAAATGACCCGGGTTCGATTCCCGGTCCGCGCATAAAGGTAAATAAATTACAAAATAACTTGTGAGCCGGTCGGGTAGGCTGGAGCATTTTGAAGATGAAAAAAAACAACGATATCAACAAAGATGAAGTAAAATCTGAAGGAATTGAAAATTCTAATAAAGAAGATATTTCTAAGGAAGAGCATGAAGAATATGTTCCAAATAAAATCGAGGAAACTCCTAAAAAAGAGATTGTTCAAGAAGAAACTGAAAAAAATGAAGAAATTCCAAAAGAAGAAAACACTGAAAAAAAGCCATTTAGTTTCAAGGGTTTTTATGATAAGCATTATAAAATTTTTCTTTTATTGCCTGCGATTCTTTTAATTTTGTCACTTGCTTATCTGGGTTATCAGTATTATTCAACTGGAGATTTTATTGATAAGGATATTACCTTGACTGGAGGAACTTCTATAACTGTTTTTGTTGAAAATGAGATTGATTTAGGAGAGTTGAGGAATTATCTTTCTGAAAGGGAGGAGGAGTTTAATGTTCGGGAGCTTTCTGATTTTAGAACCGGTAAGCAGAAAGCGATTATTGTAGAAGGGCAGATTGAAAGTGAGGAATTTAAAGGTATTGTGGAAGGGTTTTTAGATTTTGAATTAAATAATGAGAATTCTTCTGTTGAATCAACTGGTTCTTCATTAGGTGAATCATTTTATCGTCAGTTGCAGATTGCTATTGTTTTGTCTTTTATTTTAATGGCGATTGTTGTTTTTGTTATTTTTAGGACTTTTGTTCCGAGTTTTGCTGTTGTTATTTCTGCTTTTACAGATATTGTGATGACACTTGCTTTGGTTGATTTTTTAGGTGTAAAAATTTCAAGTGCAGGAATAACTGCTATTTTAATGTTGATTGGTTATTCTGTTGATTCTGATATTATGCTTACGACTCGTTTATTGAAAAGGCATGAAAATGTTGATGAAAGAATCTGGAATGCATTTAAAACAGGAATTACAATGACTCTGACTTCTATAATTGCGATTTCTGTTGCTTTTTTTATTACTAAAGATATTTCAAATGTTTTAGGGCAGATTTTTTTTATTTTGGTTATTGGACTTGGTTTTGATATTTTGAACACATGGGTTACAAATTTATCTATACTTAAATGGTATTTAGAAGGGGGGGAAAGATGAATTGGAAAATTTGGTTATTAATTGCAATGATTTTGGGTTCTTTGTTAGCTATTTTTCCACTTAGTTTTGACAAAGGTGTTGAAATTGTTTCTGTTGATGGAAATTCAAGTGCTTATGAGCAGGGGTTGAGGCAGGGGCAGATTGTGAAAATTATTAATGGTGAAAAGATAAAGGATTTTGAAGATTATAGCAGGATTGTTAATTCAATATTTCCTGTTGAAAACAAAACTAAGATTACCATAAATACTAATGAGGGAGAGTTTGTTTTGTTTGATGATAATGCTCCTGAAATAAGTGTTAAGGATATTGAGAATACAAGAATTAGGACAGGGTTGGATTTGTCTGGTGGTGCGAGGGCTTTGATTGATAAAGCAGAGGGTGATTTGACTTCTGCAGAGCTTAGTGATTTAATTGCAGTTACTAGTGAGAGGTTGAATGTTTATGGTTTGAAGGATATTAATATTCGTCCTGTTCGTGATTTGTCTGGAAATAATTTTATGTTAATTGAAATTGCTGGTTCTACCCCTGATGAATTGGAGAAGCTTGTTGCACAGCAAGGTAAATTTGAAGCAAAAATAGGCAATGAAACAATTTTTATAGGAGGTAAAAAAGATATTACTTATGTTTCGCGAACAGGAGAGCAGTCAGGTATTTATTCTTGTGATAAGTATGAGGGTGGAGAGGTTTGCAATTTTAGATTTGCAATTTCATTAAGTGAGGATGCTGCTAAAAAGCATGCTGAAGTCACAAAAAAATTAGGTATTGATTCTGAAAATCCTCAATATCTTGAGAAAAAGTTAGATTTATATTTAGATGATAAACTTGTAGATTCTTTATTTATTAGTAAGGATTTAAAGGGTTCTGAAACAACTCAAATTGCGATTTCAGGTTCTGGAACAGGTGCTAATCGGCAGGAGGCATTTGAAGATGCTAATAAAAATATGAAGCAATTGCAGACTGTTTTGATTTCAGGTTCATTGCCTTTTAAACTGAAAATTGAAAAACTGGACACTATTTCTCCTTTGCTTGGACAGCAGTTTATTAATAGTATTTTTATTGCAGGAGGTTGTGCAATTTTAGCAGTAGGTTTAATTGTTTTTGTAAGATATCGGAAGATAAAATTATCTTTGGCTGTTTTATTGACAAGTTTGTCAGAGGTTTTAATTATTCTGGGAATTTCTGCTTTGTTTAATAGGAATCTTGATTTGCCTGCAATTGCTGGAATTATTGCTGCGATTGGAACTGGTGTTGATTCTCAAATCATTATTTTAGATGAATCGCAGAATGTTGAATTGTCTTTGAGGGAGAAAATTAAAAGAGCATTTTTTATAATTCTTGGAACTTATGTGACAACTTTGTTTGCACTTCTTCCTTTGATGTGGGCAGGTGCTGGTTTGCTGAAAGGTTTTGCAATAACAACAATAATTGGAATTTCTGTTGGTGTTTTTATAACTCGTCCTGCTTTTTCAGAGATTGTTAAAAAGATTTTGAGGGATTGATTTTTAAACTCTTAAGATTTTTAGTTTTATGGTGCCTAAAATCCATATTTTAATTGGAGGATTAGTTTCAGTTTTAATTGTGTATTTTTTTAATGTTAGTATTTTTGGAGGTTTGTTGATTTTTCTTTCTTCTTTTTTAATTGATTTTGACCATTATGTTTATTATGTTTTTAAGGAAAAGGATTTGAATCCTTTTAATTCAGTTAAATGGTTTTTTAGAAAAAGAGATAAATGGTTTAAACTTTCTGTTTTAGAGAGAAAGGGGTATAAACGAGGTATTTTTATTTTTCATGGAATTGAGTTTTTGTTGTTGCTTTTTTTAGTGAGTTGGTTTTATCCTGTTTTTTATTATGTTATTTTTGGAATTTTGATTCATATTTTTTTGGATTATGTTGAAATTTTGCATTTGAATGAGCCGTTATATAGCAAGTTTTCTCCTTTTTTAGTGAGTTGGTTTAATAAGGGTAAGGTGATGGAGGTTTGAGTTATTTTATAATAATCTATTTAAAGAGAAACAAATTAAAAGTCTATGATATTTTCAATTTTAAGTATTATGATATTAGTTATAGTGTTTGTAGTTTCTTTTATACTCTGGGGTGATTTTATTTATTATTCTAAAAACTCAAAAGATAATTTTTATCTAAGAATCAGCATATCTTACTCTATTGGATTATGTCTGTTTTTTGTTTATTACATTGTTTTTAGTTTTTTATTTAACTCGCTTGTTTCTGTTTATAGTTTTTTAATTTTATCTACGGGTTTGTTTTTTTTGAGATATTCCCAGATTAAAATTAATAAGAAATTGTTTTTTTATTTTGTTTTGATTTTTGTTTTTCTTTTAGTGGTGGTTTTTAGTTATTGGGTTAATCCTCTTGAAGGGGATTCTGTTAATAATCCTAATCAGATTATTGGTTCGCTTCATTCTGGAAAATATGCAAATATTGGAAGTTATATTCTCAAAACAGGAGATATTCCAGTAATAAACCAAAATTTTGGACAATCTCTTTTAACTTCCACTGTAATGATTTTAGGTTTTAATAGCCCTTTGTTTATTCTTTCTGTCTGGTTATCTTTTTCATTATTTTTTCTTCTTACACTGGTTTATGGTTTTTTTAAAAAATTAAATTTTAATAAAAATTTTCTGATTTATGCAGTAATTGTTGTTATATTTGGAGGAGTTTCTCTTTCTCTCTCATATGTTCTTGTTTTGGATTCTGGAAGCCCTTTATTATTAAATGGCTATAGTGACTCTATTAACTCATTTACTAGTTTTCTTGCTTTTATTTTTATTCTCGGAAGAGATATCTTTATGAAAAAAAGAATACTAATAAATGAATGTCTAATTTTTTTTCTAATGTTTTTTTCCTGGGGAATTTATGCTCCTCAAAATAGTATAATTGGTTTTTTTATGTTGTGTGTTTTGGTTATTTATTCTTATTTTCGAAAAGGTTGTTATGGGAATTATTCTTATGTTTTATTGGTTGTTGGTTTTGGGATTTTGATTAGTTTATTTTTTGGAGGTATGCTTTCTCCGATCTTTTTAATTGAAGATGTTAATATTCCTGGTTTGATGAAAGTTTCTAAGGAAAATAGTTCTTTTATTAGTCCTGGTCCTGTTCTGCCCTATATTGCACCTGTTTTAAAAGGAACTAATCATAGTATTTGGCTTTATGAAGATAATAAAATTATTTTTGAAAAAGGACTTAACCTCAATCATGGAAAAATTCAAGGACTGATTTTTTTAATTGAAAGAATGTTTTGGGATTCCTTGAGAGTTTTATTTTTTCCTATTTTGGGTTTTGTATTAATGTTTTTTTGTTTAAGGAAGTTAAATAGATTTAGAGAATCTAAAAATTTGAAATTTTATTACTTTTTTTTGTATTCTTCTTTAGTTTGTTTTTTAATAGGTTTTATTTTTTCATATTTTTTTATAATTGGTGGAAGGAAATTTGAGCTTTCAAGATTTATGATTCCAGGTTATTACCTTGGAATGATTTGTTTAGTTATAGGATTTTATTTATTTAGTTTTTTTATAGAAAAAAAATATTTTTATCCTTTACTCATTTTAATATCAATATTCCTATTTATGGGAAACCTACTTCATTTTATTCAAGAGGTTTTAAATAATCTTTTAAATAGTCATTTAGGATTTTTTGAGAGAATTGAAATTATGATTAAATTAAATGGCATGGTTGGATAATATAAATTTAAAAAACAGATTCTCCTATGGTTTAAATGGCTGAAAATTTAATTAACCGGATGTTTAAGAATTCTTTTTGGAATTTTTTTTCATTAGTTATAAACAGAGGCGGTGCCCTAATTTTTACAATCATAATATCAAGATTTTTGATGCCTGAAAAATATGGTATTTATTCTATTGTTTTGTCAACTACAATGATTTTTTTTACTTTTGCAGATTTGGGAATAAAATCCACATTAGTTAGATATTTGTCTTTTGCATTGAAATATGATAGGGAAAGAATTTCTGGCTATTACAGATATCTTCTAAAAATTAAATTTATATTAGCTACAACTGCCTCCCTATTGTTTTTAATTCTTGCTTATCCTCTTGCTAATTATGTTTTTCATAACTCTGAGCTTTTGATTCCCTTTATGATTGGAGCATTTTATATTTTTGTCTTTTCATTTGATACTTTTCACCTCCATATTTTTTATCCTGCTGAAAAAGTTAATTATATAAGTATTCGAGAAGTAATGAATAATCTTCTCAGAGTTTTTCTTGCACTCTTTATTTTTTATTTTTTAGTTCCAGAATATTTCATCGAGGGTTTATTTCTTTCATTTATTTTTATATCTTTTTTTATGATTCTTTATAGTTTAATATATACTCAAAAAGTTTTGCCTGAAGTTTATCTTAAATCTGAAAAACCTATAAATCGAAGAAAAGTTACTAAATTCGCAGGTTATTTGACTATTGCTTCAATATCTGCTATCTTTTTTTCATATGTTGATTCAATTATGCTTGGAATTTTTTTAGCTTCAGAATATGTAGGTTATTATCGTGTTGCATTCTCATTGGTTTTTGGAATTATTGGTATTCTGTCTTTTACAAATTTGGCTCTTCTTCCAATTTTTACTAAAACAAAAGAAGAAACAACAGATAAAATTATTCATATGGTTTTCAGATACCTTTCAATAATCATTATTCCTGTAATAATCGGTTTAATTGTTTTTAGCAGATATTTTATTGTTATTCTTTTTGGTGATTCTTATCTTTTGGGATTATATCCTTTGAGAATTCTTGCTTTTTTGATATTTCCCGCAGTTACGATTGGAACTCTTGTTTCAGTTTTTTCTGCTAAAGAGAAACCTCAAATTTTCGCAAAGCTTATTTTTGTTACAAGCATTATAAATATTATTCTAAATCTAATTTTCATTAAATTATTTTTGAATATCTCTCCACTTTTTGCAATAATCGGTGCTTCTATTGCTACAGTTATAAGCTGGTTTATTTATTTATTTTCAGCGATTGTAATTATAAAAAAAGAATTTCAGATTTCGGTTTCATTTAAGCCAATTGTGAAACCTTTGATAGCAGGATTAGTTATGGGTATTGTTGTTTATTTTTTATATAGAATACTGGATTTTAGTATTTTTTATTTTGTTTTGAATATATTAACCGGGGTTCTTATTTATTTTTTGGTTCTTATTTTGATAAAAGGTTTCAAAAAAGAAGATTTGAAATATTTTAAGATTGTTTTTAGGAATAGAAATGTTTATTAAGAGATTTTTTTTGTTTTTTTATGGAACATTATGAGTCTGATTATCATGAGGAGTTGCATAAGAATTTTATAAATAATTCTGAATATTATGATGCAAGGGCTCGTATTGCTTTTGGAAAATATTTTAAGGGTGTTAAAAAAGATTCAAAAATTTTAGAATTTGGTTGTGGTATGGGTCAAAATATTATTTTCTTTCCAAATGCAGTTGGATATGATGTTTCTGAATTTGCATTGGATTTTTGCAAAAAAAAGGATTTGAGAGTTGTTGATAGTCTTGATAAAATTGAAGATAATTCAATTGAGGTTATTTTTATGATTCATGTTCTGGAGCATCTTGAAAATCCTTTTGAAGTTTTGAAGGGTTTGAAAAAAAAGTTAAATTCTGATGGAAAATTAATCATAGTTATTCCAGTTCAGAAAATGGATAAACCCTCATTGAAACCTGATTCAAATCAGCATTTGTATTGTTGGACATTTACTACAATTAATAATTTGTTGTTTAGGGCTGGTTTTAAACCAATTAAAAATGATTATCTTATCTGGAATGCTGGTTGCAAGATGCTTTTGCCCTTGAATAAAATTAGTTTCAAATTATATGATTTTTCAACTAAACTTCTTTCGATTTTAATAAAAAAATCATTTGAGATGAGGATAGTAGGGGTGAAAAATGAGCAGGGATAGTTCTTTCCATAAAAAACATGAAGATTTAACTGAAATGATTTATAATAGTTTTAAGGAAGGTGAGGAGATTATGCTTCCAAGCAGGTATGTTTTTGTTATAACAAATCTTTGTAATCTTAGATGTGATTTTTGTTTTCAAGATAAAACTCCTCGGGCAGATGCTGTTACAACAGATGAATGGATTAATGTTGTGAAACAACTTCCAGATTATGCAAGAGTGACTATAACTGGTGGTGAGCCTTTTTTGTTTCCTGGTTTCAAGGAGGTTTTTTCCTGTGTTGCTTCTTGTTTTGATTGTAATGTTATTACAAATGGATTGCTATTGAATAAGGAAAGAATTGATTTTTTACTTAGTTTTCCTAAATTTAAGGTTTTGTCTATTTCAATTGATGATATTGGAAATAGGACTCGGGGTTTGAGCGAATCTCACTGGAATTATTTAGTTAATATTTTAAAATATTTTGTTAAAAGGAAAAAAGAATTAGGTTCGGATTGTGTTTTGGATATTAAGACAATGATTCTTGATGAAAATTCTTCTGAACTTTATGATATTCATAGGTTTTTTGTTGAAGAAATTGGATGTGATACTCATGCTTTTCAGCTTTTAAAAGGTTCTCCAATTCAACATGCTGATTATATGTTTTATTTTGAGAAAATTTTAGAGAAATCCCGTGCTTATAAGTATAAAAATTGGGAGATTATTAAGTCTGAACTTGAAAGAATTCGGGAGTATAATTTAGAGAAAGGTTGTAAGAATTTTATTCATCCTAAGTTTTTTTCCTTGATGAGTGAGGAAAGTTTAATTGGGAATAATGATATTGATATTCTTAATAATGAGGAGCATGATTCTGAATTGTTTGAAGATTGCAAGTTTCCATGGTCAAGTGTTCATATTAATGTGGATGGTGATTTGTTTCCGTGTCTTGCTGTTTCAATGGGAAATGTAAAAAGAGAGAGTTTAAGGTCGATTGTAGAGGGTTCTCGGATGGCTCGTTTTAGAGAATTAATCAAATCTAAAGGGAGTTGTGAAGGGTGTAATCGGTGTGGGTGGTTGAGGATTAGGGAGAAGGGAGTTTAATACAAATTTTTATCCTCAATTATCATTATGGGTTTGTCTGATTCTATTGCTTGATTGTATGCTTGAGTTACTTCTTCAGGTGTTTTGGGTGTGAATATTTGGAAATGTTTTATTAGAATTTTAAATGCTTCTGTGAAATCCTGAGTGTGTTGGAGTCCTGGATCCAAGGGAGATTTTGAACCTATAACTGCTCGAATTATCACAGGGGTTTTGAATTGTTGTTCTGACATTTTTTCTATTTTATCTAAATGATTTACAATTCCATCAAGTGCATTTAGCATAAAGTCATGTCTTTCAAAAAAAACAACAGGTTTATATCCTTCTAAAGATAATCCTATTGCAAATCCAATCATAAGATTTTCTGCAAGAGGAGTTTCAATTTTTTTTCCCTCTGGAATTTCTGATAGAGTTGTATAAGCTTTTGAACCATAAGATATGTTATAACCTAAAAATAAAGTGTTTGGTTTTTGTGCTAATTTTTTCATTGAATCTGTGATTGCTTGTTTGTAAGACATTTTAGAATGAAACACCTCCTTCTTTTTTTCCTTTAAAATCAACCAAATTGCCTGTTCCCACATGAGGATAAGGTGAATTATAGAAATATCTTTTGACACATGAAGGCCATTCCATCCTTGAGCGGCCATATCTTTTTTTCTTAGGAGTTTCAACTGAACGATTATTGTCTTCAATGATAAAGGTGCAAGGGAGTTCATGCCCATCTGCATATCTAACTGCTTCATAAAAATGCCCTTCATCTTCTGCTCCATCCCCTACAAAGCACCAGACATGTTTGTCACTTTTGTTTTTCTTTAATGCTAATGCGACTCCAACTGCAATTGCAGGTGTTCCTGCCACAATAGATGAAGTTAAAAAATTTAATGATTTATCAAAAACATGCATACTATCTCCTCTTGCAATCATTTGTTTTAGTTTTTCTTTTGAACCTCCTGCTAAAAGATAATGATAGTGTGAACGATGTGTTGAAAAAATATAATCTCCAGGTTTTATTTGTTTGAATATTTCAATTAGTTTTTCTTCATTTCCTCCTGAAAAATGGATTGGATAAGGTATCTCTGCCTTTTCCCACATTTCTATTATTTCTCTTTCAAAATTTTTTAATTCTTCTGAATTCATTTTAAAATATAAGATATAAATTTTTTAAATTCTCCGGGATTTACAGGATTTCTGTTTCCAATTATTTTTACAGCTAATGCTCCTAAACTATTGTTTAAAAAACAAATTAATTCAGGATCTATATCTTTGTATGCTAATAAGGAGTTTAATGCGTAAACTGCATCTCCTGAACCTATAGTATCTATTGGATTTTTATTAAATGATGGTGCTTTAAAAAAATCTCCCCGAATATAATAAGTATTTCCAAATTTTCCTCTTGTAAGATTAATTTTGTTTAAATTTAAACAATTACTTAATTTCACCAAGGGAATCTTAATGTCAGTTGCTCTTTCCTGCATTGGAAGTCTTAATTCTCTTTCATTTAAAGAAACAAAATCTGCTCTCCGGTATTTTGTTATAAAATTAAAACCAAGGTTTCCACCATTAAACTGGCAATTAATAGCTAAAAATTTTCTTGAATTACAAAAATAATCTATAAGTTTTGGAGACATCATCCCATGACCAAAATCAGAAATAATAATCATATCAAACCTATCCAGATTTTCATCTAGGAATTCTATTATTTTTTCTTCATTATCTCTATCTAAATGAAATTCATTGTAATTATATATTTCAAAATTTTTAGTTCTCTTGTAACTTTCAATATATCTTGTTTTTATAATTGTTTCTTTATCCTGAAAAAAGATATTTTTTTCAATGTTTTTATTTAAAGAATTATTTATTAAATTTAGATTATTTTTTCCGCAAGAGGTAACAAGAGTAAGATTATCTAAAAAACCTGATAGATGATTTGCTATTGCAAAAACACCTCCTGGATGAATTTCCTTATCTAAAAATTTATAACAAATCAGAGGTTCTTTTCCTGAACGTTCCATTGACTCACAATAAATATATTCGTCTAAAATTGAATCACCAATTACAAGAACTTTTATATTTTTCAAAGAATCCAATGTTTTGAAAATCTTCTCTTTATCAAATTTTTGTTTTATTTTATTTAAAAAAATTCTTGCTTCTTCTGAAACTGAACTGGTTATCTGGTTTATGATTCTTGAAGATGAAAAAGTTATTTCATCTGTCAGATAAAGTTTTCCACCTACTGATTCAACAACTTCTTTCTCGATTTGCAGATTTGATTTTGTGAAGTTTTGATTTTTTATTTGGTCTACATTTTTATTTTCTAAGACTTCCTTGCCTTTTGCATAAATGTCTGGTTTTATTATTTTTATTGTTTCAACTGCTGTTGGCCATTTGTTGAGTGCTACATAATCTATGCATTCAATAGATGCAAGGTGATTAACTCTTATATTTTCATTAAAAAAAGGTCTTCCAGGTCCTTTTTGGATTAATTGGTCTGGAGTTAGAGTTACAATTAAGATATCTCCTTGTTTTTTTGCATCAATAAAATGTCTTACATGCCCGTAATGGATTATATCAAAAACACCATGGCAATGGACTATTTTTTTACCTTGTTGTTTTAAGTTTTCTGAAATAGATTTTATCTCATCTATTGATTTTACCTTTTTTTCAAACATTAATAGATATGATATGAGAGATTTTTAAAGATTGTTGGGATGTATTATATTTAGATTATTAATCTTTATTTTTGAATGATTTAAATATTGAAGACAATATTTTCGAAGTTGATATTTCTGATTCACTTTTCACAATCTCAACTCTTCCTCCATAACTTCTCACAATCTCTGCTTCAGGCATATTTTCAAGATTGTCTGGATTATAATCTTTTCCTTTTGTATAAATATTTGGTTTTAATCTTAATATAGAATTAGAAGGTAAATTTTCATCATAAAGAAAAACATAATTTACACAGGCAAGTCCACTCATAACTCCTATTCTCTCTTCCTGTGGAAGAAAAGGTCTTGAAAGACTCTTTGTTCTTTTTATTGAATCATCAGTATTCATTCCAACAATCAAATAATCCCAAGGGCTCTTGATTTTTCTAAAAACTCAACATGTCCTGCATGAATTAAATCAAAACATCCTGCAGTCATGACAGATATTTTTCCTTGTTTTTTTAAATATGCATCTATCTCAACTAATTCGTTTAATGTTTTGAATTTTTCTTCTGCTGATATTGTTAAAATGTGCATTTTAAGAAGGCAATCTTTCCCACAGCTCTTTAATAACCTCTCCAGGAACCTGATTATGAGGTCTATCATAACATCCGATTTTAAAAGGCCCATTATCCCCATGACAATCAGAACCTCCAGAACGAATTAAACAATTTCCTTCCACCAATCTATCAAACTTAGCATTTTGTTCAGGCGAATTAAAATAATTTCTAATCTCCATTCCATGAACACCCTTTTCAATATAATAATCTAAAATTCTATCACTCAAAAAACCATACTCTCCTCCTGGATGAGCAATAAATAATTTACAATTCATATCTTCACTTAAATTAAGAGCATCATCAACATTAAATTCACCCACCCTTACAAAATAAGCAGGTTTTCCAGGAGCATACAAATGTCTATTAACAAATCTAATAGGTTTTTCTCTAACTAATCCTTCATCAGTCTCAACACCAATAGAACTCAAATAATCTATTAAAGTTTTAATATTATCTTCATACTCCACAAAATCATGCAAAATATCAGGAGGACAATGAAAACTCGCACATTGTCCATCTAAATCAACTTCAGGAAATTTAAATCCAACACTCTCTAAACCTCTAATAACTCCTGAAAGATGCTCATTTCTCATAAATTGAAAATATTTGTCCATATAATCTTTCATAGGTTTCTCATTAGCATTTTTTCCTAAAATAACTAAATCAGGAGCTTCATTATCTCCTTCACTTAAAACATCTAAAGGAAGTCTTGCACTAATTTCAACTCCAAATGGAATTCCTAAAACACCATGCTTCTCACATGCTTTTCTAAATTCAGGCAAACCTCTATTTGCATGGTGGTCTGTCAAAGCCATAGCAGAAACACCCTTATTAAAAGCCCTCATAACCAAACCCTCAGGAGTATCCCCTCCATCAGAATAAGTAGAATGAGTATGAAAATCTAATAATCCTTGTGAAGCCCTTTCCAAATCACTTGAATTTGCCATCTCAATAATTTACAAATATATTTATAAAGATTATCAATCCTTAACCTATATTTTAAAACAAAATATTCCTTAAAAACACTTCTCTATTTCCGGGAATATGATAAAAAATATTCCTCTTATAGATTATCGAACATGGATTTTAGGAGATAAAGCAAGAAAAGGTATTAATCTAATGAGATTGGGCATTCTTGATAACCTTGAAAGAGATGTTTTTGAATTAGCTTATCCTTTTCAGGATAAAAGAAACGATGCAGGACAGGCAGAAATAGTTACTTATTTTGCTCATTATCTTGCTTCTGATGAAAAAAGAAATATTGCAAAACTTTCGGCAATTCTTCATGATACTGGATGGTATGGAACAGATTCCGGGGAATGGAAAAGAAAGGTAGATGAATTAGGTGCTGGAAATCCTGCACTTGATTCAAATAGTTTATTAAGACGACCTCATCAAAACAAAGGACTTATTTTAGCAGGTTATGTTTTAAATGGTGCAGGATTTTTTGATGCTTCGAAACTTCTGGAAATAGCAGACAATATCGGAGACCATGATACAAGAGAATTTAAACCAAGTAAATCTGGAAAGGTATTGCAAGATGCAGATGAAATATGGAGATTTACTATTCCCTGCACATTAGCTTATCAAAACACTCTTGAAAATCCCAATGAAATTTGGAGAATCATTCCAAGGCATATAACTGATGATGGTGGATATGCATCAGGACATTTAAAATCTTACTCTGAAATTTTTGAAGTTTTTCAAAATGAACTTGATAAAAACAGATTTAATCTTCCTGAATCAAAAAAAGTTGCTCGTATGGAATTTGCAAACACTCTTTACAATCTTTTTCCAGAAAAAACAAAATCCCATCTTCCTGAAACTCATTTGTTTAAAGAGTTTGAGATAGTTAAGGGTTTTTATTCTAAATAAACCTACATTCTGTTTAAGGTTTATCCTCTTTAATCAAAATTTCTTCAAGATTGTTTTGAGATTCTTCAGATTGAATTATGTAAGCATCTATAGCATCTCTATTTTTTACGGGAGGAGTTAATTCAACTATTCCTCCGACCATTGCTAAAGCACTTGCAACATAACATATTGCAAGGGTTCTTTTTGTCCTTTGATTTTGCTTTTTTATTAGATCTGGATATAACCAGCGACCACATTCCCTGAATCCTGTTAAATCTCTGTAAATATCTCTTGAAAAAATTGCAAAACCTCCATTTAAAACAGAAATTCCTCCTGCCCCCAATCCATCAATGCTATCTCTTTTATATTTTTTGGACTTTCACTAAGAGAATTCGTAACTGAATAAACAATTGTATTGAATGTTGCTGTAAACATTCCTGTATAAACAGAATCATGAAGCCATAAGACTAATTCATTTAATTTGCCTCTTTCCTTTTTAGTTCTATTTATTTTAAATACCTTATCTGAAATGTCTATTAGGCTGGAACACAGATAGCCTATTCCTAAAAATGTATTTGTTGTAGTTATTGCCCTATTGAGATAACAAGTAGCATCTGACATGTCACAATATTGTTCATAACTCGCTAAAACTATATTGGATTCGCGCATAATTCCTGTAACATCAATCACATTTTTTAAGCTGTTTCTTCACAAAATTTCTTGCTTTTTGAAAATATCTCATATTACATTCCTATCGCTCTCTTCAACCTTCTAAATAAACCTATCATGAGCTCCTGGATGAATTAATCTATCTAAATATCTATTTATAACATCCAATCTACAACCCTTTCTACAATGACTAACTCCAATTTCATTTAGTTTTCTCAATACTTTTTTTCTTTTTTCACTTTTCCAAATTTCTGAAAAAGTATTTCTGTAAAGATTACCATAAGTGAATTCTTCCTTCCCATAATAAAGATTGCAAGGAATTACATTACCTCTTGCATCAATAAGTGTAAAAAATGAAAGTCCATGACACTTATTATAAAAGATTCCTTTATCAATTCTTTCTGCTGTTGCCTTTCTTGATATTATTTTAAATTCAGGTGAATTAAATTCCCTTAATTTTTCTATTGTTTGATTGTATTCATTAACTCCGATTACAAAGTCATTTATACTGCTCGGATGTTTTGAATAAGGTTTTACCTGAAGATTATCTGCATTGATTTCCTTAAGGATTTTTGTTAATTTTTCAACCTCTTCCAAATTTTGAGGAATCACTAAAAATTGTGCTCCAATTGTCACATCAAGATTATTTTCTTTTTTACAAACTGCTATTTCTTTCATATTTTCTATAACTCTCTCAAAATCTTCAGGTCTTGTTCCATGAATTTTTGCATAATTTTCAGGACTTCCAGAATCAATGCTAAATCTTATCCATGTAAGATAAGGCAATATTCTTTTTAATCTTTCTTTTGAAATACATGCCCCATTGGTAGTTATTGATATATCTAATCCAAATTGTTTTGCTTTTTGAACAAAAATTTCTATATCAGGATGCATAACTGATTCACCTTCGCCTGCAAACATTATTGATTTAACTCCATTTTCTGCAAGTTCCTTGAGGGTCATTATCATTACATCTCTGTCTATAAAATTTCCGCAGTTTTCAAGAAAATCTAATGCACAAAATATACATTTATGATTACAGGCATTTGTCAAACCAATTTCCACATAAATAGGAAAACAATCTGATTTTTCATGCCATTCTGCAACTCTTTCAGGATGATATATTAATTTATGATTATCTATATTAAATCCTTCTTCTTTTTTATTCATCTAAAGAACTATTTTAATCAGTTTTTAATTATTATTGGTTTTTGATGTATATTTGTTTTTAGGATAAAGTTTAAAAAAAAGATTTTGTAAAAAAAGATATGGAAGATGAATGGGTTTTAATCACAGGTTCTTCAAAAGGGCTTGGAAGGGAATTAGGAATTGTTTTTGCAGAAAAAGGTTTTAATGTTATTTTAAATGGCAGGGTTCAGAGGGATTTGGAAAATGTGAGGGAGGAGATTCTTATGAGAGGTGTTGAGTGTGAAATAATTTTTGGAGATTTAAGAGAAAAAACAACTATTGAAAAATTATTTCAGGCAAGTATTAAAAAAAATATAAATATTTTAATAAATAATGCAGGAATTGATTCTGAATTAAAGTTTAATGAAATTAAATTAGAGGATATTGAAAAAATTATTGAGGTCAACTTTCTGTCTGTTATAAGATTGTGTCATAAATTTTATCCTTTTTTTGTTAATCGTAAAAAAGGTTTTATCTTGAATATTAATGCTATGGATGGTTTAAGAAATATAAGAGGGAAGGTTGGATATACTTCAAGTAAGCATGGGTTAAGGGGATTAACTGATAGTTTGAGATATGAAGGAAAGAATTATGGAGTTAATGTTGTTGGTGTTTATTTATCTGGAATGAAAACTGGAATGTATGAAAAAACTGGAAGAGACATTCAGGGTGCAATGGAACCTCGGGAAGTTGCTGAAATAATTTTTAATTCTTGTTTTGGTTTTAAAAAAAATAGTGCAGTTGTTGATGATATTGTAATTAATAGAAAGAACATTCACGGAATAAACCACCAATAATCTCCTGTATATCCCACTTCTTGAAATAATTTTTTCCAGTCATTTATATGCATAAAAGTTACTCCTGTCAAGTTCCATGCTTTCATTCTTTTTTCTTCAAGAGGAGTCCTCCAGGCATCAACAGTTATAAATGAATTTTTCCCAATTCTCTGAATCTCCTTTATTGCTTTTTTGCATTCTTCTAAAGGCAGATTATGAACTGTTGTTATGCATATAACTAAATCAAATTCTTTGTCTTCAAATTTTGACAAATCTCTTATATCTCCAACATCTACAAAAGGTTTCATATCCTCTATTGCATTTTTAATTGCATAATCTGAGATATCAATTCCTTTAACCTCTAATTCGGGAATCGCTTTTTTAAAATCATAAAGCATAAATCCTTTTGCACATCCTATATCTAATATTTTATCCCCTGGTTTTAGATTATAGTTCTGAATCATATCTCTAACCACTCCTGAAAAAAATCTTGGATGATAATTATATCCACCATAACCATGACTTCTCTCTCCATCAAAAAATTCCTTTCCAAACTTTCTTGCTATTTTTCTATCTTCTTCTGTTTTTGATTCTATTCTGTTCTCTATTTCATGATTTCTTTTTGATTGAGGATAATTTTTCATTAAATTTATTTCAGTCATTTTCATTTTTAAGACATATGTCAAGAGGTTTTATAATCATGTTTTCTAAAAATTCTTCTCTTGGTAATAGTGGTTTTGCATCTTCTATAGGTCTTCCTACTTTTAACATTGGAACTACTCTTTGATTAGGATTTATTTCTAATTCACATAATACTGGTTCAGAAGAATTTAAAATTTCTGGAAGTTTTTCTTTCAATTCTCTGTGATTTGAGATTCTTTCTGATTTTAATCCATATGCTTTTCCTATTTCAACAAAATCTGGATTTGCTATTCCTTTATTGCAACATGATGCTTCATATTTTGAATTTAACCAATCCTCCTGTGTTTGCTGAATCATTCCATATCCTTTATTGTTAAAAATAAAAAGTTTTATTGGTAATTTGTGGTGGGCCATTGTTGCCAATTCCTGGATATTCATCTGAAGTCCTCCATCTCCAATTATGCAAATGATGGGTTTTTTATTGTTTGCAAAACAAGCACCAATACTTGCTGGAAACGAATATCCCATAGGGGAATGATTAAATGCACTAAAAAGAGTTTGTTTTTTTCTGAACTCATATCCTCCCATTGTTTGAGCCAGATTTCCACCTGCATCTGTAATGATTATGTCTCCTTCTGAAGATTTTTTTGATAATTCTTCTAAAAAAGCATAAGCATCTATTTTTTGATTATCAGGATAAGAAGAATTGTAGGAAGGGTAAGTTTTTTTCCAATTGTTTATTTTAAATATCCAATCAAGAATGTTTTGTGTTTCTATTTCTTCTAATGGAGATTTTATTTTATCAAAAAAATCATTTACATCTGCATTTATTAAAACATCAAAATCTATTTGGTCTTGGAATTTATCTAATTCAGATTCATCAATATCGATTATTATTTTTTTTGCTTCTCTTGCGAACATATTTACAGGAGTTCCTGTGTGGTGAGTGTCAAGCCGGGTTCCAATTCCAATCACGAGGTCTGAATTTTGTATTGCAAAATTTCCATATCTCTGAGAAGTTATTCCAAAACCTCCTGCATTTAAAATATCGTCTTGAAGAAGCATGTCCCTTGTTGCCCAAGTTAGTGCGACTGGGAATTTTAATTTTTTTATAAAATCCATTGCTTTTTCTTCTGCTTTTCCTAATTTTACTCCTGCACCTAGAATTACTATAGGTCTTTTTGATTTTTCTATTAATTTTATGCATTCATTTATTTCATTTGAAATATCTTTTTTTTCTAAATGTTCTGGAATGTATGATTCTAGTTCTTCTGGATTTATTTCTTCTCTCTGAACATCATCAGGAATATCTAATAAAACAGGACCAGGTCTACCTGATTTTGCTATGTGAATTGCTTTTTCTAATTCATATTTTATTTTTTTAGGGTCTTCAATTAAAACTGCATATTTTGTTATTGGTTTAAAAATATCAATTACATCTGTTTCTTGAAATCCTAATTGTCTGACTTTTTTATCTTTTCTAAGCCGATGTCTTGAGACCTGTCCGGTTATGAATAATACTGGGATGGAGTCATAATAAGAGCATCCTACTCCTGTTAAGAGATTTGTTGCGCCAGGTCCCGAAGTTACTATTCCTACTCCTATTTTTTTTGTTATTCTTGAGTAAGCATCTGCAGCCATTGCAACTGTTTGTTCATGTTGAGGGCAAATATAATTTATATCATTTCTTTTTCCAATTGAATCAAAAATATGAACAATCGCACCCCCTGTTATTCCAAAAATATGTTTAATATTCTGTTTAACTAAAAATTCTGCTATATAATCTGAGAGTTTCATTTTTCATTGTTCGTATTAAATATATTTAAAGATAGTTGTGGTTTAGGTGTATAGTCTTAAAAACTACCTGATTTTTCTTTTCTTCGTAATTTGAATATATCTTGATTGTTTTTTAGGATTTCTGGGAGTTCAGGATTGGTTTTCCAATGGTCGTGAACAACAAATATGTTTCTTCCACTTGAGACTGATTTTCCTTGTTTGCAAAAATATTCAATGCATTGAAATATATCTTCTAAAGGAGTTCCTTCCTTGCATTTCATAAACTCTTTAGTTTTTTCAAATCTTTCATCTCTTTCATCAAGTTTATTTAATATCATATCATGAGTTTTAGTTTTTGTCCATCCAGGACCTATAATAAAAATATTCAAATCCTTATTTTCTGCATCAAGGTATTCGCACATTTTTATTAAGATTATCTTCCCAATTGTATATGCTGAGAAGTTTATTACTGCATTGTTTATTCCTCCGCTTGAAAAAAATATTACATTAGGAATATCTTCTTTATTCCTTAATTCATATATTTTATGCAAAATTTTTAATTGTGCTATAGAATTTACATAAACTGAATTAGACCATTCTAAAAAGTCTGAATCAAAAAAACTTTTTAATGGAAGAGGATAGCCTACTGCTGAAATGAATGTATCCCATTTTAAATTTAATTGTTTTAATTTATTTATGAAATCATTTGTTTCTTTTTGATTAGATATATCGCATCTAAACAAATAGGTATTAGGATTATTTTTTATTTCATCAAGATTTTTTTCAGAGCGATAGGTTCCAATCACAAAATATCCTTTTTCAAGATATTTTTTTGCAAGAAAATTTCCAATATCACTTGATACTGATAGTATGATGGTTGTTTTTTGTTTTGAAGAATTTTCCATTTTTGAAATAGGTTTTAAATTATATAAAGATTTATATAGTTTTTTCGTAATTTCATAGGATGAGAATAATTTCAGATGCTGCTAATCGGTTAGAAGGTCAGAAAATGTTTCAAATTCTTGCAAAGGCTAAAGAGTTGGAAAGGAAAGGGAAAGAGATTATTCATTTTGAGATTGGCGACCCTGATTTTGAAACACCGAAAAATATTGTTGATGCTGGTTGTGATGCATTGAAAAGTGGTGAGACTCATTATGCACCTTCATCTGGGCTTTTGGAATTTAAAAAAGTTGCAAGTGAAATTACTGAAAGGTCGAGAGGTTTTAGACCTGATTTGAATCAGATTCTGGTTACTGCTGGTGCAAATGTTCAGATTTTTTATGCAATTGCTTGCGCTGTTAATCCTGGAGAAGAGGTTATAATTCCAGATCCCAGTTTTGTTTCTTACAATTCAATAATCAAATTTTTAGGAGTTAAATCTATTAAGGTTCCCCTTTATGAAAAAAATGAATTTAGAATGAATCCTGATGATGTTGAAAACTCAATAACAGACAAAACTAAAATGATTATTATAAATTCTCCTCACAATCCCTGTGGTTCTGTTATGACTGAAGATGAAGTTAAAAGAATGTATGAAATTGCTGAGAAACATGATGTTTATTTGTTGAGTGATGAGGTTTATGCTAGGATGATTTACAAGGATGCTGAGGCTGGTTTTTTTTCACCAAGTAAGTATGACTCTTGTAAGGAAAGGGTTATTGTTGCTCATGCTTTTAGTAAATCTTATGCTATGACTGGGTGGAGGATTGGAGGAGTTACAGGTCCTGCTGAATTAATTTCAAAAATGGGGTTGCTATTAGAGACCACCAGTTCTTGTGTTTCTCCTTTTACTCAAAAGGCTGCTATTGAAGCATTAAAAGGAGATCAAATTCAAATTGAAGATATGGTTGAAGAGTTCAGGAGAAGAAGGGATTTGATTGTAGAGAAATTGAATTCTATTCCTGGAATTAAATGTCTTAAACCCAGAGGTGCTTTTTATGTTTTTCCTAATGTGCAAGGAACTGGACTTTCCAGTCAGGAATTTTCAGATTTGATGCTTGAGAAAGCAGGTGTTGCAACATGTCCTGGGAATTTCTTTGGTGAGCAAGGTGAGGGTTATGTTCGTTTTTGTTATGCAAATTCAATGGAAAATATTGAAAAGGGAGTTCAAAAAATAAAACAAACTTTAGAAGGTTACAATAAGGAAAAATTAATGATTACTACTTAAAATAAGGTTAAATCCTATTTTTTAATTTAATTATTAGATATCTCAACCCCTTTTTTCTGATTAGTTTAATTCCCTGATAGACATAAAATTTTCCTCTATCCAATTTTGAATTCCAATTAAGAGGATAATATCTCCCTGCAAAAAATCTTAAAAATTTTTTTAATTTTTCAGGATTTTTTCTTAAATATTTATTTTGTTGTAGTTTTCTTATTAACCATTTATTTCTTAATGGCTGCTGAGCTAAATAATACAAACTATGATATAATATCGCAATTCCTTTATTTTTATCTTCAATAAATGTCCCTCGTGATGTATTCGTATCTATTTCATCTTCAACATCTTCCTTTTTTATAATTCCCTTTTTAAGAAAATTATTTGTTAATTCGGTATTTGGGAAATAAGATAAACTATAGGTGTTTATTTTAAATTTAGGATTCATTTTTAACAAACAATTTAAATTTATTTTCATATCTTCTTCAGCTTCCAAGGGATTACCTTGTATCAAATCAATAAAAACTTCAATATCGTATTTATTTAAAATCTTTAAACTTCTAAATATCTCTTCATTTGTTTCAGGCCGATTATAAAGCTTTTTTATTTTCTGAGAAAAAGTTTGTATTCCCATATCAACAGATTGCAATCCCATAGATTTTAACTCTCCTATTACTTCTTTCGTACAAAATTTGGGATGAACCATGCACTTAAAAGGGAGATTTATTTTATTTTTATATTCTTTTGAAAATTCTTTTATCCATTCTAAATCCAACGAAAAGACATCATCCCAAAATCCAATACTTCTAAGATTGGGATGTATTCTTTTCGCTTCTTCTAACTCTTTTATAACATTTTCAACACTCCTTCTGCGCACATATTTCCCATTATAAATTTTTCTCAATGAATTATTAGAACAATAAGTACAATTAAAAGGACATCCTCTTGAAGTCAGAATAATATAACTAGTTTTATCATCTCTTTTTTTTAAGGGAATTATTTTCCCATTTTCAAATATAAACCAATTTTCATAAGAATTATCTGGAAAGGGTATTTTATCTAAATCCTCTTCAACTAAATAGTTAATTTCATTTTTAAAAATCTTTCCATTTTTTTTATAATATATACCTCCTATTTTATCTAATCTTTCTCCATTGCATATCTTTGATATTATTTTTTCCCCCTCGCCCCTACAAACAACATCACAATGACTAATACATTTTTCAGGATTTAAAGTAGCTTGCACCCCTCCCCAAATAATCAAAGGAGGTCTTTTAAATTCTTTAATTTATTTGAAATCCGTTTAGTAAGATGAAATGTAAAACTTCTAACACTGAATCCAATAATTTCAAATTTTTCTTTTTCTACATAATCTACTAATATACTTATCTCTTTATCTGTATATGATTTTTCAGAAGCATGTGGAATTTGTTTTTCTATAAAGATGGACGAGACGTCAATCTTTTCTTTTTTTAAAACACTATGTAAAATCCTCACAGCAAGATTTTCTGTATCATAAAATGTTATTAAACCTGTTTTCATTTTAAAAAGAAAAAAACAACCCTTTTAAATTGTTTCTATTCTCAGTAATAATATTTATAAACCTTAATTCTTCTTGTTTTTTTATGACAAACAATATCTTAAAAAAATATGGGGGGTTAAAAATTATCTGGCATCCTGAAAAATTAAAATCTATTAAGGAAGGCATTGTTACTGCTCCGATTTATGTTCGTGTTAAACCTACAAACAAATGCAATCATCGTTGTTTTTATTGTTCTTATGACCCTGAATTTGAATATGTTCTTTCAGAGAGATTAAAGAGGGAAGATGAAATTCCAAGAGAAAAAATGATGGAGATTTTAGGGGATTTCAAGGAAATGGGTGTTAAGGCAATTACCCTTTCGGGAGGAGGTGAACCTTTAATTTATCCTCATATTGTTGAATCTATGAAAAAGTGTGTTGAAAATGGAATTGATTTATCAATTATAACTAATGGGCAAAATTTAGATGGAGAAAAAGCTGAGATTTTAAAAGATGCTAAATGGGTCAGAGTTAGTTTGGACTCAATTGATTCAAAAACTTTTAATATAATAAGGAGAGTTCCTGAAATTATGTTTGAGAAGCTTATTAGTAATTTGAGGAATTTTGCTAAGATTAAAAATCCAAAGTGTGAATTTGGGATTAATTTTGTTGTAAATGATAAGAACTCTAATCAGATTTATGAAGCTGTTAAATTTTTTAAAGATATTGGAGTGAATCATATTAAGATAACTCCCCTTTATACCCCTCGAAACTTTCATGAATATCATGCTCCTTTTAGAGAGAGTGTTATAAGTCAGATTAAAAGGGCGAAGGAAGAATTTGTTGATGAAAATTTTGCTGTTTTTGATACTTATGAAAATGATTTTACATTAGGTAGTGTGCATGGAAGAAGATATACTAATTGTCCTATAATGCAGATTGTTCCTGTTATTGGTGCAGATAGTTGTGTTTATTTTTGTCATGATAAATCTTATACTGAAGATGGTTTGTTGGGAAGTTTAAGGGATAAAAGTTTTAAAGAATTATGGTTTAGTGAGGAGGCTAAGGAGAAATTTAAGAATTTTAATCCTGCTGAATCCTGTAAGCATCATTGCACTTTTGATGCAAGGAATATTTTAATTAACGATGCTATAAGTTGCTTTGGAGAGCATGTTAATTTTATTTAATTAGAGTGTGCTCGTTCCAATGTTTTTTTTCTTATCTCTTTGAGTCTTTCAAGAGTTATTCTCATCATTCTTGCTGTTTTTTCCTGTTTCACTTTTGTTTTGAAATTTATTCTATCCCACTCATATGCTCTTAATATTTTAAGATTTTTATGAGTGAATTCATCTGTATTTATCCAACCATCTGTCCAAAGGTGTTTGTTGAATGAAAATCCCTCTCTCAGATATCCACCTTCTTTTGCTATTTTATAAAGTTCTGTATTTGGAAGAGGAGTTGCTATAAAAATACGGACATAATCTACATTTATCTCTTCTGCAAATTTTAGGGTTTCTCTTATCTCATCCCATGTTTCACCTGGAAAACCAATTATAAAATTTGCAACAAGGTCTATATTTCTTTTTTTTATTTTTTCTATTACTTCTTTTGCTAAATCAAGTGTCAAAGGTTTATGAATGATATCTTTTAAAACTCTCTCATTTCCACAGCTACATCCCAAATTAATTTAACTCAATTAATCTGTTAATTCTAATAAATAAA
>CAYUZV010000007.1:0-3664 GCA_964448605.1 Candidatus Woesearchaeota archaeon
TGGTAAGAAAGTTTATGTTATGATTCAGAAGGATTAGGAATTTTCACGCAAGCGCGGTTTTTGATGAAAATCTTTTTAAAATGCAATGGATGAGAGTTATCCCCTCTTAACCCCTAAGTCTGCTCGTTTTTGAAAGTAATTTCTCTCGCAAACTTACTCGCCCTCTCTTTGGAGTGAGTTTAGTAAGTCTCTCGTCCATTGCTTTAATTTGACTTTTTCAACAAAGCCGGTTTTTGAGATTTAAAATTTCAAAAGCGAGCCAGGGTTTAGGCAAAATCCCTGATAATTTTCAATTCCAAAAAAAGCAATAGGATATTGAATATGAAAGCCTTTTCGCTCGCTGATATAATTAAGGTATTGAATTATTTAAATTTTTCTGATTTTTTGGTTTTGTTGAAAATCTTTTTAAAAGTAATTACTGAAGATTTCTCTTTTGAAGTTATTCCTTTCTGATTCCTGAACCTTTTTGATATTTGTTGTTTTTTGACTCTCGCAAATTCGCTCGCTCTTTTACATAGAGTTGAGATGCTCTTCTTAAAATTGACTTTTTCAACAAAGCATGATTTTTTTGAAATTCCTCTCACAAAAGATTTTTAAACTAGTTTTTCTTATGTTTTAGATAAAAGAGATGAAAATGAATAAAAAAGCAGCTGAGATGACTATTGGAACAATTGTGGTGATTATTTTAGCATTAGTTGTGCTTGTTGTTTTGATTTATGGTTTTACAACAGGTTGGGGGAATTTATGGCAGAGATTGACAGGTTTTACAGGAGGAGAGGTTAATGTTCAGACTGTTGTTCAGAGTTGTCAGTTAGCTTGTTCAACTTCGGCTAAATATGATTATTGTCTTAAGGAGAGGAATGTTATTTTTGATGAAGGGAGTGAAGCTGAAAAATTAACTTGCAGGGATTTGGAGAATCGGGTTCCGAGTGTTGGTTTGAGTTCTTGTTCAAGTATAAATTGTGTTGAAGGAACTTATGAATGTTTAAGTGATGAATTAAAAGAAGCTGTGTGCACTTCTCAAGATGGAGAAGATTGTGATGTTCAATGGATGAGTAAGAATGCTTTTGATAGAAGAAAAAGAGGAGAGTATGATTCTGAAGCAGATGTTTATGAAAGTTATGAGGTTCTTGAAGATGTAGGTTCGTATGTTGCTTCTTCGGATTTACAAGCAAATTCTGGAATGGTTTGTGCTAAATTTGTTCCAGGTGAATAAAATGGATTATGAAGTGCCTAGTAAGAGAAAATCTAAGTGTGATAAAAAAGCTAAAAAGAGATATAATAAATATAAAAAGGGTGGGAAGTGGAGGACAAAGGAAAAAGTTGATAAGGAGAAATGAAACCTTGGGATTTTGCATTAGGTTGCATGACTGATTATAAATTTGAAATTAAACTGGCTCGGTAACTTTATAAATTTGTTAATTCTTTTTAATTAAAAAGAGGAAAATGATAATAACAAGTGAAAATCTGTTTTTGATATTTGTTGCATTGATTTGGATAGTTGGGGCAGTTGTGCAGGATTTAAGGAAGAGAGAGGTTGATAATATTTGGAATTTTTCTTTGGTTTTTGTTGCTTTGGCATATAGATTGAGTGCTTCTGTTTTCACAGGAAATTATTGGTTTTTTATTAATGGTTTGATTGGATTTGCAGTTTTTTTGATTTTGGGAAATTTGTTTTATTATTCAAGATTGTTTGCAGGAGGAGATGCAAAACTTTTGATTGCACTTGGAACAATTCTTCCTTTGAGTTATGATTGGATGATTAATCTGAAAATTTTTGGAATTTTTATTTTAGCATTTATGCTTGGTGGTTCAGTTTATTCAATTGTTTATTCTTTGTTTTTGATTGCTGGTAATTTTAAGTCATTTAATTTAGAGTTTAGGAAAAATTTTCGGAAAAATTTGAAATGGTTTTTGGTAAGTTTGGTTATTTCAATGTTTGTTGCATTTGCAGCTTTGATAGCAGGTTATTCTGAATTAATTCTGATTAGTTTGGTTTTTCTTCTTTTTCCAATACTTTTAGTTTTTTCAAAAGCTATTGAAGAGGGTTGTTTGGTGAGGGAGGTTGATGTAAAAAAAGTTACAATTGGAGATTGGTTGTATAAACCAATTAATGCAGGTGGAAAGACGATTCATCCAAATTGGGAAGGTATTACAGAAAAGCAATTGAAATTAATTCGTAAAAATAATAAGAAAATTACTATAAAATATGGAATACCCTTTACACCTGCATTTTTAATAGGATTTATTGGAATTTTGGTTTTGAGTGTGAGGGGTTGGTTTTAGATAAGTTTATTAATCTATTTTTTATTTTAAGAAATGTCTGTTGAGAAATATGTTGAGTCAGATTTTATGAAAAGAATAAAGAGAAAAGCAAAAGTTTCAGGAGATGTTGAGATAATGGGAAAATTGAGAAAATATTGTTTTCCTGTTTATTTGGTTGCAGGTTTTTTTAAGATTCCTAAGAGTTATTGGGATATTTATTTTTGAAAGTATAATTTTTTATTTTTTGAGAGGGTTGCAGGGGTGTTGGAAATTAAGGAATTCTAAATCCAATTTCAGGTAAGTTTGAATTTTTTTTATATTCATTTGTATTTTCTTTTTTATTTCTTGGGCCTCTTTTTTTGACTTTTAGTTTAGACTGGAGTTTTTCAAGTTCTTGTTCAGATTCTTTCTTTTTTTCAAGTTGAGTATCTTTGTAAATTGGAATTATGTTAATCATCGGATAGTCCTGAAATGAAGAGGTTTCTATTTTGATGTCTTGGGGTTTTAATTTTGTTTTTATTTTTTTTGCTATTTTTTGAGCAAGAGAGAGGGCTGATTTTGAGATTTTTTCAATGCCGGTGTTTTCTTTTGGAAGAATTATTGAGTGTCCTTTTGAGAGAGGATTTATTTCTAAAATCGCAATTGCTTTATTGTTTTCATCTATCTTATAACTTGGTATTTCTCCTTCAACAATTGATTGGAAGATTGGTTTTTCAGAGGTTTGCTGGTCTGTTCCGGGTGCTGTTGATTGAGCTAAGTTACCTTCAGATGAAATTTGTATTTTGTTTTGTTTTAAAAATTCTTCTAATTGTTCGGGATTTAGTTGTTTAATGTATTCTTTGATTTGTTCTTTGTTTTCTTGAGGAAGTTTTTCAATTTGAGGCATAAGCTGTTTTTTGATATTTTCTGCTTGTTCATGTGTAAGTGCCATAAGTTTTTTAAAGAAAGAGATATTATAAATTTATCTAAGTAGCTTTTGAAATTCCATAAGGTTCAATTCTTGATTTTGAATGAGAAATTTGAACGCTTTTTCCAACTAAATCTTCTGGAGATTTTGCATTCATTGACTCAAAAAACTTTTCGATTGAATGGCTTGGCAGGGTTTTTATAGGAGCATCAGAAAGTCTTCTTTCTTTAATTCCATAAATGGGTGAAAAATCATCATATTCAACACTTACTCTTAAATTATCATCATCCCAATCAGCATAAATAATTTCAGCAGAACTTTGAGGAAGATTATCAAGATTATCTGGAGAGCCTAAAAAACCATAAATTTTGTTTTTTGATGTTGTCATAATCCAAAACAAAATTTTTTTATTTTTAAACTTTTTTGTTTTTTGAAGAATATTTTATAAAATGATTTTTGAAAAGAAGATAGAGTGATTATCCAAATGCTCAA
>CAYUZV010000007.1:3764-60231 GCA_964448605.1 Candidatus Woesearchaeota archaeon
CTCCCATTTGAATAATCTTTATGCCAATTAAAAATAACTGATTATCCAAATGCTCAACTCCCATTTGAATAATCTTTATGCCAATTAAAAATAACTGATTATCCAAATGCTCGCCTAAAATCAGCGATTTCTGCAGATTTGACATTTTCGATTTCTTTTAATTTGTCTTCGAAAATTCCTGTTTGGATTGATTCATCTATAGAAAAAGAAGCTATTAGTGCTTTTAGTCCAAAGGCAATTGGTTGTTCTTCAAATAAGGGGTTTTTTCCTTCATTTTCTGATATAATTGATTTTGCCTTTTCTTTAATTTCATCTAAATTTGTTTCAGGTGATTCAGGCATTATTTTTATTTGCAAAAGTGCTGTTCCCATAGAATTCCTAATTAATCGGACTTTTAAATGTTTTGTTTTTGAATTAAACCACCATAATTCTTTTAAACAAAAATTGGTTCTCAAAATAATAAAAGTGTGAAAATGGAAGGAAATTATCAACAATTAATAGAGTTTATATCTCAGAATTCAGGAGTTTCGATTGAAGAGATTGAGAGGAAGGTAGAGGCAAAAAAAGCGAAGCTTTCTGATTTGATTAGTAAGGAAGGTGCTGCTCAGATAATTGCAGCAGAACTTAATGTAAATTTTGACAAGCAGGTGATTAAGATATCGCAGATTGTTGCGGGAATGAGGAAAATAAATTTGGTTGGAAAGGTTATTAATATTTTTCCAATAAGAGAGTTTAATAAAAATGGCAGGAGTGGAAGAGTTGGAAGTTTTGTTTTAGCTGATGAGACAAGTAATACAAGAATCGTTTTATGGGATGAAAATCATATTAGTTTAGTTGAAAAAGGGGAGATTGTTCAGGATAGAGTTGTTGAAATAACTAATGCTAATGTAAGGAATGGGGAAATTCATTTGGGTTCTTTTTCTGAAATAAAGCTTTCTGAAAAAGTTATTGAGAATGTGAAAACTGAAAAGCCGGTTTTGGAAAAGAATATTTGTAATTTTAATACTAATGAGAGTTTGTGCACAAGAGCTTTTATTGTGAATTTATTTGAACCTAAATTTTTTGAGGTTTGTCCTGAATGCAGAAAAAAGGTTTCAGAAGCAGGAGAGTGTCAGGAACATGGAAAGGTTATTCCAGAAAGGAGATGTTTATTAGGATTAGTTATTGATGATGGAACTGAATCAATAAGGGCTACGATTTTTTCAGATGAATTGCAGAAAATCATTCCTAAGGAAGAATTGGAAAATAGCGAACTTTTTTCAAAGAGAAAGAGTGAATTATTAGGAAGTGAGAAAAAAATAAAAGGCAGGACACGAAGAAATTCAATGTTTGATAGAGATGATTTTATAGTTGAGGAAATGGAAGATGTTAATCTTGATGAATTGATTGCAGAGTTGGAGAAATGATTATTCAGTTTTTTTAGGTTCGTAACCTTGAGGATACTTTCCGAACTGTTCTTTATAGATTTCAGCCAAAAGCCTCTCACTATTTTATAGGGGTTTCCACAATTTCAATCTGACTTCTCTCTGTAGGATTTTGATCTCTTTGTTCTATTTTAATTATCTTTTACCAACTGCGAATTAATTAATTTATTCTGCTCTTTGCTCCACTCTTCATCATTGTGATTTTTAATAAACTGCACCCAATATCTTATAAAATTGAATCTATCTTCTTGATTATTTTTTCCAGGTTTCATAAAAATTTTCTTTTCCATTTTAATCTTTTATATTCTTAACAATTTCCTTAAGTTTATTAACTTTATTATAGTCAATTTTATCTTTAAACAATTCTTCTATATGAAGAGAATCTTCTATATCCTTATTTGATTTAAGGTAATATCTTTTAAATGCAATATGCCTCTCAAATGAAGAAATTTTAATTTCACCACCTGAAAGTTTAACTTTAATAAAATCCTTAAAAGTTTCTTTATCTATTTCTCTCTTTGGAAATTTAATTTCAAAATTAGGGATAGGACTTTTTCCTTTTGCAAACCTTATTGCAAGTCCATCATTTAAATAGGAAAAAACTTCTGAAACATTTTTAGCATTTAAACACCAAAATCCATTTTCCCTTAAATTCTTATAAAACTCTTTGAATTTCTCAAAAGAAATTCTTTTAATATAAATATCAACATCCTCGGTTGCCCTTGCTCTTCCAAGTAAAATAGATACATAACCTAAAATAACAATATAGTCAGTATGCCTCTCTAAAATTCTCAAAAAATCCAGAACAAAACTATCTAAATCATTCAATTCTTTATTTAAAATTCTTTTTTATCTTTATAATATTTCATTTCTAATCAAGCAAAAAAGAGTATATATTGATTTCTATGTTTATTTTTCACTGTTTTCATTAATAATTGGTTCTTTTTTTCTTGTAGAAACATCTTTTGTGTTTTTTGTTAGGTATTCAACACTTTTGTCTTTTTTTTGTTTTTCACTTGTTAAGGGTCCTGTAACTTCAACCATTAATCCTGGAAGTCCTGTTCCAACCGGGACTGGTTGATTGAGTATTATATTTTCAATGACTGAATTTAGTTCGTCTTTATTGTCTTTTAGTGTTGCATTGATGAATTGTTTTACAGGGGTTTCAAAACTTGCTCTTGCAATGATACTGCTTTTTTGAGATATTATACCCATTCTTGTAATTCCTCTTACTATTCCTGTTGAGGTCATTGCATCTGCAATTAGTTTTGAATGTCTGTCATCAATTTCTAATCCTTGTGAATTTTTGACTTTGTCAATTTCTTTGATAATTACTGCTCTTGCAACTTCAATTCCTAAGACATCAGCAACCTCATGAATATCATTGCTAATTGTTCTAGAGGTATCAATACCTTTGAATTTTAGGATGTCAATTAGATTTGTTCCTGCTGTTAAAATAACGAAATCTTTTTCTCTTTTAACAACAAGTATTTGTTCAACTCCTTTTATACCTGAAATTTGAGTTTCTTTTAATTTTTCTTTTAGTTTATAAATTTCTTTATAATCTTTATCTTTTACACTAATCACTATTAAATCTCCGTTTGCTTTGCATTTTTCACCGAGTTTTGGATTTTCATTTAGTCTTTTGACAATTGTTTCAATAGATGAATGAACACTTTTAACAGAATCTTTGTCTACAATGGCCTCAATCTTTTTTTCACCAAAGTTTATTTTTATTTCTTTTATGATGTCTTTTAATCTTACTTCCTGGATTTTTTCAGCAATGACTCTTGCATTTTTTTCATTATTGTGTTCTTTATCAAGATAGATTTCCATTTCAGGAGTTGAGGGTGTTTTTCTTGCATCAAAAATTTCAATTAAACGGGGAAGTCCTGAAGTAACTTGCATTTCTGCAACACCTGCAAAGTGGAAAACATTCAGTGCCATTTGGGTACTTGGTTCTCCGAAGGATTGAGCAGTGACAATACCGATTGCTTCTCCGGGTTGTATTGGTTTTTCGAGATGAATTTTAGAGACATCTTTGTCATCTTCTCCGTATAAGAATTGGATTATTCTTCCACCTCCGTCCCGGACTGTTTTATCATATTCTATTCTGATATCTTGCAGTGCATTTGCTAATCTTCTGTATAAATAACCTGATTTAGGTGTTCTTAGGGCAGTATCCATTAAAGCATCTCTTCCAGTTATAGCTCCGAAAAAGAATTCATAAGGTTCTAAACCCTCTAAAAATGATTTATAGATAAAGCCTCTTGATTTGGGTGATAAATCTCCTTTTTTGAAGAAACTTAGTGTTCGGTTATTGAAACCGATTCCGATTCTTTTAGCCCATAATGTTTGCTGTCCTACACAGCAAGCCATTTGAGTAATGTTTAGAACACTTCCGCCTGAACCTGAATTAATCATTATACTGACAGGATTTCTTTCATAAACTTCTTTTTCAACTTCTTTACCAATTTTTGTTCTAATTGCATTTAATGTCTGTAAAATTTTAATTTCTCTTGATTCTTCTGAACTTTTACCTGGTATTATATCAAGTTTTCCCTGATTGAAACTGTTGATTATTTCATTTGTTTCTTTTTCTGCTTCAGAAATTATGTCCTGAGTTGTTTTTTTGACTTTTTCACTAACATTTAAATCATCAACAGAAATTGTAAATCCGTGTTGAGAAAGATAGTTAGTTCCAAGTGTGAAAATGTTTTCAAGATTTTCAATTGTTTTTTCTCTTCCAACTTCTTTATCAAGGACCTTCAAAAGATTTCCAGATTCAACTCCAAAAAGGTTTTCATCAACAATTCCAGTTTCAATTTTTCCGTTTTTAATTGATAGAGTTTCTCCTTTTTTTGTTTTTCCTTTATAATCTATTTTTGGAATTATTTTTGAAAATAATTCTAATCCATTTGGATCTTTTTTAAAAGAAGATTCAATTCCGGATTGGTATAATAGTTGTGATGCATTTGCTTTTGTCAGAATATTTGAACTTAGAAGATAATTTCCTGTGACTGCATCAGCGACACATCCTAAGAGATTGCTGTTGTCCTTGCAGGAGATGAGATTATTGTTGACATTCATAAGGATTTTTGCTTCTGCTTTTGCCTCTTCTGTTTGAGGAACATGGATGTTCATTTCGTCACCATCAAAATCTGCATTATAGGGAGGTGCTGTTGCAGGATGAATTCTGAATGTTTTATAAGGAAGAACTTTTACAAAGTGAGCCATTAAACTATTTTTGTGCAAGCTTGGATGTCGGTTGAATAAAACAACATCTCCATTAACTAATTGTCTTTCAACACTATAACCTGGTTCTAATTCTTCGAGAATTTCTTCTTTTAAATCAGGAGTGATTCTTTTTCTTCTTCCATCAGGTCTTATGATGTAATTTGAAGTAGGGTAATCTTCTTTTTTGATTATTTCTTTTAGTTTTTTAATATTTGCTTCAGTTACTTTTTCACTTACTGTTAGGATTTTTGCTATTTCAAAAGGAACTCCAATTTCATTTAGTTTTAGAGAGGGGTCTGGTGAGATGACTGTTCTTGAAGAAAAATTTACTCTTTTTCCAGCGAGATTGTGTCTAATTCTTCCTTCTTTACCCTTTATTCTTTCTGTGATTGTTTTTAGGGGTTGTCCTGAACGATGTCTTGCAGGTGGAATTTTTGCAATTGAATTGTCAAAGAAAGTTGTTATATGGTATTGTAGCAAATCCCATAGGTCTTCAATAATTACTTCAGGAGCACCTGCATTAAGATTTTCCCATAATCTTTGATTTGCTCTAATTATATCTGAAAGTTTGTGAGTTAAATCATCTTCACTTCTTTCACCTGATTCTAATGTGATACTTGGTCTGACTGTAACTGAGGGAACGAGTAAAAGAGTTAAGATTGCCCATTCAGGTCTAAAAATTTTAGGGTCAATTCCAGCGAGTTTAGATTCTTCATCTGGAATTTTTGATAATTTTTCTCTTATATCGCTTGGGAATATTCTTCTTTTTCCCATTCTAAATGTTGTGGGTTTTTCTAGTTTGATTTTTTCCTGTTCTGCTTGGCAATGAGGACATTTTTTTGTGTCTTTTGCTCTTTTAACTTTGTCTTTTATTGTTTTGTATTTTTTGGCATCTTTATCTTTTAACATTAATTTGTGACATTCAGAACAATAACATCTTAAAAATAATTCAACAACAGGGACATATTTTATATGGACTACAGGTCTTGCTAATTCAATGCTTCCTGGATGTCCGAGACATTCTTTTAATCTTCCTCCACAAGTTCTACATCTTACTCCAGGGTCAATTGCTCCTAATCTTAAATCCATTAAACCTCCGTCTACTGGATAACCATCTACATCATAAAGTTCAGGTGTTATTATTTTTGCTTTTGCAATTTTTTTAATTTCTTCAGGACTTAGCAAACTAAATTGCAAACTTTCAACTTGTTTTCTTATTGCTTTCATTTTTCTTTAAACTTCCTGAATGTTGGACATTCATTTTTATAATCAGGAATTTTTGAACAGGCATATGCAATTCCAGGGTTTATCTCTCTGCAACCAGAGCAACAATTAAGTTCTATTTCAGCTTTTGAAAACTGAACAGAACCTTCTTCATCTCTATGAAAGAGAGTTAAATCATCATGAGCACTTAGATTAGGTTCTATTACTTCTAATTCGTCTTTTCTTGCCATTTTATTCATATTTATTTTTTAAGTTAAATTTAGTTCGAATGTGCATTCCTTGTATTTCATCGACAAGTAATTTGAATGCATAAGATATTTCTACAGGTTCGATTTCCTGGCTGTTGCACATTGGACAGACGAGTTTTTTTCTTATGCTGTCTTCAATTGCAATTCCTCCGCATTTTGAACAAATGTGTAAAATTACTTTATCTGAATCATATCTTTCTTTTAATAACAAAGATGCTCCGTGTGCAACTAATGCTTGTTGTTCCATTTCACCTAATCTTAGTGCTCCACCTTTTGCTCTTCCTTCAATTGGTTGTCTTGTTAATAGTGTTACTTTTCCAGATGCACGAGCATGAAGTTTGTTGCTTACCATGTATTTTAATTTAAGATAATACATATCTCCAAGGTAGATTTTTACATCCATCATTTTTCCAGTGATTCCATTGTAGATTGTTTCTTTGCCGTCTGCTCTGAATCCAAGTTCCTGAAGTTGGTTTTCTAAGTCTTCAATTTTTTGTCCTGAAAAACCTGTTCCATCAATGATTTTTCCAGAAAGACAACCTACTTTTCCTGCAAGTAATTCTATTAAATATCCAACAGTCATTCTGCTTGGAATTCCGTGAGGATTGAAAATTAAATCTGGTTTTATTCCTTTTGATGTGAAAGGCATGTCATTTTCAGGAATTATTGCTCCGATTATTCCTTTTTGACCATGAGTTGTTGCGAATTTATCTCCTAATTCTGGAATTCTTAAGTCACGAGTTCTTACTCTTATAACTTTATTACCTTGTCCATCTTCTGTTACAAAAACAGCATCAATAACTCCTTCTTCTTCTTGTCTTATTACTGAACTTGCTTCTTTTTTAGCTTTAATAGAAATTTCTCTAACTTCTGAAAGGAATTTAGGTGGTGAGATTTTACCTATTACAACTTCTCCTGAATTTAGTTTTGCTTCTGGATATACGATTCCGTCGTCTTCTAAAAATTTATAGCTTTCTTCATTTCTGTAACCTGAAACATCTTTGTCAGGAATTGAAATTTCATCTTTTAAACCTCCTGCGTAGTTTAGTTCAACAGAGGTATAAGGACGATAGTATGTGCTTCTTCCTAATCCCCTGTCGACAGAACCTTTATTTAGAACTAATGCATCTTCCATGTTGTAACCTTCGTGAGTCATTATTGCAATAACTACATTTTGCCCAGCTGGATGAACATTCATAGTATCATAAATGAAACTTCGGACAATTGGTTTTTGAGAGTAGTGGAGAATATTTACATCAGTGTCTATTCTACATAAGAAATTTGCAGCGTAAAGTCCTAATGCCTGTTTTTGTGTTTTACTTCCTCTGTTCAATCTACTTGACTGGTCATAATTTGCATAAGGAACTAAAGAAGTTACGATTCCAAGGAAGTCAATTTTATCAATTTCCAGATGAGTATGACTTTCAGTTAAATCGTTTTTTGTTAGGGCAACAAGAGCGTTTTCTTCTTCAGCAGCATCAATGTATTCAATTATTCCTTCTTTAATTAAATCATCCCACCTTAAAGAACTTTCTTTAATTAATTGAATATGTTCTTTTTTTAATCTTGCTTCTCCGTTTTCAACAATTATTACAGGTCTCATTACTCTTCCTACCTCTGTTGATAAAAGAATGCTATCCAGTGCTTCATTATGGGTTATGCTTAATTCAGCAGGAAGGTCCTGGCCTCTTCTTCTTTCTTTTAGATTTTTTACAAATTCAAATGAATTTTCAACATATCCGATAAATCTTCCATTGAAAAAAATGTCATTTCCTTTTTCTTCAATGTCTTTTTTCATTCCACATTCAACAAGAATTTTTGTTAATCTTTCATCATCCATATCTGCTCTTGTTGATATTCTTGAGAGAATTGCTAAATTTTTTCTTAATCCAATTTCAGTTCCTTCAGGAGTTTCAACAGGACAGAATCTTCCATAGTGTGTTGGATGAAGAGTTCTTGCTAAGAAATTTTCCTGTTCGCCTGGAAGCATACTTGAAACTCTTTGCAATTGTGAGAGAATAGCAAGATAATTTGTCTTGTCCATATTTTGTGTAACACCACTTCTTTCACCTATCCAATTTCCTGTTGCAATTGCTGATTCAACTCTGTGAGTGAATAGTGTTGATTTTGCAATTGTTTTTATTGAATAAAATTTTTTTCTTTTTTGAACTTTTTGAAGTGAATGTTGAATGTCTCTTAAAAGAATGTTCATATTTATTCTGAATAAATCTCCTAATAAATCTCCGGACATTCTGACTCTTTTGTTTGCATAATGGTCTTTGTCAGTTAGATTTTCCGGATTGTCTTTTGCAACAAAAAATTGTTTTATAAATTTGCAGAGTGTTATTGCTTTTTCAATTCTATGTTCTTTTTTTAATCCAATGTGAGGAAGAAAGTAAGAGTCAATTCTTTGTTTTATTCTGTCGAGGATTTCTTTTTTTGTTCCTTGCAATGATGTTTTTTCTGCGATTTCCATCATTGCTTCTTCTTCGTTTTGGATGTTTGCGTATTCGTATAAATTGACAATCAGGCTGTCGTTTTCTTTACCTATGTATTTTGCAATATCACTTTCTTTTGTCATTCCAAGTGCTTTAAGAATTATTATTACTGGAATGTTTCTGAATCTTGAGAAACTGACTTCAAGAATTCCTTCGTTTGTGTCTGTTAGTGAGACTGGAATTCTGTAACTTCCTCTTTTTGAGAACAATCTTAGCATAATTCTGTCTTTTGCTTTTTCAATGAAGGGTTGGTTTTCTGCTAAATCTTCTGTCATTACAATGACTCTTTCATTTCCATTGATTATGAAATATCCACCAGGTTCCTGAGGGTCTATGTAGTTTTTTATTAGTTCTTCTTTGTCCATTCCGTAAAGATTACAAAGTTCGCTTTTAACAATCATAGGTATTTTTCCTATCTCAACATCATGGCTTTCAATTTGTCCCATTTGTTTTATTGTTATTTCAACATGAACTGGTGCAGAATATGTTAATCCTCTGATTCTTGCTTCAGCAGGAGTTATTAAATGAGAGCTTCCATCTGCCTCAAAAATTTGAGGTTTATCAACACGAATTCTTTCAAGTTTTATTTCAACATCTTCAGAATCAATTGTTTCATTAAGTTCTTCAATAATTTCCTGCATTCTGTAATTTATGAAATTATTAAAGCTTCTAATGTTTGATTCAACAAGATTATGGTCTTCTAAATACTTTTCAATTAAAATATGTTCTTCGTTTTTGTCTTGTTTTTGGATTTGCATTTTAAACAATAACTACTCTGTAGTAGATGAATTTTTTACTTTCTTTCTCTCTTTCAATTTCTACAATATCACCAATCTCGAAGTCATCTGAAAGAGAAGGGTCTGAAATTTTTATTTTTGGAAGTTGTGTGCGAGAAATATTGTATTTTTTAAGAAGTTTCTCACTCTCTTCATTAGATAGTTTTCTCTGTTTGGGCTGTAAAATATGCATTTTAATCCTGACCAGTTTATCCAAAAATTAACCTTTACAACTTTATAATAATAAACTATCAAAAGAAAGGTTTATAAACTTTTCGTTGGGTGGTTTTTTTGGATGTCGGAGATTTCAATCAAAACCTATTTATACCCCTTTCTCTATAGATTAGTATGAAAAAGAGGAAAGCAGTTTCGCCATTAGTATCAACAGTACTTTTGATAATGATAGTTGTGGTTTTGGCATTGATAATTATTATGTGGTCAGGTGTTTTTTTTAAAGAGGCATTGACAAAGGAAATTTTTGGAAATAAAAAAACAGCAGAGCAGTATTGTTCAGAGATTTCTGTTGAGGCTATTCTTAATGATGATGGAAAGTTTGGATTAAGGAATACTGGAAATGTTCCTATTTATGCAATTAATTTGCAGTTGTCTGGTGAGGGAAGTTCAGATATTGTAAAAATAGAACAAGGGGAGGGGGGAAGGATAAATCCAAGTTATTCTTCACTTATACAGGATTCAGAAAATTTTGAAGGAGATGGTGATGGTTATTTTGATTATAATAAATATGAAAAAATAAAATTAATTCCAATAATTCTTGCAAAATCTAAATCAGGGAAAAATCAAGAGTATCAATGTCCTGAAAGGAATGCGATTATAATTTAAAATGAAAAAAGCTCAGTCTGCAATTATCTCGACAATATTATTAATTTTAATAGCGATTGCTTCTGCATCACTTATTTTAAGTTTTGCGATTCCTTTTGTGAATGAGCAGTTTTCTAAAACTGATTGTTTTGAATTAAGTGGTGAGGTTGAGATTACAAATTCTCCTGTTTATACTTGTTATGATTCTGATAATTCAGAGTTAAGAGTTCAAGTTCATTTTTTGAAGCCAGGAGAAATTGATGGAATTGCAATTGATGTTGGAAGTTCTGAAGCATATAAAATTTATGATGGTGAAGTTAGTGCAGGTGTTGAGATGTATGGTTGTGGAGGAATTTTGAATTCTCAGGAGGTTGAGATAAGTCCTTGCGAGGATACTTATGCAGAAGATGGTGATTCTACTTCAAATGGAGATAAAGATTATGCTTATGTTGAGAAGAGTGATGCAAGGCATTCTGTTTCATTGTATAAATTTGATAAATCAATGATTGATGGTGCAAATGTTATTGAAAAAGCTGATTTGTGTTTTGGATTGAGGGATAGTTTTGATTTTCAGTCATCTTATCCTTTTTATGCTTATTATTTTCCTGACCAGTCCTGGAATGAGGATAATTGCATGAGTCCTTCTACTTGCAATCTTGGAAATTTTGATGAGATGTTTCAGTTAGAGTTTGGAAATACTTTAACAGAGAATTCTGAATGTCATGATATTAAGGATATTTTTGATTTGCATAAAACTGATTCTATGTTTTCAGTAATGTTTAATGTTTCTTTTCCTTCAGGCAATTATCAGTCGTGGCTTAGGTTTCCTACTAAAGAAACTACAGATTCTTCTTTGCAGGAAAGAGTTCCTTATTTAGATGTGACTTATGGAGATTCTAATCCAGAGGATTGTTCGATTCTTGAACTTCCTGGAAATAATGAACAGAGAACTTATAAGATTTCAATTGCTTCAAAACCAGATTTGATTAGGGTTTATCCTCTTTTAAATGAAAATGTTTGTGATTCTTATTCTGAACAGGGAGTAGTTGAATGTTAAATAAAGCACAAATTTGGGTTGAAACAGCTGTTTATACTTTGATTGGATTAGTGATAATTGCGATTTTGCTTGCAATTGTAACTCCTCAAATTCAGAATATAAAAGATAAATCAATAGTTGAACAGACAATGAATTCTCTTGAAAGATTGAATGAGAAAATTCTTGAAATAGAACAGGCACCTGGAAATATAAGAATTGTTGATTTTAAAATTATGAAAGGAAAGATTATTTTAAATTCTGAAGAAGATTCTGTTGATTATGTTCTTGAAAATACTAAGCTTAGAATTAGTGAGCCGGGAAAAGAAATAAAAGAGGGGAATCTTATTTTAAAAACAGAAGAGTATGGTTCGAGATATAGAATTAGTTTGTCTTTGAGATATGATAATCTTGATTTGACATTTGAAGAGTCGAATTCAGATAAGATTCTTCAGCAGGGGACTCAACCTCATAGAATTAAAATTGAGAATATTGGTTATTCAGGAATTGGTGAACCAATAAATATAGATTTTGGAGTTTTGTAAATGGTGAAACAACAACAAAAAATGATTGAAAGAAATGGGATAAAAATAAATTTAAATCCTCCTATTCCAGCTTTGCCTAAGGTGGATGATAAGACAAAGATAAATTTTAGATATACACTTATTTCTCCTTATGTTAGTGTTCATGTTTTTTGGGATGATAAGTCAGGTGAGTTGATTTATAATGTTGAGGAGCCGATTTTGAGTAAGCAAGAGAAACATTTTCTTGAAACACTTGAAAAGTCATTAGGTGAGATGATAAATATAAATCTTTTAGTTAAGGAGAGTGTTGAGTCAAGAATTGAATATATTGAAAAGAATTCGCGATTGTTGATGGAGGAGCTTGATTTGAGGATTCCTGAAGAGTCTTATCATAAGATTTTTTATTATTTGTTTAGAGATTTTATTGGACTTAATAGAGTAGAGCCGTTGATTAGAGATTATTTTATAGAAGATATAGAGTGCAATGGGATTAATACTCCTATTTACATTGTTCATAGAGTTTATAGAAATATGAGAACAAATATTCAGTTTAATAATATTGATGCTCTTTCGAGTTTTGTTGAAAAGTTGGCGCAGAGATGTGGTAAGTATATTTCTTATGCAAATCCTCTTTTGGATGGTTCGCTTCCTGATGGTTCGAGAGTTAATGCAACTTATACAAAAGATATAACTTCAAGAGGGCCTACATTTACAATTCGTAAATTCACGAGGATTCCGTGGACACCGATTCAGTTGTTGAATAATGGGACTGCTTCTCCTGAAATGCTTGCTTATTTTTGGATTTTGCTTGATTATCATTCAAATATTTTAATTACAGGTGGAACTGCATCTGGAAAAACAACTCTTCTTAATGCAATTGCATTTTTTATACCTCCTGAATCAAGAGTTGTTTCTATTGAAGATACAAGAGAGATAATGCTTCCGAGAGAGAACTGGCTTCCGAGTGTTGCGAGGACTGCATTAGGACAGGGAAATGTTGGAGAGGTTGATTTGTTTAGTTTGTTGAAGAATTCTTTTAGACAGAATCCTGATTATGTAATTGTTGGAGAGGTTAGGGGAAAGGAAGCATTTGTATTGTTTCAGGGAATGGCGAGTGGGCATAGTTCAATCAGCACAATGCATTCTGATTCAGTTGAAACTTTGGTTAAAAGACTTGAAACTCCTCCAATTGAATTGTCTCCGAGTTTGCTTAATACTTTGGATTGTGTTGCAATTATGACTCATGCATTAGTTCAGAAAAATCAGACAAGAAAATTAAGAGAGGTTGTTGAAGTAATTAAAGTTGATAATCAGGGTGTTGCTTTGACTAATACTCCTTTTATGTGGAATGCTCAAGATAATCAATTTTATACAAAAATGAATAGCAAGGTTTTTGAGGCAATATCAAAGAAGTATGGTGTTAGTTTTCAGGAATTGAATCAGGAATTTGTATTAAGGTCGAAATTGTTGTATGAACTTTATAAGAGGAAAATTTTTGATTTTAATCAGACTCAAAAAATAATTAATGAATATCATAAGGATCCTCGTGCTGTTTTAAGTGCTTTTGGAATTTTGGGGAAGGGTTCTTAGTCTGGATTATTTATAATCACAAATTTAATAAACTTCTATTTGTAATTTTATTTGGAGAAAAAGAGGAAAATGAAAGATTTGGAAGAAGTTCAGATTTTGGCACAGCTTGTTGATAATATGGAGATAGTATCTAATGAGTTGGAAAAGTCGTTTAAGAAAAAAAATTCTGAAAAATTGAATAATTCAAAAAAAGAGATTAAGGACATTAGTCAGAAAATAAATAAGATTCTTAAAAATGAGCTTTGATTCACTGAAACAGAATATTGAATATCTGAAGAAGATAACAAGGGAGATTTATATATTTACAAATCAGTTGGAGATTATTAAAAATGTAGAGATGACGAGTAAGACAAGAGTTGATTCAAGAGAGAAGAAACTTCTTGAAGATATATTGTCTTCGCTTTTTCAGCAGTTGAAAATAATTAATAATACGATTCCAGAGATTCTTGGAGATGTTGGAGGTTTTTCGCCATTGTCTGAAAAATCTAAAAAAAATAAACTTGTTCAGATTAAGTATAAACCTCTTGATTTGGATAAAAAGATTTCTCTTGTGATTACTGAAAAAGACAGAAAGGAATTTTTGGAGAATTTGAGCAGGAGTAATCTTTCTTTTAAAAAATTGAAAAAATCTTATGTAGTTCCAAGGCATAGAGTTTTTTTTGGAAAGCCCACGACTTATGCAAAAATATCTAATAAACTTTTTAAGAAAACTTCTAATAAACTTATTTCAAAAGGTTATTTTATAAGATTGAATCGTAATTTAAGGAAAATGAATTCTCCTTATATTTTGGGAACTTATGTTTCAATGCTTTTTTTTACAACTTTGCTTGTATTTTTTGCAGGAATTTTGATAACTTTGTTTCTTTTGTTTTTTAAAGTGGGATTTGCATATCCATTTATAGAGCCAGTGACAGGTTCATTGTTTTTGAGATTTGTTAAAATATTTTGGGTGATTATAGCAACTCCTTTATTTGCAGGATTTTTGTTTTATTTTTATCCTTTTAGTGAAGCAAAAAGTATTGGAAATAAAATTGACAAGGAGTTGTTGTTTGTGGTTATTCATTTGTCTGCGATATCTACTTCAGGAATTGAGCCAACAAATATTTTTAAGATTATTATAAAAAGTGAAGAGTATAAGTATACGAATATTGAGTTTAAGAAATTGCTGAATTTGATTAATTTTCATGGAAAGGATTTGGTTTCAGCTTTGAAGGAAATTGCAGTGAGTTCTTCTTCAGTGAAGTTGAGGGAGCTGTTGAATGGTTTTGCGACTACGATTACTACAGGAGGGAATTTGTATAATTATTTGAATAAGCATACTGATAGATTGCTTTTTGAGTATAGATTGCAGAGGGAAAAGGCGACAAAGAATGCAGAAACTTTTATGGATATTTATATTGCAGTTGTTATTGCTGCACCTATGATTCTGATGCTTTTGTTTGTGATAATGGGTGCATTGGGAGGTTTGGGAAGTTTTCTTGGACTTTCAACAACAGCTATAGCATTATTGATAATTCTGATTATAGCATTATTAAATATAATTTTTCTTGCAGTATTAAAATTAAGGGAGTCAAGGATGTAAAATGAAATTTAAATTAAATAAACCTCAAATAATTGGTGTTGTTTCTTCATTGATAATTATTATTGCATCAATGATTTTTCTTTATTTTAGATATATTGAGGAGAGATTGTTTTATCTTATTTTTGGAATTTCTTTTATGATTGCAGGACTTCCGTTTTTTATGTATTTGATTCTTGAAACAAAAGAAGAAAGGGAAAAGGAGGAGATGTTTTTAGAGTTTGCAAGGGATTTGGTTGAAAGTGTTAAAGCAGGAACTCCGATAAGCAAGAGTATAATTAATATTGAGAATAAGGATTATAGGAAATTGAGTCCTTATGTTAAGAAGCTTGCGAATCAGATTTCACTTGGAATTTCAATAAAGACTGCTTTGGAAACTTTTTCAAGAGATGTTCAGAATAATACAATTTCGCGGGCAGTTTCAATAATTAGTGAGTCTGAAAAAGCAGGAGGAAATATTGAAGAGGTTTTGGAATCTGTTGCAAAGTCAGTTTCTCAAATTGAAAAATTAAAAAAAGAGAGGAGGACTTCAATGTATAATCTGATAATTCAGGGTTATATTATTTTCTTTATTTTTATTGTAATAATGTTGGTTATGCAGTTTAAGATTCTTCCAATTGCATCTGGATTGACTGAAAGTATGGAGGGTATGGAGGGAGGTGCAGGAGGAATTTCTGCAATAACGGGAATAGGTGTTGGAGGGGGTGCATCTGCAGAGGAGCTTACAAGACCTTTTGTATGGTTGTTAATAACTCAGGGATTTTTTATAGGTTTGATTATTGGAAAACTTGCAGAAGATAGTATAAGGGCAGGATTAAAACATTCATTTGTTTTAGTGGTGCTTGCATTATTAATTGATTCAGGAGCTAAATTTTTTTTAGGATAAAATGAAAAGGCAATATACTCAAAGGAAAGCACAGATTCATGTTGAGATGGTAATTTCATTTACTCTTTTTGTTGGAATTTTGTTTGTTTTTTTTCTTTTGCTAAATCCTTTTTCACAAGAAGAGAAATTCGTGACTTTAACGAAAAATATTGTTTTGGAGGAGTTGAAGGGGAAAGTTGGAAAGTTATCTGCAATTGTTAATACTGAAAATGATTGTTATTCATTAAGTGAGGTTAATGATGATTATGGTGATAATTTTGTTGAGATTTCGGATAGTCAAAATTCTCGAAGATATTTTATTTATTATTCTCCAATGTTTGTACAAAGAACAATTTCTTGTGAGGAGGAAACTGGAAGAGATTTTGAGTTAGGAGTTTATACAGAAGAGGATTTTATTATTGAGAATAAAATATTTACTTTGAAAAATAAATATGAAAATGATTATGAAGGGTTGAGAGATTCTTTAGGTGTTGATGATTTTTCTTTTTTGTTTAGAGATTTTCAGGGCAATGTTAGAGAGGATTATTCTGTTGAAAGAAATCCTTATGCAGGTGTTGGAGTTGTTGCAGAGGAATTTCCAGTCCAGGTTATTGATTCTCAGGGAAAAATTAAAAACTATGTGATGAATATAAGAATATGGTGAAGAATAAAAAAGCTTGGTTAAGAATAGTGGAGGCATCAATTGCAATTTTGATTGTTGTAGGTGTTGTTTTGATTATGATGTCAGGCAGAGGAGTTGATAGAGATATTTCTGATGAAGTTTATCAGAGGCAGGAAGAAATATTGAATGTGATTTTGAATAATAATAGTTTTAGAAATGATATTTTAGATGGAAATTCAAATAAAATAAATAATGAAATTTTGAGATTAGTTCCTTTTTCATGGGATTTTTCAGTGAATATTTGCAATGTTGATGAAGTTTGTCCGAATCCTCAATTGGTTCAGGAAGAAGAAGTTTATATAACTGAAAGAATTGTTAGTTCTACGATTAGTCAGTATTCTCCTAAAAAAATAAGATTTTTTATTTGGATAAAATGAAATATAAATTTCTTAGTCATACAGCAGATATAAAATTTCAGGCATTTGGAAATTCTTTGGAAGAGAGTTTTGAAAATTCTGCTTATGCTTTGGTTAATATTATTTGCAAGGATAGGGTTAAATCTAAAATTAAAAAAATTTTAAAAGTGAGGGGAAAAAATCGTGAGAGGTTGCTTTATGAATTTTTAGAGGAAATTTTGTATAAGGTTGATGCAGAGGATTTTGTTTTGGGTGAAGTGGTTAAGATTGAAATAGAAAGCAGGATTAAATCAAGGAAACCTCTGAGATATGAACTTGAATTAAAAGCAGAGATTTTAGGAGATGATTTGAAAAATTATGAAACTGAAACTTCTGTTAAGGCAGTGACTTATAATGAAATGTATATTAAGCAGGATAATAATAAATTTATAGTGCAGGTTGTTGTGGATGTGTGATGGGAGATGAGGATTTTGATAGAAGGACTGAATTTGAGTATAAAATACAGGATTTAGTTACAGGATTGGATATTGCTCAGAGAGAAGTTCCACAATTGAAGAAGGAGATTGAGGAATTAAATAATACATTGTCTCCTAAAGAGTTAGAGGCAAATTCTTCTTATCAGAGTTTATTGAGTCAATTAAGAATTTATCAAGAATGTATTAGTAGAGATTCTCCAAAAATTAAACTATTTAGAAATGAATACAGGAAGAGGTATGGGCACGATTCTCCTTATTGATTTTGAGTATCTCTGATGAGTTTTTATTACTTTGTGATTCATATTTCTTCTGACTTTTTTATTCAAAGTAAAATAAAACTGCACTATTTTATAATGCAATCCGCCAATGCAATCTGCACATTTATGTGCAGGTTCAAAACCGAAGGTTTTGGTGATTTTTAAGATTTAGTCAAAGTTAAAATCTTTTCTAAAATAATATAGAAATTATAAAGTTCATTTATAAATATCAGAGATACTGGATTTTCTCAAAAATTATATAAATGTTAGATTGTTTTTGTTTTATGGAATTGAAGAAAATATCTGATTATGAATGGGAGATTCCGAAGGTTTGGGGAATGAAGGTGCCTGGAAAGATTATTGCTTCTAAGAAATTAATTGAAAGTATAAAAAAAGATGATACTTTGAATCAGGTGAAGAATGTTGCGATGCTTCCTGGAATTTTGAGGGCAAGTTTGGCAATGCCTGATGCACATCAGGGTTATGGTTTTCCAATTGGAGGAGTTGCAGGATTTGATATTGAGAAGGGTGTGATTTCTCCAGGAGGTGTTGGTTATGATATTAATTGCAGTGTCAGGTTGTTGAGAACTAATTTGAATTTGAAAGATATTGAAAAAGAAAAAAAAGAGATTTTGCATTCTTTGTTTAGAACAATCCCTTCAGGAGTTGGAAGAGGTTCAAAACTTAGTATTTCAAAAAGTGAGCTTGATGAAGTTTTGAGTGAAGGGGCTCAATGGATGGTGAAAAAAGGTTATGGAATTAAAGAGGATTATATTAATACAGAAGATTCTGGAAAGTTGTTTAATGCAAATTCTGATGATGTTTCTAAAAAGGCGAAGGCGAGGGGAATTAAACAGCTTGGTTCTTTGGGTGCTGGAAATCATTTTATTGAGATTCAGAGAGTTGAGGAGATATTTGATTTAGAGATTGCAAGGGTTTTTGGTTTAGAGAAAGGAATGATAACTTTGATGATTCATTGTGGTTCAAGAGGGTTGGGACATCAGATTGCTTCTGATTATATTAAGTTGATGGAGGATGAATATGGGTATCCTGAATTTGACAGGCAGTTGGTTAATGCACCTATAAATTCTGAGATTGGGAAGAAGTATCTTTCAGCAATGGCTTGTGCTGGGAATTTTGCATTTGCAAACAAGCAATTGATAACTTTTTGGATAAGAGAGAATTTAAAGCATTATTTTCCGAATTTGAGAATGGATGTTGTTTATGATATTTGTCATAATATTGCTAAGTTTGAAGAGCATAAAATAAATGGAGAAAGTAAGAAAATTTTGGTTATGAGGAAAGGTGCTACGAGGGCATTTGGAGCTGGAAGGAAAGAACTTCCTGAAAAGTATTTTAAAGTTGGACAGCCTATTTTGATTCCTGGTTCAATGGGAACTGCATCTTATGTTTTGGTTGGAACAGAAAAAGCAGAAGAATTGACTTTTGCTTCAACTGCTCATGGTGCTGGAAGAATTGAATCAAGGACAAAAGCAAGAAAATCTCTGAATGCGAATCAGATAAAGAAGGATTTGGAAAAAAAGGATATCTTGTTAGAGGCAGGTTCTTATAAAGGGATTTCTGAAGAAGCACCAGAAGCATATAAGGATATTGATGAGGTTGTTAAGACGAGTCATGAAATTGGAATAGGAAGATTAGTTGCTAAATTAAAACCTGTTGCAGTTATGAAAGGTTGATTTAATTGCAATAATATTTATATGCTTTATTGTTATGTTTTTAATGAGTATGGATGTTGAATTTGAAGAATTGCCTGAAATTAGAGGAGTTGTTTTGAGGTTTCCTAAAGCTGTTTTTCAATTTTAGTATGATGAAATAAGAAAAGAAGTGGAGTATTATATGGTGAGAGAACCTAATTTTTCTTATGCAGTTGATTTGCAGGATAATTTTTTTTCAGAAAGAGATTTAAATGTTCAAATTGGTTGTTTTCTTAGGGAATTCATAAAAGATGTCAATATGAGATCGGGACTCCTCTTAGAGTTTTTAATTTAAGTGAGGATATGAAAAATAAAATAGGGGATTTGAGGATGGATGGAGTTTTTGATATTTATGAATCAAGAGATGTTTTTATAATTCAATGTTGGAAAGAGTTAATCAGTATGAGGGTGAACCTTTGACTCATTTTAGTTTGGTAAATGCAGGTTATTCTCCTTACTCTGCTGTTCTTGAACCTCGTTCTGTTAATCCTAATTTGGAGAAAGTTGTTAAGGGAATAAGAGTTCCTGAAGCAAGACCTGAAATGGTTGAACCAGATTCTTTTGAAAAAATGTTTATGGTTTATAGGAGAGATGGAAAGTAAACATTTAAAATACCTAAATTCTTAGAATATTTATGAAAAGAGGAATGATGTTGATTGGAATTGTAGTTTTGTTTTTAGTGGGATTTGTGAGTGCAGGGTGCACTGGAGAATATCGATGGGAAGCAGTAGACATACCTGATACTGAGCCTCCTGAGGAACCATGCACTGATCCTGGACCTGGAACTGGTGATCCTTTGTGTGAGCTTGCTTCAGATGGATTTACAGAAACCATCTGGATTGGAAGCGGAGAAATAGAAACTCCAAAATATCTTTCAGGGGATTTGGAAGATGAAAGTGGAGATTTAAAATGTGTAAGTGGATTTAGAGGTATGCTTGTCGGGGATGATAGGAGAAGATATTATCCTCAAAAACAATCTCTTTTTATTTCAATGGATGGTACAAATTGGAACAAATTAATTATGGATGACGGGAGTGGTTATTTTCAAATAACAACTTATAATTCTTATCAGGATGTTTCTTTTCCAGAAGTTCCTGCAAAATATTTTAGAGTTAAAGTACGAGACTGTGATCATTGGGAATATGAGAAGAATATGTGGGGATTTTGGGAATGGGAATTTTATGAAAATCCTGATTACTGCTCATTTAGTGAATTTCAAGTTAGAGTTAGAGATTTTGTATCGCCATGCATTCCGGATTGTGTTGGAAGAGAGTGTGGGCCTGATGGTTGTGAAGGTGTTTGTCCTCCTGGATGCACTAATCCTCATGGGACAACAAGTTGCAGTGTTGATGGTTTGTGTCAACCTGTATGTGATTCTGGATGGGGAAATTGTGATGGAGATAATACTAATGGATGTGAAACTGATTTAAAAACTAATGAGAATTGTGGAGATTGTGGAATTGTTTGTACAGGTGGGGATACTTGTGTTGATGGAATTTGCGTAACTCCCTCAATGTTGTTTTGGACAAACACAAAATTTCAGACAATAACTGAGGCTGAATTAGGAGATACTGTTTTTATGATTTATGATAATGTTAATTCTGGTTATAATTTTGAAGTATATGAGGATGATGCGGTAAATGATGATGAAATAAGAGTTGGTGAAGATGCGATTCAAGGGATTTTATTAGGAGATACTTTGTTGGCTGGATGGACAATTGGGCAGTCTGATTATGATAAAGGTGATGAGGGTGATGGTTCTGTTGAGTTTTATTTTAAGGTTGATGGACAGGATTCAGGTATTTTGGATGTTGTTGATAGTCCTGATAATTATCCTCCTAATGTTGAAATTGTAAAACCTGTTGATGGTGATGTTTTTAAGGTTGGGCAGAGTGTTGAGTTTGAGGCGATTTTTGAAGATGAGGATGATGATTTAAAGTTGACTTGGAGTTTTGGTGATGCTAATTCAGAAACAATTTCAAATTGTTTGACAACAAATAATTGCAATACAAGTTATTCTTATTCAAATTCTGGGACTAAGGCAGTGATTGTAAAAGCTGAAGAAATGACTCGTTCTCAATATGATTCTGATAGGGTTGTTATTAAGATTTTTAAAGAAGGGATAAATATTTTTCCAAAGATTAGCAGTCCTGTTGATGGAAATGTTTTTAGCAGTCCTTCAGTTGATTTTGATGCAAGTGATAGTTATGTTGCAAGATGTTTGTATTCTTGTCCTTCTGGTAAGACATGTTATTCAGTGGGTGATTTAGAATGTTATGATTTAGATAATGCAAATATTCCAACAGATTATAATTTTTGGTTTAACTGGACTTTTTCAGAAGGTTATGAGAAATATGGGAATTGGAATGATGATTATTCAGATGTTGTGTCTTTTTCAAAATCTTTTTTTCAACCTTCAGAACATTTTGCTATTTTGAAAGTGGGTTATGTTGAACCACCTTTTGATACAAATGAGATTGAGTGGAGTGATGGGATTTTTGTAACTTTTACTGTTACTTCTGAAGAACCTTTGTGTCTTGCAGAAGATGAGTCGAGTAAATGGGTTTATTGGGATTCTACTGCAAATGGAGGTGCTGGTGATATTGTTGTTGAAGAAGTTACTGATTCTGCTCAAAATTGTTATAAGGCAGATGGAAATCCTTATACAACTTGTTGTCCTAATGATAAGGGCAGATGTGTGAGGACTGTTGGAGATGCTGATTTTGGGAAATGTGAAGGTGAAATGCATCCTTTGCATTGTTCTGAATATTTGACAGAGGAAGATTGCAATAGTTTTCATTCAGAAACTGCAATAAATAGTGTGGAGGCAAATGCAGGTGATGGTTTTTGTGGTTCAACACAATCAAGATATGATTCAGGTTTAGGTGAAACTTGTTGGTGGACTATAAGTGATTGTAAGTGTGTTTGGGATTTAGAAGAGTCAGTTTGTGAAGCTTCTTATACGAAATCAGATGAAACTTGTGAAAGTGGACCAGGACCTGATGGTGGAACTTGCACTTATGTGTCTGTTGATAAAATTGGTGGAGATTGTGAAAGTGGAGATGATTATGAAACTTATGAATGGGATGTGGTTTGGGATGGAAGTGGAGATCCTCCGAATGAGTGTGTTTCAAGCACAAAAGAATTTTCTTGTGAAGATGAAGTTCAACTTCCTTTTTTTGATTTTAGGAATTTTTTTATAGCTTTGATTTTAATTTGTTTGATTTATGTTTTTAAGATAAAGGATTTTAAACATAGAGAAATCCCTCATTTTTAAGTGAGGATGAGGAATTTTTCTAGCATCACAAAATCCTAAACAAACCCCTACCTTTAGGCAGGGGTTGAAACCGAAGGTTTTGTGATATGTATGAATAAGAAATAAGCGAGTGATTTGATAAACAAGTATGGAAAGAATGTAAATTAGGGTATGAGTATTTTTCAGGGACATTGTTTTATTGCTTTTTATAGAGATGAAGAGACACTTGATGTAATATCTAAAATGAGAGAATTATCTTTTTGTTCAGAGTTTAAGGGTTATGTAAGGTTTTCTGAAGAGAATTTTTAAAAAATAAGGGAAAGTTATTCTGGAAGAAAAGGAGGGAATGATTATCTCTGGATTGATTTAGACTTAGGGAAATATATTCTATTTTATTTACATTTAAATTTTGGAAGCATTTGCTAACTAAAATTTTTATTAATTATTATGAGAGAAACTAAGTAGTCTGGGATTATAATAGCAAGGATTAAATAAAATCAAATTATGACAAGGCCTGTGGATTCTACAGAATTGAGTTTTAAATTAAGTTTATAAAGTTTCATTTCTCTTAGGAGATATGAATGAGGAAATGAAAAAAGAGGTTTGGAAAGTTTTTATGGTAGCATCTTTTCTTTTTATTACTATATTTTTTGTTTTGCCTTATTTGGTTCAGGTTTCTACTTATTTTCATGAAAAGGCACATCAAAAATATTTGAGTAAGTATGGTATTGAGAGTAGTTATTCTGTTAATCTTCTTGAAACAATTCCAAATTTTTTTAATCCTAATGTCAATAAACTTGGTGTGACTCTTTTTAATCTGGATGATTATAAGGAATTAGATAAATATCAGAGAGCAGAGATTAATATTGCTGGAATAATTTCAGATTTGAGGTTTTTATTTTTGGTTTCTATTTATCTTTCATTTGCTAATGTTTATTTGTTTTATAAGATTAAATTTAAGAAAGATTATAATTTGACATTTGTTCTTGCTGTTAATTGGATTCTTTTTATGTGGTTGCTGGCTTTGATTCAAATAACTGTTTCAAATATAACTTATTCTTCAGGAGATATTTATCAGTTAGTTAGGTATTTGAGGGTTTAGAATAAAAATATATAAAAACTGGTTTGGATTGAGTTTTTATGGAAAAAGAGAATAAAGAAGAAATTTTTGCAGATTTAGAAGATTTAAAATCCTCTGACTCATCAAAAATTTTTAAAAAAATTTTTGCTGATTTGCATATTCATTCGAGATTTTCAAGAGCTTGCAGTCGGGTTTTGAATATTGAAAATTTAGTTAAGTGGGGGAGGGTGAAGGGGTTGGGACTTTTAGGAACTGGTGATTTTACACATCCTGAATGGTTAGAGGAATTAAAATCTAAATTAGTTGATAATGGAAAAGGTATTTTTTATTATGAGGACGAGGTTGGGAAATTTCCTTTTATTTTAAGTCATGAAATTAGTTTGATTTATACTGCTAATGGAAAAGGAAGGAAAGTTCATTTAGTTTATCTTGTGCCGAGTTTTGAAGTTGTTGATAAGATTAATGAGTGGTTGGATAGTAAGGGGAGGAGAGATTATGATGGAAGACCTATTTTTAAAATAAGTTGCAGGGATTTTGCTGCTAAAATGCAGGAGATTGATGAGAGAATTGAAATTATTCCTGCACATATTTGGACTCCTTATTTTGGAATTTTTGGAAGTGAGAGTGGTTTTGATAGTTTGAAGGAAGCTTTTGAAGATAAGGTTGATAGGGTTCATGCAATTGAAACAGGGATTTCTTCAGATCCAAAAATGAATTGGAAGATAAAAGAATTGAATGATAGGAATATTAGTATTGTTAGTTTTTCTGATGCTCATAGTTTTTGGCCTTGGAGATTGGGAAGAGAAGCGACGATTTTTAGAGTAGAGGATGAATTGAGTTATGATTTTATTTTAAATCAGATTAGGGAAAATTCTTTTATTGGAACTATTGAAACTGATCCTGCTTATGGAAAGTATCATTTTGATGGACATTCAAAATGTGATTTTAGTTGTTCTCCTAAGGAGAGTGAGGAATCGAAGGGGATTTGTCCTAAATGTGGGGGGAAATTAGTTATTGGTGTTGATAACAGGGTTGAGAAACTTTCAGGAGATGGTGTTTATGAAAAAAAGAAAGAATATTATACTTTGTTGCCTTTGCACGAAATATTGAGTTTGGGAATGGGTGTTGGAATGAATAGTAAAAAAGTTTGGGAGGTTTATAATTTGTTGATTGAGAAATTTGAAAATGAGTTTAGAATTTTATTAGATGTTGATTTTGAAAGTTTGTTGAGTGTTTTGCAAGATAAAAAAATTGTTGATTTAATTTTGAAAAATCGGAAAGGTGAAATAAATGTTAAACCAGGTTATGATGGTGTTTATGGAAAAGCTCAAATAGGAGAGTTGGAAGAATCTGAGAATGTTCAGAGGACTTTATTTTGACTCCTTGCTCTTATAACTCCTTTCTCTTAAAATATCAAGTAATTTAGAAGGGTGGACTATAGGTTCATTTCCTGAAGTTTGTAATAGAACATATTTATGATAGTGTTTGTGATTTTCAGGACATTTTTCTGGAGATTGAGTAATGCTTATTCTTGTAATGAAATTTCCGTCATAAAAAATATATTGAAAATTTCCTTCATCAATACATTCCTGATGTAATTTTTCTTCAATATCATCTTCAGTGCAAATCCATCCAGAAACATTTCCCTGGAATTCAAGACTTGAGGTTGAACTATTGACAGGGTTAGATTGAAATTTTCTGAAATATTTATTCCTTAAAACACCCATAGAAACTTATGAGATAAGGGTTTAAAAAATTAATTATTCTGAAGAAGGTATTGAAATATTTGTATTTTAGAGTGAGATATTGACTTAAGGGATTATTTATTGTTTTTGATTTTATAATTACTCCATTTTGTTTTCTTTTGTTTCAACAACATACATTTGATTATCAAAATACCAGAAAACAAGTGTTTTGTTTTTGGGTTTGAATTTTGTTAGGTCTGATATATTGTGAATGTTTGAAGCGTGGAGCATAATGTAATCTGCATTTATTTCTTCAATATCTTTATACATTTCTTTTGTGAGAAAATCAAAAGGCAGGTAAGTTCCTGATGTAATCCAGTAGATTTTTCCTGTTTTTATTTTTGGATATTTTTCTTTAGAGTAGATTAGGACATCTTTTGAAACAGATGATATGATTATTTTGTCAAGGATTTTTCTTTCAGTGCAATCTTTTATTATATAATCGAGTAATTTTTTGTCATCTTCCAGATTTCCTTGAGATTTTATTTCAATGTCGATTTTCTTTTTATTTCCAATTACATTCATAACTTCTTCATAAGTTGTGACTTCAAAATAAGTTAGTTCTTGTATTTCATTAAAAGTTAGGTTTTCTATTTTGTCAGACCTTCCAGTTGTTCTTAAAAGTGCAGTGTCGTGAAAAACTAAGATTTTTTTGTCTTTTGTGTATTGAATGTCGAATTCAATAAATTCGTATTCTGGATTGTCTGCTGAACTTTTTATTGCTTCCAGAGTATTTTCAAAATGTTTCACAGAATCTCCTCTATGAGCACCTTTTACAAAATTGTATTCCTGACCTACTGCATCAATTACTGGAACTGTTGACAGCATTAGGAATAGGTAAATCATAAAAGGTATTTTTGTTAAAAGTGATATGATTAATACCTTTTTTCTATGTTTTTTTAATGTTTCAAGAGGTTTTATTTTCTCCATTTTTCTTATTTTAGAAAGGTGTTTATAGTTTATAAATCTTACTATTTGTTATTATTTAATAGTAGTTACTTAATTGCTTGTTTTTAATAAAATTTGGTTATGTCAAGAATTTAAAACTCCACACTTTAGTGTGTGGAATTCTTGAACATCCTAAAAACAAGGGCTTGTTCCAAACTCTACCTTAAGAGGGGGAGTGGTCCATTGTTTTTTTGATGATAAATATTTATAAAGATGATTAATTTATCAAAAATATGTTTGGAAAATTAAAGGAAAAACTTAATGGGTGGTTTTCGTCATCTAAGGAGACAATTGAAAAGACAGAGGAAGAAGTTAAAACTGAAAAGGAGATTGAAAAAGCTGAGAAAATTATTGAAAAGGCGAAAAAAGAGTCTCGGGAGGATTTTCCTGTGAAGTTTGATGTTGCTTTAAAAAAGTATTTTCCTGATTTAGATAAGGTTCATGAAGAGGCAGAGGCAATAAAAAAGGATGTTGAGAAAGCTAAGAAAATTGAGAAATTGAAAAAAAAGGTAAAAGAAGATGAGGTGGAGTTGAGAGGGTTGGGAGAGTCAGAAGAGGAGATTAAAAAAGAGGCGATAAGGAAGGATTCTTCAGAAGATTTGAGTTCTAAAAAGAATATATTTTCAAAAATAAAGTCAAGTTTTGCTTACAAGATTTCAGAAGATGGTTTTAATGAGATATTTGAGGATTTGGAGTTTCTTCTTTTGGAGAATAATGTTGCTTTAGAGGTTGTTGAGAATATTAGGGAGAGGTTGTCTGAGAGATTGGTTGGTAAAGAGATTGTGAAGAATGAACTTGAGTCTGAAATAAGGAATGGGTTGAGAGATATTTTGAATGATATTTTGATTGAACCTGATGATTTTTTTGAAGTTATTAAAGGTTCTGAAAAGCCGTTTGTAGTTCTTTTTTTTGGAATAAATGGGACTGGTAAGACAACTACAATTGCGAAGATTGCTCATTTTTTGAAATCAAAAGGTTTGAAGGTTGTTTTGGGTGCAGGTGATACTTTTAGAGCTGCTTCAATTGAACAGATTTCAGAGCATGCGAAAAATTTGAATGTTCCTTTGGTTAAACATGATTATGGTTCTGATGCTGCTGCTGTTGGTTTTGATGCAATAAAATATGCAAAGAGTCATGCTATTGATGTTGTTCTTATTGATACTGCTGGTAGGATGCATACTCAAGATAATTTGATTGAAGAGATTAAGAAAATAGAGAGAGTTAATTCTCCTGATTTGAAGATTTTTGTTGCTGAATCTATTGCAGGCAATGATGCTGTTGAACAGGCAAAAACATTTAATGAGGCGATTGAGATAGATGGTTCAATTTTAAGTAAGGCAGATATTGATGAAAAGGGTGGGACAATTATAAGTGTTAGTTATGCAACACATAAACCGATTTTTTATTTAGGAGTTGGTCAGAATTACGAGGATTTAGAATTTTTTGATAAAGAGAAATTTATTGAGAGATTGGGGTTTTGAATTTTGTTAAAACAATCTTTTTTGTTCATCTTGTTTAATAGGTTTTTCTTCTAAGGAAATTCCATTGTCTAAATCTTTTTTCACACTATCAATTGAACGATACATTTTCTTTTCTTTTGACATTGAGGCATAATAGAATATCTCGTCTAAGGTGTCGAGGGTGAGGAGGATGATTAGTTCGCCTTTCATTAGACGGGCTGTTCTTCCTGCTCTTTGGATTTTTCTTATTGCTGATGGAATTGGTTCGTAAAAGATTACTGAATTTACTTCTGGAATGTCAAGTCCTTCTTCTGCAATTGATGTTGCACAGATTATGTTTATTTCTCCTTCTCTGAATTGGTTTATTATTTCCTGCTGTTCTTTTTGAGAGAGTCCTGAATCTTGTTTTTTTGATTGTCCTACAAAAACTTTTGCATTTATATTTGGTATTGTGTTTAATTCTTTTGATATTTTGATTACAGTATCCCGATATTGTGAGAAGATTATTGTTTTATTTTTTGGATTTTGTTTTATTGATTCTTCAATTATTGATTTTAGTTCTAATAATTTTGGATGTTCCAGATTTTTTGAAATTAATTCATTTATTTTTATGTTTGCATTATTGAAGTTGGAGTTTTTGATTAACTGCTGGACTGCTTTTGATTTTTTTTGTGATGCTTGTTGATAAATTGATTTTAGATAATTTGATGCTGTGAAAAGTGTTTGAGTTTCCAAGAGTTCTATTAGATGAGAGAGTTTTATTGCCTGAGTGCATGCAGAGATTCCTGCGAAGTAATTGAAGTTTTTGTTTCCTGATGTGACTGCTTTCATTAGATTTCCTTGGGTTTCTAAAAGTGTTATTTTGTTTGCTGGTTTAAAAAGCAGTTTTCGGTTTTTTAGTTCCTGAATTTTTTTATTGCAAATGTCTCTTATTATTGTTGTTATTTCTTTTAATTTTTCTGGAAATTCTATTCGTATTGTTTTGAATTTTAGTTCCTGTAAGTAGGGTTTGACATCTTTGCTGTCTCTTGTTCTTAATTCAATTGTTTCTATTCCCAGATTTGTTGCTATTTTTTTTATTTTTTCTTTGTCTACTCCTGGTGATGCTGTGAGTCCCAGAACTTTTGGATTTATTGCTTGTTCTTTGTATTTTTGAGCTATGAAAGTGTAGGCATAATTTTTTAGGCATCTATGAGATTCGTCTTCGATTAAAAGGGAAACTTCTTCTAAATTGTAGATGTTGTTTTTTAAGTCATTTGAAATGCATTGAGGTGTTGAGAAAATTATGTCTGATTTCTGCCAGAGTTGTTTTCTTTTTTTTGCAGGTGTTTTTCCTGTGAATAGAGTGAGTTGTGCAAAGAGTTCTGGAAGATGTTTTTGAAAATATTCTAAGTGTTGTTCTGCTAAAGGTCTTGTTGGTGCGAGGAAAAGTGTTTTTGTTGCAGGATGTTTTTTTTGAGTGTAAATTGAAAGCATAAGTGCAATAAGAGTTTTTCCTATTCCTGTTGGAAGGACAACTAAGCAGTTTTTTTCCTTGCAAACATTGTAAATTTCTTGTTGATATTTACGGGGGGTGATTGTTGATAGAATCTTATCTGGCATTTCTATTTTAAGAGTTGCAGGGTTTTAAGGTTTGTTGTTAGAAAATGAATGTTAGAATGAGGAATATTGCATAGAAAATTAAAAGCAATGAGTAAGAGACAGGACTTCCGAAGAGGGTTTTGGCTCCGTCGAGGTTTCCTAAAGGCAGGAGATTCCACGCTCCATAGAAAATTGAGTATTTTGTTAATTGAGTTCCTAATTGAATGTTGAAGTTATAGGTTAATAACTCTCCGATTATTGCTAAAATTATCAAGGAGTAAAATCCCCAGACAGAGATAAATGCTGAGTCAACTTCGTTTAGGTCCATTTTTCTTTCTGCTCTTCGGGTTCCTTGTTTTTTTAACAATCTTCTTGCTGAATCATTTTTTGCATTGTATTGTAAAAATAAAAATGGTTTGAGAAATCCTAATGCGAGAAAAGATACAAGAGGTGGAAGAATTAGTCCAATTGGAATGGGTTTTTTAAAATGAGCTCTTTCATACCATCCCCATCTTTGAAATTTCCAGATTGAGTGTTCTATTTTTGTTGAATATCTTGGTGCTACGATTTCTTTTGCAAAAATGTTTGTCAGAATTATTAGTGCAGGGATTATCAAAAGAGAAAGTTGGAGGTTTAGTTGAAGGGATTCTGTTTCAGAGTTGTAAGTTATTCCAATTATAATCCAGAATAAAAGAATTGCAATTATAATCCAGATTGCCTCTTTTAGTTTCATTAGATTGGAAAGTTGTTGGAAGTTATAAAGTTATTGATTGGATTTGAGAATTAAAATTAATCTGGAATTTAATTGATGATTGAGATATATTTTATTCATTAGTTCAAACCACAGAAAAGTATTTAAATGATTTTTATTTTAGTATAGTTATGTTGAAGATAAAAAAGATTTCAGATGTGGTTGGTAAGAAAGTATACACAGATACAGGTGACTTTTTTGGGGAAATTGAAGAGTCTAATTTGATGGAGAATAAAGTTGAAAATTGGAGGATTCGGATTGCGACTGGAATGGGTGGTTTTCTTGGAGGTGCTCGTGGAGTGATTATTCCTCATCAGTTTGTTAAGGCTGTAGGTGATGTTGTTATTGTGAGCAGGGCTAATTTGCCTTTGAAAGAGGGTGAAGAAGCTGTTGAAGAAACTGTGGATTTAAGTGCTCCTGAAAATGCTTCTGATGATGTTGAAGTTCCTGTGATGGAGTAAGAATTTTGAGGTTGTGAGGGAGATGAGAGTTGGATTTTTGTTGGAGTGATTGATGGGATTTATAGGGAGAGAGTTGAAGCTTGTCGGGAAAAGGGTTCTTATGATGTTTTAGTTCTTGATTGTGTGGAAAGGGCTGTTGAAAGAATTCAGGAATGCAGAAGAGGTTGAAGAATTTTTGATTTTTGTGAATTAGATGAGAAAAGTTTAAATAAATTTATTCTATTTTATTGATATGGGAAGAGACGAATTATTCTGGAATAATCTTGCATTTTGGATAATTGTTATTGTTTTTTTAGTTGTTATGGGATATTTGCTTGTGACTGGGAGAGCATTTAAATGAGATTTGGGTTGAAGGATTTTTTATTTTGGATTTTTATGATTATAGCAATGGGTTTGTTGTTGTGGAATGTTTTTGGACATAGTCCTGCTGAATTTTTTACTATTATTGGGATTATATTTGCTTTGGTTCTTAAGGTTTGGGTTTTAAGTGATAATCAAATAAAGTCCGACATGAATGTTAAAAGCAGTTTTCAAAAGATAAAAGATGATGTTGATTTAATTAAGGAGGATATGGGTTTGATAAAGAAGAAACTAAAAGTTTAAATAATCTTTTTTATTGAGTTTGTTATAAAAGGTGTTAAGATGGAAGCTCCAATATTCATTAGTCCGTTATTTTTGGAATATATATTGCCGTTTATTTTGGTTTTTACTTTAATATTTGCGATTTTGCAAAAGACTCAGTTGTTGGGAGAGGGCAAGAAGCAGATTGATTCTTTGATAGGTTTGGTTGTTGCATTGATTTTAATTGCCTTTCCTTTTTCAAGGGATTTGGTTGTTCAGTTGATGCCTTTTTTAGCAGTGTCTGCTGTTATACTTTTGGTTTTTATGTTATTGTATGGTTTTATTATGGGAGGAAAAGGAGATATTTTTGGTGAAAAGGTTTGGATTAAGTGGGTTTTAGTTGCTATTTCTGCTTTGGCTTTGGTGACTGTTATTTTAATGATAACAGGTTGGTGGGATGTTGTTTATTCGTTCTTTTTTGAGAGAGAGGCAAGTTCACAAATTTGGATTAATGTTTTACTTCTTGCTGTTTTAATTGGAGCTGTTATTGCTGTATTAGCTGATAAGGGTGAGAATAGTGGAAGTGGAGAGTGAAGGTTATTTTGATGAATTGTTTTTTTGAAAGAGTAAAGATTTAAATAATAGGTTTAATTGATAGTTTTGTAAAAGGTGTAAAATGAAGAAATCAATTGCTGAAGAAGTATTAAAATGGATTGGAATTGCTATAATTTTGTTACTAATATTAAGGGCTTTTGGAGTGGTTTAAAATGGTTGAGTTGAAGATACTTGCACCAATAGCTAACTTCGGAGTTATATTAGTAATTTGGGCAAGAACATTGGATACTGCATGTTTTAGTCCATCAGACATAAATTTATCAATGGCAGCATTGATATTTTCAATGATGGTAGAGATAATCTACTTAAAAAGGAGATAAAATGAAAGATTGGTTGAAAAATAGTTTGATTTGGGGAATTATTTTGTATGTTGTATATTGGATTTTAATAGGTATTTCTTTTATGTTGTGCATGGGTGATTTATCGGGAGGTTTTTGTGGATTATCAGAAGCATTATTGAGGATAATTAATATAAAACATTATTTAATAGCAAATTCAATTTTTTATTTTATAATTGGAGCAATAATAGGTTTTGTGATTAGCAAATTTAAAAAACCTAAAGAAATAAAAAGAGGTAAATCTATAAAATAAAATGGTAACAATAACAGATATTTTGAACCAGTGGGCTGAAATAGGTATTTTTGCATATGTGCTTCCGTTTTTGATGATATTTGCAGTTGTTTTTGGGATATTGACTAAGACTGAAATTTTAGGAAAGAACAAGGGAGTTAATGCTACAATTTCACTTGCAATTGGTTTGTTGGCTCTGCAGTTTGATTATGTTTCTAATTTTTTTGCAAGTATTTTTCCAATGGCAGGTATTGGATTGGCTGTGTTGCTTATAGCATTAATTTTAATGGGAATGTTTGCTCAGGGATTGCCTGACAATGCATTTAATGGTATTTTTATGGGGCTTGGAGCTTTGATATTTATTTCAATTCTTTTAACTGCTTTGGCGGATTTTAGGTGGTGGGGGGGTTGGGGTTATTCATGGGGGCAGGCATGGCCTGCGATTTTAGCAGGAGTTGTTGTTATTGGTTTGATTGCATGGGTGGTGGTTACTGGTGGAGAGGGTAAAGGAGAATAGTGTTTAGTTTGATAGGAATTTTTTATTCAGAGTAAAATAAAACTGCACACTTTAGTGTGCAGGTTCAAAACCGAAGGTTTTGGTGATTTTCTTATTTTTTGAAGATTTAGTTAAAGTCAAATTCCTCCTAAAATAAAATTACAAAGTTTATTTATAAAGGGGTGAAGTAATTTCAGGATACTATTGAGAGATATTGATTAGAGAGAAAGATTTATAAAGAGATGTTGTAATTTTATAGTGGTTAAAATGGTAATGGTTGAACTTGCAGGATTGGATTTTTTAATGCCTGTAATTGTATTTGCATTTGTGCTTTTGATTAGTTATGCTTTTTTGAAAAAAACTAATGTTTTTGGAGATACTCCTTTTTATTGGGCGATTAGTTTTATTTTAGCAGGAGTTTTTGTTAGTTTTGATTCTTTAATTCTTTATTTAATTAGTGTAATGCCTTGGTTTGTTGTTTTGATTTTGAGTATGTTTATGTTATTGGTTCTTGCAGGAGTAAGTTCTAAGAATATTGATTGGATAATGGGTTCTAAATTAGGTTTTGTTTTTATTGGTTTACTTGTTTTTGTTTTATTGATTGCTGGAATAAGAGTTTTTAATCCTGCATTGCATTCTGAACTGATTTTGACAGGTGGTGAAGATGGTGTTGGAATAGTTTCTCAAATAGGAGATTTTATTGCAGATTCAAGATGGACTGGAAGTATTTTGTTAGTGATTTTTGGATTAGGTGCTGGTTTTTTTGTTGGTTGGAAGTGATTGTTTTTTAGAGATTTAGAAAAATAGTGATTATCTTAAATAACTTTCAAAACCCTCTTTGGATTTTTTTGGTTTGCCTTTGTGATGATGAGATGATTCTTTTGAATGAGAAGATGTTTTTGATTCATGCTCTTTTTTTGAATGAGATTCTTTTTTTTCAGAGTTATGTTCTCTTTTATGGTTGATTATTGGGTCTGCTAATTTTGAAAATGATTTTTGAGTTGCTTTAAGTTCATCTGAAATGTTTTTTATATTTTCTCCATATTCTCCGACTTTTCTTAAAATCGCAATTTGCATTTCGTGAAGTGTGTTTTCTATTTTTTCTAATCTTTTGTTTATTCTGTCTATTTCAGAAGATGCTTCTTGTTTGAATCTTGAAACTGATGAAATTTCTTTTTTTATTTTTGAGATTTTTTCTTCTGTGATTTGGTCTGCAATTTCGTTTATAGTGTCTATTGATTGGTGTTCTGGATAATCGTATCCATAATCTTGTTGAGGGTATTCTTCATATTCAGGATATTGTTGTTCTGAATAAGTTTGTTCTGGAGGATAGTATTCTGGTGGTGATTCAGGAGAGGGTGGTGGAAGTTCTTGTGCTTGTGAATATTCCTGAGTCATTGGTTGTTGCACTGGTTGTTGGGGATATTGTTGTTGAGGTGTTGATTGGGGATATTGTTGTTGAGGTGTTGATTGGGGGAAAGGTTGTTCTTGTTGTGAAGGGATTTGTTGAGGATTATGATTTCTTTGAGGTGGTGAAATGTTTTGAGTTGCAGTTGACATTATGCTTGGTTGCATTTGAGTATTTTCTGAGATTGATTGAGTTGCTCCTGTATTAGTGTTTTGAGGATTGATTTGGTTTTCAGGTTGTATTTGAGCTTCTTGAGAAGTAACTTCGTTTTTTATATTTGATTGAGAAAGTGCTTCATTTATTTCTTTTGGTGAAACTCCTTGTTCTCTTAATGAAGTAATAATTTGATATTCAGGAATTCCTTTTTGTTTCATTTGAGTTACTTGTTCTAATACTGCCATTATTTTTTCATCTCCTTTTTAATTAATTCTTTTACATCTTTTATTCTTGCAAATTCCAGAGGTTCGAACATTTTGAATTGGTTTTTTAGTATCTCAACTTCTGATTTTTTTGCAAGATTTTGAAGTGTGAAAATAATTTTTTGATTTTGTTGTTTTATTTGTTTAAGTTCTTGTTCAATTTCTTTTTGATTGTTTTTTATTTCTATGAATTCTTTTTCATAATCTTCTTTAGTTGATATAAGATTTTCACCTATTAAAAGTATTCTGTCTCTTAATAATCTTTGTTTTTCCTGAATTTCATTTAGCAGGGGGCTTGGAGCATTGTATTGCTGAATTTGAGGAGTTGTTTGATTTTGCATTTTCTCTTTTTCATTTAAATTAGGAATTGGGGGTTTAAAATTGTTTTTGTTTTGTGTTTGGAGGGATGTTTTTTTGTTAATACAGAAAACTTTAAATACTATTGGTTCATAAATGAACCATATGGAACAAAAAATGAATGATAATTTGGATTTGGAAATAATTCTTATTTTATTGAAAAAAGAAACTCATTTAAGAGAGATTGCTAGATTATTAGGCAAACCTCATTCGAGTATCTTGAGGAAAATTAATAAGCTTATTTGTGAGAATGTTCTTGATTTTAGGATTGAAGGAAAGAATAAAATTTTTTTGATTAAGAAAAATTTAATATCTATGAATTATATTTTTAATGCTGAAAGATATAAGCTAAATAAGTTATTAAGAAAGTATCCTAAATTGGAAAGAATATTTGAAAGGATTCTTGAAAAATCTAGGAATAATCTGATTGTTGTTTTTGGCAGTTATGCAAAATTTTCAGCAAAGGAAAATAGTGATATTGATATTTATATTGAAACAGAGGATAGAAAAATTAAAAAAGAACTGGAATTAATTCACACTAGATTAAGCATAAAAATAGGTAAGTTTGATTTGTCTTCAATGCTTATTAAGGAAATAATAAAGAATCATGTTATATTAAAAGGAGTTGAAGAGTTTTATGATAAAATTTTTTGAAAAATTAAAAAAACAAGGGAAACTAAAATTGATTGAAACTAGCGAGGAGATTAAGAAATCTTATATTGAAAAATCTGAAAGTAATCTTTTATCTGCAAAAATTCTTTTGGAAAATGATAAGTTAGAAGAGTCGATTGCTCTTACTTATTACAGTATGTATAATATGGTTCTTGCTTTGTTATTTAAAGTTGGAATAAAATGTGAAAATCATACGGGTTCTATTTTATTGTTAAGAGAATTATTTGATTTAGATAATTTGGATATTAAATTAGCGAAAAAGGAAAGAATTGATAAACAATATTATACTGATTTTAATATTGTTAGGAAAGATGTTTTAGATGCAGTTTCTAATGCTGAGGATTTTAATATTGTTATTTTGAATTTTATATCAAAATTAAATAATGAGGAAATTGAATCTTATAGGGAAAAGTTTAAAGATTTAATAACATAGTTAATAAAAAGAGAAAATGTTATTTAAACCTGGAACGCCGTTGTATTCATATGAAATTGTTAGAGAGTCTGATAGTTCGGTTTTGTATGTGAATTTTTTGGGTGCGAATTTTATTCCGAGTTTGGCTGATAATCCTGATGTTATGGTTCGGGCAATTGAATTGCTTTCAGAATCTCCGAATATTTCGAGGATGGTTTTTGTTCAGCAGAGAAATTATAGTTATGGAAGTGATGAAGTTTTTATGTTGCAAGAGATTGCTGATTTGTATAGTTATTTGGTTAAGCAGGAGAAAATTCTTTCACCTATGAAACTTTCTATTATGAATTCAGGTTATGTTGGTCAGAGGCATGGAGATGTTGCTTTTTTGCTTTCTATGTTGAGAAGGGATCCGATTGCTTGTTTTTTTGAATTGAATAATTTTATTAAGAAAGAGAGGATGAATTTAGGAAATACTCCTGAGGATTTGAAAACAGACCAGATGGGTTATGTTCGGTTGTTGGAGAAGTTTCGGAATATGCTTGGAAATCTTAGGATAATAAGAAATGCTGAAAGGCATTTTGGAAGTTATGTTTTTGGAAGTCGTGAGATTTATCATTCTTTGTTTAGAGTTGATATTATTCCGAATTTTACTTTTACGAGGTTGGTTAGCAGTTTGCCTGATGATGCAGAGATTGTTAAGCAGTATTCTCTTGATGAGGAAAGTGTTGTGACTATTTTGAAAAAGAAAGGAGATGTTAAGCATTTTTATCATTTGATGCCTCCAGAGTATTCGCTTGATGAGAGTCGGCAGGTTTTGTTGAATCTTGCGAGGAATGTTTTGATTGAGCATCAACCAAAAGCAGAGGAGTTTACTGATCCTGAAAAGACAAGGCAGGTTTTTTTTAATGTTTCAAGGGATTTGTTGAGAGAGTTGTCGAGTAATAAAGGTATTAAATTGGATTATGAAGAGTTGAATAGTTTGGCGAGGATTTTGATTAGACATACAATTGGTTTTGGTTTGATTGAGATTTTGTTGTTAGATAAGGGTTTGCAGGATATTGTTTTGAATGCACCGATTCCATTGAATCCTGTTTTTTTAAAGCATTCTGAGTTTGATGAGTGTGTTACAAACATTATTCCGAGTAAAGAGGATGCTGATTCATGGGCTGCTAAGTTTAGGATGATGTCAGGCAGGGCTTTGGATGAGGCGAATCCTATTTTAGATACTGATTTGAATTTAGGAAAGATTAAGGCAAGAATTGCAGCTGTTCAACAACCTCTTTCTCCTCGTGGTTTGGCTTATGCAATACGAAGGCACAGAGAAGAGCCATGGACACTTCCGTTGTTTGTTAAGAATAAAATGCTTGATGGTGTGACTGCTGGTTTGCTTAGTTTTTTAATTGATGGTTCGCGGACAATGCTTATTGCCGGAACTCGTTCAAGTGGTAAAACCTCGATGCTTGGTTCATTGATGCTGGAGATTATGCCTAAGTATAGGACTTTGGTTATTGAAGATACTGCTGAATTGCCTGTTGAATCTTTGAGAAAATTAAAGTATGATATTTTGAGAATGAAGGTTCGGAGTGCTTTGGTTAAAGAAAGTGCAGAGATTGGTGCTTCAGAGGGAATAAGGACTTCTTTAAGATTGGGAGATAGTAGTTTGATTGTTGGAGAAGTTAGGTCTGAAGAAGCAAGGGCTTTGTATGAGGCAATGAGAGTTGGTGCTTTGGCAAATGTTGTTGCAGGAACAATTCATGGTGCTTCACCTTATGCTGTTTTTGACAGAGTTGTTAATGATTTAGGTGTTCCTGTGACTTCTTTTAAAGCAACTGATTGTATTTTAGTTTGCAATCCTGTTAAAAGTGCTGATGGTTTGAAAAATATGAAAAGAGTTATTCAGTTAGCTGAAGTAAGAAAACACTGGACTAAAGATCCTCTTGAAGAAGGAGGTTTTGTTGATTTGTTGAAATATAATGTTAAGAAAGATAAACTTGAGGTTTCAGATGATTTGATTAATGGTGATTCTGAAGTTATTAAATCAATTGCAGGGAATGTTAAAGGTTGGGCTGGAGATTGGGATGCTGTTTATGATAATATTCTTTTAAGAGGTCGCATTAAAGAGGAAACTGTTAGGTTTGCTGATAAATTGAAGAAACCTATTTTGTTAGAGGCGAGTTTTAATTCTTTGAGTAATAATATGTTTCATCAATTTTCTAAGGATGTTCAGGAGGAAGTCGGAATTCCAGAAGGTGATAGAGTTTTTAGTAAGTGGAGGGATTGGGTTAGGGGAGAGGTTAAGGGGTGGTGAGGAAGGTTTAGAGGGGTTAAGGAGGGGTTTGGGTTGGTGTTGGAGGTTTTAAGGGATGAGAGGATTTGATGAATGGTTGGGTTTTGAGTTGAAAGTTTTGATTAGTATATGATGATGTTGGAGATTAGATATTAAGAAGAGTTGTGTATAGTTTTGATTGATGTAGTATTGATTGAAGATAAGTTTAAATAATATTTAATTTTTTGTAGATATGATAAGTGAAAAAGAAATAGAAGAAATAAGGGGGCATCTTGAGAGGGCTCAAAATCCTTTGTTTTTCTTTGACAATGATAATGATGGATTGTGCAGTTTTTTGTTGTTGAGGAGGTTTATTGATAGGGGGAAGGGTGTTGCGATTAAATCGTTTCCTGATTTAAATGCGAGTTATTATCGGAAGGTTAATGAGTTGAAACCTGATTATATTTTCATTTTAGATAAGCCGATTGTTTCAGATGATTTTTTTGAAAAAGCAAAAGAAGATAATCTTCCTGTTGTGTGGATTGACCATCATAAGCCTGATGGAGAGGTTAATAATTATCCGAGTTATTATAATGCTTGTTTGAATGATGGGAATAATGAGCCGGTTTCTTTTTTATGTTATAAAATTACAGGCAGGAAAGAGGATGTTTGGATTTCTTTGATTGGTTGTGTTAGTGATAGTTATGTTCCTGATTTTTATAATGATTTTTTAGAGAAATATCCTGAAATGGGAAGGGAGAATCCTGATTCTGCTTTTGATGTTTTGTATAATACTGAAATTGGGAGAATTGCAAGAATTCTTGATTTTTCCTTGAAGGACACAACTACTAATGTTGTTAAGATGATGAAGTTTATGATTCGGGCAAAAAGTCCTGTGGATATTTTAGAGGAGAATGCAGGAACAAGACAGATTTTGAAAAGATATAATGAGATAAATTCAAGATATAAGATTTTGATTGAAAAAGCAAGGAAGTGTGTTCAGGATAAGCTTGTTTATTTTCAGTATGGAGGTAATTTGAGTTTGAGTGCGAATATTGCGAATCAGTTGTGTTATGAGAATCCAGGTAAGATTATTGTTGTTGTTTATATTAAAGGTGATGTTGCGAATATTTCATTAAGAGGTGGTGAGGATATTCGGGAATTGACTTTAAAGGCGATTGAGGGGATTGGGGGTGCGACAGGGGGTGGACATAAAAATGCAACAGGTGCTAAAATGAGTGTTAGTGATTTAGTTAAGTTTAAGGAGAAGATTGAGGAATTGGTTTGAGTTTAAAATAATTGAGAGATACCATAAACGATTGTTGATGCAATTGCAATTATTAATCCCCATTTAATTATTTCTAAAACAATATCTTGAGGGTCTCCTGGTTTCATTTTTTAATTCTCTTTTTTAATTCATTTATTTCTACCTTAATATTTATTAGTTGTTCATGTATTTTGAGTTTTTCGTTTAATTTTTTTAATTCTTTTTCTTGTTTCGTTATTCTGTTGTCAATTTCGTAATTGTTTGATTGTGTTATTATAATTATTACTGAAGATATAGAACCTATTATTATAAAAAGCAGTATATTAAAATTAATTATATTTAGGTAAAAAAGATATCCTGAGATTAAATTTGCTATTATGCCTATTATTAAGAGTGTTTGATTGTTTTTGAGGAATTTTTATTAAGTTTATTATATTTTTAATGTGAATATTTGTGTTGTGGGGTTAAAATATTTTTAATGGTTCTTAATTGGTTTTTTGTAGGGGTAAAATGCAAATGTTTATAAAATTTAGAGGGTTTGTTAATTTGAAAAAGAGATGGCTTATAAAAAATATATAACTGTGAATGGAAAGAAGTATGGACCTTATTATTATCAGTCTTATAGGGATGAGAGTGGTAAAGTTAGAAAGAGGTATGTGAAGGAAGAGGATTATTTGAAAGGGTTGGAGGAGAATAAAAAGGGAGGGGTTCCATGGGGGTTGGTTTTTATTATTTTGAGTTTGTTTTTTATTGGTTTTTTTATTGTTTTTGGTATTTTTTATATTATGAAGCCTGTTGTTTTATTAGGTCCTGATTGGTATATTGGTAATTATGATTGGGAAAAATTGGAGTATGTTTATGGAAAAAGCCATGATGTTGAAGCTGATTCTAATGGTGATGTTTATATTGTTGGAGGGAAGTATGCTTATGCAGATTATGCTTATATTTTTAAAAGAGATGATGTTGATGGAGAGATAATTTGGGAGTATTTTATTGAGGGAGATGAATATTATGGAGGAGAATCAATTACAAAATCTCTTGTAATTAAAGGAGATTATCTTTATACTATTTCAGATTATTATGCTTCTGATATATTGGTTCATAAGTTTGATTTAGATGGAAGTGGAACTCATGATTATGTTTGGGAAAAGGAGTATAATGTTGCTGATACTCTTTCATCTTTGGATATTGCTCTTGATAGTAGTGATAATATTTTTGTGAGTTTTAGAAAAAGGACTGGTGATAAAGAGAGTTTTCTTATGAAATATGATAATAGTGGTAATGAATTATGGGAGGGTGCTAAGGAGATTGTTGATGGAAGTGGAATTTCAAATGGCAGTGCAGAAAGTATTTTTGTTAAAGGTTCTGATTTGTATATTTGCGGTATGTGTCCTATGGAGTCGTGTTATGCAGAAGGGTGTGGTGCTTATAATTCAAAGAGTTTTAATCATAATTTTTGTATTTTGAAATATGATTTAGATGGTAATAGAATTTGGAAAAAATCTTATGAAACTGATTATTCTGGAGGATGCAGAGATTTGATTGTTAGTGATAATTATATTTATGCAGGAGGTTATATTGATTTAGATATTCGGGAAGGTTATCAGTATGTGGATTTTAGAGGTTATTTTTTTAAGAGTGATTTAGATGGTAGTTTAGTTTGGGATTTGCAGACTGATTATTCAGGAGATATTATTGAAGATATTGATGTTTATTCTGAAGGTGAGGGAGTTTATATTGCAGGACATGGGTATGATAATGTTGGAGGTTTTAATAAAGGATTTGTTAAGAAATATGAGGATGATGGAAGTGGTGTGATATGGACTACAAACCCTATTAATACAGGTGATTACCAATTTTATGCTTTGGATATTTTTAATCCTGATGTTTTTTATATTGGAGGAGAGGTTTACAAAGATAAAAATGATGGTTTTGGTGCTCAGTATTATAGTCTTAGTTCAAGATATAGTGTTCCAGATAAACCTTCTGTTTGTCCTACTTCTCAGGATAATTGGGTTGTTGATAGTGATTTTGTTTTGGATTATAGTGTTGAGTGCAATACAATTACAATTAATGAGGGTGTTACTTTAACTATTGATAATAGTGGTGAACAAGTTAGTGTTGATGCAAGTAATTTGGAGGTTTATGGGAAGATTGAGCATGTTGCGAATGTTGATTCTAAGGTTCATTGGATTGATTTGATTGTTGGCAATTTGAATATTTATGGAAGTGGGAGTATTGATGCAAGTGGGAAAGGTCGCAGTGGAGGGAGTGGTTATGGGCTTCCGGGTGATGTTTCAGGGGGTGCTGGGCATGGTGGGCAGGGTAGTGCTGGTGATTGCGGAGGTATTCCTGGTTCTGCTTATGATGATTTGGTTTATCCTAAAGATTTAGGTTCTTCTCATTATTCTTCAAGCACTGATTATGGAGAAGGAGGTGGTTTGATTTTTATAAATGCAAATAATATTGATTTGAAAGAAGGTTCATTTATTAGTGTTGATGGAAGAGATGGTTCTGATTCTGAAGAGTCTGGAGGAGGGAGTGGTGGAAGTATATTTATTAATACAAGCACAATGACTGGGATTGGAAGTATTTTTGCAAGAGGGGCTGAGGGGGGTGATGCTGGGTGCGGGGGTGGAGGTGGTGCTGGTGGAAGAGTTTCAATTTATACTGAAATTGATGATTATGAAGGTAATGTGGATGTTTCTGGAGGATTATTAACTGGAACTCCTGCAGAAGATGGAAGTTTTTTTGAGTGTGATAGTGTGGTTGGTGTTTCTTGTTATTCAGATGTTAGCACTTATGGAGGGAAAAGTGTTGTTACAGAAGGTTCGGGTGTTAAATTAGTTAGTGAGTATTCTGATGATACTGCTATTAATATCACAAAAAATTTCTCTGAAGTTTGGAGCAAGGATAGAATTGAATTTAGAGAAGAATCAAGTGATGATGGTTGTGTTGGATATTATAATATTGAAGGACTTTATCCTGAATATTATTATGATGTTTGGGATAATGGTGTTAAGATTAAGGATGATGAAGAGACAGATGTTAATGGAGTTTTGCCTCAATTTGAGATTGCATTGAGTTCTCCTCATGATATAATTATTCAAGAGAATGGGCCTGTAGGAGATGATCCTCCTAATGTGGTTATTGTTGATGAGACAATGGATATAGTTGTTGATGATGAGGTTATTTTTAGTGAACTTGAAGAAGGTTTTTGTTATGAGTCAGGGATTGATTCTACTGCTGAACAAAATAGTCAGCATCCTGTTAGTTTTTTAATTAGAAATGATGGAACTGTTGATGCTGATGTTTCAGTTTATATGAGTGATGGGACAGGTTATGAGGGAGGTTTGTTTGGTGAGCCAGGTAATCCTCCTTATTTGGATAGTAGTATTAAGTTTTCAATTCATGATGTTTATGAGGATAATCCTGTTAGTGGATATGAAAATGTTGGGCAAAATTGCTTTGGTAGAGGTATTTTATGTTATGTTGATAGCCCCTGTAAATATGATTTAGGAGGATGGTGTGAAATTCCTTTGGATATAGAAGGGCATGCACTTGCTATTGAAGGGTTGAAAGATGATGCTGGAAGTGGGTTGAATGAAGCTGTGATGCATATTCAGGTTTGTATTGGAAATGGAGAGTTTACAAATTATGGTGTTGATAGAAGTGTGATGATTACTATTGAAGGTGCTCCTGTTGTTTAAGGTATGAATATTTCAAAAATTATTCCAAGTATGAAAATACTGCTTAAGATTATGATTATTAACCAGTTTATTGGCATTGAGTATTCTGGTTTTCGGTTTCCTTTTTGTTTTGATTTTTTGTTGATTATGAAAACCATTATTCCTTTTAATCCTCCTGCAATTACTCCTCCGATTCCGAGGACAGATATGAAATTAAGGTAATTGAAGAAATAGAGAATTAGGTAAAATATTATTGGAAGAATTGATACAAGAATAAAATTCCAGAGTTTTGAGTATTTGAAGTCAAAAGTTAGGGCATCTTTTAGAGAGAAACTTAGAACAAAGTAACTTGTGAGCATTGTGAAGATTCCGAGAGTTGTTACAAGTTTGCCGAAGCTGATTGTTGCGATTTCAGGAACATTTTTTCCAAGAACACCTACAAAAATAAAACTGAAAATTGCATAAACAATTATTGGAATAAGGATTCCTAAGATTATTGATTTTTTTAGTTTTTCTTCTTTTCCTTTTATTTCCATTCTTAGTTCTGGAATGCTTGTGAATCCCATCATTGCAAAGAGGACGACTCCGAAAGGAAGGAAGAAGTTTGAGGGGTTGTTGTAAGAGTAGTTTGCATAGTTTATGTCTGGAAAGTGCCAGGTGAATATTATTAGGACAAGTATGATTATGAATCCAACTCCCCATGTTTCTATTTTTTTTAATCCTCTTAATCCTTCTCTTAGAAGGAGAGTCATTAAAAGCCAGAATGTGATTGCGAAATGGAAAGAGTAATTTTTTGCACCTGTGAAAAGGACTGATAAACTTTCTCCTTCTCCGATTAGATATGCGATTAGTGCAGAGTAAATTCCGAAGGATAGAAGGAGTGTCATTATGATTTCGCCTTTTTTTCCAAGGTATTTTTTTGCATATCCTGGAAGATGGTGATTTCCTTTTGTTCTTAAACTTATTTCACCTAAACATAGAAGTGTATACATCATTATTGTTCCTAATATTATTAGCCAGAATAAACCAATTGAAAATCCTGATTTTGAGAAAACATAAGGAAGTCCGAGGACACCTGCACCTATGATAGTTCCTGTTAGTGTGAATGTTGTTGCCCAGAATTTTGAATCCATTTTCACCTCTGATGGATACAAACAATAAAGATTTAAATACCTTTTTCTTTAGTATTCTTAGTGGGCCTGTAGTTCAATGGATAGAATATCCGGGTTCGGTCCGGCTGATCTAGGTTCGAATCCTAGCAGGCTCATCGGATTGATTTACTTTTTTTTACGAGGTGTTTTTTTTGGAGAAGTTTTTGTTTTTCCGTTTCTTGGATAATGGTCATTAAATTTTCTTTTTTCAGAATTCCAGGGTATTGATTTTTTTTCATAACCTGTTATTCTTTTTATATCGTCTTTTAATGCTTTTTTAATTTCAACTTTATCGCTTTTTGGACAGTTTTCAGCAAATTGGATATATCCCCAAGAACCATTTCTGCAGATATGTCCTATTTCAGGGCTGTATCTGATTCTTCTTCGAATTTCGTATTTATTCCCTTTAAAATCAGGATTAGTAAATTCAGGTGTGTAATAGTTATACATGTGAATTAATGAGATTGCTGTGTCAAAAGGTATTTCAAGGTTTATTTTTTCAAGTGCCATTTAATTTTTGAAAATTGGAGTTTATAAAGATTGCGGGGTTTTTGGCTACAGTGTTTTTAGCTACATCCCAAGTTTTTTTTATTTTGCTGTTTTTAATCTTCACTTTATTATATTTAACCCACCCTCCCACCCAAGATAGTGGGAAGATTAAAAACTCTGTTGAAATTTAATTTGGGATGTAGCTGGTTTTGTTGAAAATCTTTTTAAAATGCAATGGAAGAGAGTTATCCCCTCCTAACTCCTAGGCCTGCTCGTTTTTGAAGGTAATTTCTCTCGCAAACTTACTCGCCCTCCCTTCGGGTGATTTTAGTAACTCTCTCGTCCATTGTTTTAATTTGACTTTTTCAACAAAGTAGGGTTTTGGAGTTTGTTTTGGATTTGGTGTTTTTTAATAAATTTAGCATCTGCTAAGATTTATAAAATAGGAGTTCTTGATTATTTTATGAAAAATCAAAAAGGAATTACTGCTGAAAAAGATGAGTTTTCAGATTGGTATGTTCAGTTGCTTAAAAAGGCAGAGTTGATTGAATATACGAGTGTTTCAGGTGCTTATATTTTGAGACCTCGGGCTTTTTTTATTTGGGAGAGGGTTAAAGATTATTTTGATGATTTGATAAAGGAAGATGGTGTTAGGAATGTTTGTTTTCCTCTTTTGATTCCAAAGTCTAATTTAGTTAAAGAGCAGGAGCATGTTGAGGGTTTTACTCCAGAGGTTGCGTGGGTTACTAAATCAGGAAATAGTAAACTTGAAGAGCCATTGGCAATTCGTCCTACTTCTGAAACTATTTTTTATCCTGCATATTCAAAATGGATTCGTTCGTGGAGAGATTTGCCTTTGAGGTTTAATCAATGGGTTAATGTTGTTAGATGGGAGTTTAAAAATCCTGTTCCATTTATTCGTTCAAGGGAGTTTCTTTGGCAAGAGGGACATTCGGTTTTTGAGAGCAAGGAGGAGGCAGATGAGGAAGTTAAGAAAATTCTTGATTTTTATGAAAAGACATATAAGGAAATGTATGCGATTCCTGTGATAAAGGGTAGGAAGACTGATAAGGAGAAATTTGCAGGAGGGGATTATACTTTGACAACTGAGATTTTTTTGCCTTCTGGAAAAGCTGTGCAAGGTGCGACTTCGCATTTGCTTGGGCAGAGTTTTGCAAAAGCATTTGATATAAAGTTTTTAGATAGAAAAGAAAAATCTAAATTGCCTTGGCAGACTTCGTGGGGAATTTCAACAAGAAGTATTGGAATTGCAATAATGATGCATTCTGATGATAAGGGTTTGGTTTTGTCTCCGAAGGTTTCAGAGATTCAGGTTATGATTGTTCCTATTTTTGATAAGAAAAATAAATCTTCTGTTTTGAAAAAAGCAGAGGAGTTAAAGAATGAACTTTCTGATTTTAGAGTTGATGTTGATTTGAGAGAGGAGCAGTCACCTGGTTATAAGTTTAATGAATGGGAGATGAAGGGTATTCCTTTAAGAATTGAAATTGGACCAAGAGATATTAAGAAAAATCAGGTTGTTTTTTCAAGAAGGGATAATTTTGAGAAAAAAGATGTTAAGATTAAAGAGGTTAGGAAAGAGGTTGGGAAAGTTCTTAAGTTAATTCATAATGATTTGTATAAAAAATCTGAAAAATATTTAAAGGATAATACTGTTGAGGTTAAGGATATGGAGGGATTGGATAAGGGGATTAAGGAAAAGAAGCTTGTTAGGGCTTGTTGGGATGGTGAGCAGGATTCAGAGGATTGGATTAAGGAGAAAACTGGAGGGGCTAAGATTTTGTGTGTTTCTGATGAAAAGCCTAATTCTTCTGATAAATGTGTTTATTCTGGAAAAAAGGCAAGGTATGTTGTTTATATTGCTAAATCATATTAAGGTTTATAAAATTTGTTTTTGTGATATTTTGTTACCTTAATTTGTCTTTTCAATCTGAGTATTTCATAAAATCTTTATTTGGTGAGAAAAATTAGGGATTAATCTAATTCACTATCGCAGGTTACTTTTGTTTCTTCTTCTTTAGTTCTTCTTAAATCAGACATCTTTTCTATTTCATCTTCGGTAAAATCCTTGAGATTTATAAAAAAATCTGCAGAGTTCATTAACTCTTTAGAAATAGAGCAATTCTTAGGATTAGATTCATCATAATATGCAACTAAAACAACTATTTTTCCCAAACCATTTTTAACTAACTTTATTGATTCTATTAAATCTGTATCTCCTCCAAGTAATAAAGCAATATCATAAGCATTAACATTGGCTAAGTGGATTAAATCTGTAGCTAATTGAACATCTACCCCTTTTTGAAAAATAATTCCATTAGCATGTTTTAAGGGAGTGGTCCTATATTCCGTAAAAGGTATTTTATCCAAATTATCAAAAAACTTTTTTTGTCCATCAGAATTTCTTTTTTGTTTACTAACATTTCTTAATAATTGTTCTTTCTTTCTGCAAAAAATTTCTTTTATGCCTTTTACATGTTCCTTCAATTTATTTTTTATCTCTCCCATATTTTCATCTCCATCAATTTCATTCAATAAACTTTCTTCTTCTGTTATAATTTCATCAATTTGTTCAATCTCCTTTTTACAGTATTTTTTATGTTTTTTCAATATTTTAGAATTATATTGACCTGTATAGATATAGGACCTTATTAATTTTAGTTCTTCTGGTTTCCAAGAAAAAACTTCCCCTAATTTTTCAAAAAGAAATGAGTGACAATCTTCTATCTTCCAAAATCTCTTTTTGCCTTTCCCTAACTTTCTATTAACTAAATTCAAAGAACCATCAAGATTATTCTTATCATTAAAAATAATTATCCTCATTTTATAAGAAGCAAGAGCTCTCCATGACAGAGAGTCTTGCTCCCTGTATTCGTATTAATATTAATAAAGCATTTACCTTTATAAATATTTCTATATTCAATTTTTTTGATTTTATCGTCGATAAAAGTATTTTTAAATCAAAAAATATTAATAATATTTCGAAATTTTTCTGAAGTTATGGACATGTGCGACCATTAGACAGTCGCAAGTAGTTTACATTCAAATTTTAAGAAGCTAAAGCTAATATAAAATTATTATGTCAAGAATTTAAAACTCTGCACTTTAGTGCATGGAATTCTTGAACATCCTAAAAACAAGGACCTGTCACAAACTTCACCTTTTAAGGTGAAGTGGCCCATTGTTTTTTGATATTATAGTGTCTGATAATATCACGAGATATGTAGTAAATGTCTAAGAATTCTTGAGTATGAATAGCAGATGATTGTTAGATTGTTAAACAAAACATTTTCCTACGATTAAAGGGAAAAGTATTGTGGCATCTCCGAAGACTTTGATTGATTCGCCTTTTTTTAGTTTTCCCCAGGATACTGCTTCATCTGGGCGGGCATTTGAATCTGCACCATCCCATTCTTGTCCTGTGTTAATGTAGACAGAGTATTCTGCTCCGTTTCGCATCATGTTTGAGTTTAGAATGTGGTGTTTCATTATTCCTCCTCCTAAAAGAATTATTCCTGTTTTTTTTCTTGTTATTGTGTATTCATTTAGTTTATGAATGTCTGAAGCAATGTCAAGTTTGAAGTCAGGATGATTGTATTGGAAAAAGTGGATTGCATCGCCTAATGCTCCGTCTGTGATTGCAGGGCAGTAGACATTAATTTCATTTTTGTAACACCAGTAGTAGATGCTTTCTTTATTGTTTATTTCTTTTCCCATTAGTTTGATTAGTTCTGTTGTTGATGTGATTTTTCCTGTTTCTTTTTGCTGTTTGTAGATTTTTTCTAAAATAGGTATTATGAATTCTTCAAATTTACAGTATCTTGAGTTTGGTATGAAAATGTTTCCGGTTCTATTTACTCCTTTTTTTCTTAGTAGTTCGCCTGATTCTGAAAATTTTCCGAGTTTGAAGTTTCCAAAGCATTTGATAAAGTCTTCTTCAATTCCTCCTGCTGTTGTGACTATTGTGTTTATTTTTTTGTGTTTTGCAAGGTATTTGAAAATGTCTCTTAAACCAGAGGTGACCAGGTTTGAGGTGTAGCCAAGAAATATTGTGACTTTTTCCTGGTTCATTTTTTTTATTATTTCAATTGCTTTTGCAAAATGAGTTGCCTGAAAACCAGTTGTGAGGTAACTGTTGATTAGTTCTTCATAGTTTAAACCTAAATCAAAGTCATAACCTTTTATGTTTTCTCCTTCAATTTCCTCTGATTCAAATAAAACATTTTTTCTTCCTGTTTCTTCAATTTCTTGTTTTTCCATTTTAAGTGTTTTTTTTGAGGATATTTAAAATTTTTGGGTTATGGGACTACATCTCAAGTTTTTTTATTTTGCTGTTTTTAATCTTCACTTTATTATATTTAACCCACCCTCCCACCCAAGATAGTGGGAAGATTAAAAACTCTGTTGAAATTTAATTTGGGATGTAGTCGGGTTATAGGGCTTTGTTGAAAATCTTTTTAAAATGTAAGTACTTGTAAGTACTATGAGCGATAGAAAACATATAAAAAAATTGAGAGAGAAGAGGGTTGAGTCTATTGGGAAACAGGTTGACAGGTATGAGGAAAAGATTATGAGCGAGAAAGGTAGGTTGGATACTACTAAGGATTACTGGAAAAAGGAAATTGATGAGAAGTTTTTGAAACAAATTAAAGATGATGAAGATTATTTGAGTGGATTTAAGGAGGGAGAAGAAAATGAATGTTCAGATTAAAAAAGCTGTTAAAGCAGGGAATTCATCTGCAGTTGTGCTTCCAAGAGCTTGGTTGGGTAAGGAAGTTAGAGTAGAAATTATTAGAAAAAGTCAGGGAATGATTCTTTTGGAAGTTATTGAAATATTAATGAATTATATTAGCTTGGAAAATGTTATTGGAATTTATTTGATTGGAAGTTATGCAAGGGGGGAAGAAGAGAATAATAGTGATATTGATGTATTAGTTATTAGTAGTGAATGTGATGAGATAATTAATGAAGGAGTTTATAGTATTTTTGTAGTTTCTGAAGGTGTTTTGAAGGAAAAGTTAGAAAGGGATTTATTTCCAATTGGACAGATGATAAAGGAGGCAAAGGCTTTGCTAAATTCAGATTATATTGATTCAATAAATGTTAGAGTTAGTAGGAAGAATATTAAATGGTATTTAGATACCACAAAAGATAAATTGGATTTAATTAAAAAGATTATTGATTTAAATAAGGAAAAAGTTGATTGCAGAGTTGGTTATACACTTGTTTTAAGATTGAGGACCTTGTATATTATTAAAAAATTGATTGAAAATGAAGATTATATGAAAGAAGAGTTTGTTGGATTAGTTAGAAAAGTTTCTGGAGGAAATAATGCTTATAATTGTTATTTGAATATTAAAAATAATGGAAAAAATAAGAGTTATATGAATATGGATGAAGTTAAGAGGATGTATGATTATTTAAAGGATTTTTTGAAAGAAGTTCAAGGATTATTGAGAGATTGACTTTCCATTTACAATGGAAAATAATTGAAATAATCTCCATTTACAATGGAAATTCGAAAGGTTTATAAATGAATTTTATTTAGAGTATTTATGGATAAGCAATATTTAAAGGAAATAATTATTGATCAGAATAAGAGAAAGATAGAAGAGAATCTTTTAGAAAGAGATAAATTTAAATTTTTAGAGAAAAATATTAAAAATCCTTTTGTTGTGATAATCTCTGGTATTAGAAGAGCAGGCAAATCTACGCTTTTGAACCAATTAAGAGCAAAATATCCAGGTTATTATATAAATTTTGATGATGATAGATTGATAAAATTTGGTGTTGAAGATTTTCAGGCATTATTTGAAACTTTTTTAGAGATTTATGGAGAGATGGATATATTTTATTTTGATGAGATTCAAAATATTGAAGGTTGGGAGAGATTTGTTAGAAGGCTTAGAGATTTAAATAAAAAGGTTTTTATAACAGGTTCAAATGCTTCAATGTTAAGCAGAGAGTTGGGTAGTAAGCTTACAGGAAGGCATTTGAATATTAATTTGTTCCCTTTTTCTTTTAATGAATTTTTGAGATATAAAGGAATTAAATTGGATTCTGATTCTATTTATCAAACTGAAATCAAAGCTAAAATTAAAAGATATTTTAGAGAGTATTTTTTTAATGGAGGATTTCCTGAATATGTGAAAACTCAAAATATAGAATATCTTAAGACTCTTTATGAAAATATTTTGTATAGGGATATAATTGTAAGGAATAATCTTTCTAATGAGAGGACTTTTAAAGAGCTTGTTTATTTGGCGATAACGAGCCTTTCAAAGGAGATAAGTTTTAATTCAATAAAGAAATCTCTTAATTTGGGTAGTTCTACTACAGTTAGGGAATATTTTAATTATTTAGAAGATAGTTATTTGATGTTTTTAGTTCCTAAGTTTGATTATTCTTTTAAAAAACAAATTTATTCAAGTAAAAAAGTTTATGTAGTAGATAATGGCTTGGCAAATTATTTGGGTTATAAGGTTTCAGGTGATTTTGGGAAGCTTTTGGAGAATCTGGTATTTTTAGAATTGAGGAGAGAGAACAATGATATTTATTATTTTCAGAATAAGTATGAATGTGATTTTGTGATAAAAGAAGGTGTTAAAGTTAAGAGAGTTATTCAGGTTTGTTATGATTTTAATGAAGGGAATAAGGATAGGGAATTGGATGGTTTAATAAATGCTATGGATTTTTTTAAATTGAAAGAAGGAGAGATAATTACCTATGATGAGGAAGATGAAATAAAAATTGGAAATAAGAAGATTTTTGTAAAACCTATTTGGAAATGGCTTTTGGATAAATAATTAAGAAAGTTATTTTTACTTCTTTGAGTATTTATTTAATCAAGAGTAAGGGTTGGTGGGGGGAAATGTTTTTAAAGGGTTTTTGATTTATTATTGAATAAAAAAGAAGGTTTTATGGCATATAAGAAAACTCATTATAGGAATGGAAAAAAATATGTTTATTATTATGAATCTTATAGAGATAAGAATGGAAAAGTGAGGAAAAGATATCTTGGAAGTGAGGTGCCAGAGAGTTCTCGGAAAAGAGTTGTTAAGGATGAAGATGTTGTGAAAGGGAAGGAGAGTATTGTGGGTAGAAAAGTTAAGGGTGGTTTGAATGGTGGTTTGAGAAGCAAGGTTGGAAAGGTTTTTAGGAGAGGGGGTTTAGGTGGTGAAAAAGGAAAGGGTTTGAAAGGGGAAGGGGGTGGTTTAAAGGGTGGCAGAGTTTTGATTAGTGAAGAGGGTAAGAAAGGCGGAGTTGGTGGGAATTTTTTTAAAAGAGATGATTTGAAAAAGAGTTTTAGAAATTTAGGAAGGGGTTTTAGTAAGATTGGTTCTGGATTTAATGGAAAGAGAGTTGGAAAGATTTTTTTTATGTTGTTTTTTGTTTTTTTATTGGTTTTTTTGAGTTTTATGTTTTTTAATATTAGTGAGGAAGGTATTTCTGGAAGTTCATTGAATATTGTGAGTGGTGTTTCGCAACCTGTTTTAAATCCTATTGGTCGTTTAACAGGATTTGTAGTATCGCAGACAATTGATGAAGATGATGATGCAGTTGTTGAGAGGTTTGATAAAGAGATTGATTTAGAGGTGAAGGAGCCGGTGAAGATGGGGGGTTTGGCTATTTCTGAAAATAAGAATAAGAGAATGAGGTTTGATATGGAGGGTGCTGGAATCAGGTTGTATTTTGATTTAATGAATTATTCAGAGTTTGTTTTAAGGGCTAATGAGAAGATTAGTGAAAAGCAGAGTGGTTATGGTGTTGAGAGTGGTTATGGGATTGAGAGGGGTGGTTTTTCTAATTTGTTTTCAAGTTTTTTTGGTTTGATTGGGAGAGTTGTTGATGATAGAGAGACTGGTTATGGAATTAGTGATGAGGATGTTTTAGAGGTTAAGGAGAAAATTGGGAATTTGAGTGTTAGTGAGATTGAGGAAGTTGCTGATGATTCTGATATTGAGTTAGGAGAGGATGAGTTTGATATTGAGGTTAATGAGAGTAAGGCAAGTGAAGTTGGTGCTGAGTATAAATGGGGTTATAAAGTTAAGTTGAAGGAGTTGGATTTTATAGCTAAGATTGAAGTTACTTCTGAAAAGAGTATTTCTAAAGTTGGTGATTCGAGTTTGAGAATTGGAAATCGGGTTTTATCGTTTAGTGATTTGGAGGAGATTGGTTATAGTATCCGGTTTGAGTTTCCTGTTTTAAGTTCAAGTGTTAATAATAGTTTTGGGAATGGTTCTTCTGGTGGAGGGAATGGTTCGGTGGGGGTAAATGTTTCTGGGGCAGGAGGAGTGGTTTCCGAGGAGGGTGTGGGGGTAAAAGAAGAAAGCGAGGAATCTTTAGATGAAAGTGGTTATGGTGTTGAAACTGGTTATGGAATTACAGGTAATGTTGTGAGTTGGTTGACTGGTTATGTTGTTAATCAGATTGCTGAAAATACAATTGTTAGTGATATTGAATATGAAAATAAAGTTATTGTTTTTATTGAGAGGGATTTTGGTGATAATGTTAATGCAGGTAATACTTCACAGAACAAGGAGGGCAGTTCTAGTAATAATGAGAGTAGCCAAAACTCTGATAATTTATCAAATACTAATAATTCTATTAGTAATAATTCACAAGAAGAGGTAGGTGGGAATGAGAGTGAGCAAAATGATGTTTACACCCTAATCGCAGGTGTAGATTTTGAGGACTTAGATGGAAATGGGATTGTGAGTGTGGGAGATATTATTTATTTAGACCCAAGTTTGATTATAATTCCAATTGTAGATGCAGAGGAATTAGATGAAAATCGGACTTTTATTAGGAATGTTTATAATGAAACAAAAGAAAAAGATGATGATTGGGTTTTGATTAATGAGAGCCATTATGTTAGGGCGAGTTTTGAGGAAAATTTAACAAGTGATAAGGATATAACTGTTTATGCAAGGTTGTTTGATAGGTGTGATATTAATATGAGTGATTTTGTTGTGATTAATGGAACTGAAGTTTCTTGTGAGATTTATGAAAAGAAAAAGAGAATTGATGAATTAAGGAGGTTGTTGGATGAAAATTAAAAAAGAATTTGGAAAAAAGGGAATGGTTTTGTTAGTTGGGGTTTTGTTGGTTTTAATTATTGGAGGATTGTTTATGGTTCAGGCAGAGGGTGGGGAGGGTATGGGAGGAAATGAAACAGCGGAACTTGATAATTTAACTTCTTATTTGGTAACAGAAGGTTATGAGTGGTTGGTGAATTATTCAATTGAGGATATTGAGATTGAAATTTATACTGAGAATGAAAGTGAGATTATAGTATTGATGAATGATATTATTAAATATGTTATTAAAAAAGATAACGAAAGTTATTTAAATAAGTAATGGTTAAAATAAAATGATACAAAACAAAAAAGTAAAATTATTGGAAGCATGGGAAGGGAATATTTTTGGAGAATTTAGTATATCTGAGATTATGAAAATCACTAAAAAAAGAACAAAACCCTGGGTTTTTAATGCACTGAAACTATTGACAAAAAATAAACTTTTAGTTTCTAAAAGAAAAGGAAATCTTGATATATATAGTTTAAATTTAAAAAATCCTTTTCTTATACAATTTTTTCAATATGTAGAGGTTCAAAATTCCTTAGATTTTCCTGAGTTGGATTTGATTATTAAAATAATAGAAGAGATTCCGATAAAAAATTATTGTCTTTTAATTTTTGGGAGTTATGCTGAAAATAAACAAACTAAAGGTTCTGATTTAGATGTTTGTTTTTTAATAGAAAACAAATTCCAAGAAAAAAAAATTGCACCTTATGTTAATTCAATCAAATTAAGGAGTTTGTTAAGTGTTGATGAACATTATATAACATTTAATGATTTTATAGAGATGTTATTAAATGAAGAGGAGAATTTAGGAAAACAGATTTTCAGAAAACATAAACTGTTTTTTAATGCAGATATTTTTTATCAATTAGCAAAGGAGGCTTATAAAAATGGATTCAGATAATGAATTATTGTATTTGGAAAGAGCTGAGAATGAGCTTGATTTAGCAAAATCTATATTTAAAATTTCAAGAGATAATGAATTAAAATTAAGATTGGGGTTAAAAGAAGGTAAAACATTTTTTAGTAATGTTATTAGTAATGCATATTATTGTATTTTTTATTGTGCAAAAGCATATCTTTTGGTTAGAGGTATTAGAACAAAACCTCCTGAAGAGCATAAAAAGAGTTATGAGGAATTTAAGAAGTTAGCTATTTTAGGAAAGATTGATAATGATTTATTAGAAATTTATGAGTCTATAGTGATTAAGGCAGATGAACTTTTAGGAATTTTTAAAAAGGAGAAATCAAAAAGAGGAAAATTTACTTATAAAAAACTGCCTCAATCAAATTTAGAGCCAGCTCAAAAAAGCTTGGATAATGCAGAGAAGTTTTTTAGGAATATAAATGCTATAATTGAGAAAAATAAAGAGGTGAAAAAAGAGAATGAAAAATAAAATAAGGATAAAGGAAGTAAGTAGGATTTTGATAGTTGGAGTTTTGTTAGTGGTTTTGGTTGGGAGTTTGGGAGGAGTAGGTGGAGAGGGTATTGAGGGTAATGAAACTATTAATGAAAGTTTACAGGTAGAATTAGATAATTTGATTTTTAATTTAAGTGAAGAAGGTTATGAGTGGTTGAGGTGTTTAGAATTAAATTTAATAAAGGAGGTTTTGAAATGAGTGAAGAAATAAATATAAGAAAAAGAGAATTTGATTATTACATTTATATAGATTATTCAGAAAATTTTTTAGGTTATTTAATATTGAATGCAAATAATTTTAAAAATATATTGCCGAAAATTTTGAGATTGAGGCATTATAAAAATGCAAGGAATAGAAAACTTTATCTTAAGAATGTTAAAAAAACAATCAAGAAAAAGAGGATTCAGGAGTTTTTTTGTAAGTTAAAAATTAGAGAATTAAGATTTACTCCTGAAATTTATTCTGATATTGTTGGATTTATTAGTAAATATAGAGAATATAATATTTTTATTTCAATAGATGATAGTCAATATAATAATTTTAAGAAACTTGTAGATGTATTAAATGGAAAAAATGTTTTAATTAAAAGAGAAAGCGAACTTAAAAAAGGAAGTTCTGAATATCAATTAAGTTTATTGCTTGATAATTTATTAAATATAGAGAGGGCTAAAAAATGAGAAATTTAGATGATTTAAGAGTAAGAGCAACCATCTATCCTACTAACCGCCTCAATGGACGGGATTCGTCAGGTTGCTTTCCTCTTAATGAAATACATAGGAATAATAAATATATAAAACTTTTGGTTAAGAAAAAATGGTGAATGAAAAAGAGTTTGGGAAAAAGGGAATGGTTTTGTTAGTTGGGGGTGGCGAAGGGGGTGGGTTTAATGAAATTATTAATGAAAGTTTGCAGTTTCAGGATGAGTTAGATAATTTGATTCAGAGTAAAATAAAACTGCACTATTTTATAAGATCGGAAGAGC
>CAYUZV010000008.1:0-13105 GCA_964448605.1 Candidatus Woesearchaeota archaeon
AGTTAAGGGAATTCGGCAACAATGGCCCTTTAGCTTCGGTATAAGGGGTGTCTATTTTTGTCTTTTGGTAACGTTAGGCATTAATAGATCTCAGTAACAAAGATGGTTCGACTGTTTATCAAAAACATAGCCGATTGCTAATCAGAAATGACTTGTATAATCGGTGAGACCTGCCCAGTGGTGGTGCTTGAAACTCTCTTCCAAGGGAGCTAAGACCCATCAAACGGCGGGCCTAATTCCTGAGGCTCTTAAGGTGGAATTTACGACTGCCTTACGTTGATAAAGAATATTTATCGACGCTGTGTAGCTTCAGAGAATACGAATCATTGAGCTAAAGAAAGCAAATAATGTTAAACCGAAAATCAACACAGAAAATTTGGCTATATGCTGGAACATCCGAGAATCTTGCAGTACTTTTTTTGAAAAGTAAAAATCTGACAAGTGCGGACAATCAGCAGGAAAGACTAGAATTAATTGTTATTATATAGTTATAACAAAATAGAAAGATTTAAATAGTATCCATATTTAGGAAGTGGATGAAAAGTAAAGAAAATTATACACCACAAGAAGTTTCACAAATTGTAAGTGCTTATTTAAATGCACTTCATAATGACAGAGGCTATTTGAAATTAAAACTTATAAGTATGGAAGGTGCTGTAAAAGATGTATTAAATAATCTAAAAATACCTTTAAATGTTAGACAAGCATTGGATGAAAAGAGAATAAGAAAAGATTTAACAAGTTTAGTAGATTAATTCTAGAATCCTCAGAGACTATATGCCAAACATAGACTAGAAAATCCAAAAGTATAAATATCTTAATTTCCAGTAGAATGTATGGAAAGTGAAACAGTTTGTATTGATAAGAAAGTTCTTCAAGATTTATCTGAATCACTTGAAGAAATGCAACTTAAGATAGAATCATTAGAATTAGCAAGTGATCCTGAGCTTATGGAATCCTTAAGAAAATCAAAGGAAGAAATAGCTAAAGGAGAGGTTGTAGATTTCGATGATTTATAAGATTCAGGCTTCTAAAACTTTTGAAAAAGACTTTAAGAAGTTAGATTCACATCTTCAAGAGAAGATAAAGGATAAGTTTAAAGAAGTTGCAGAAAATCCAAAGAGATACAAACATATGCATCCTCCAATGAATGATTATTGTAGGATTAGAATCGACAAATTAAGAATATTATTTTCCTATAGTAATAAAGAGAGAATTCTTTATTTAGAAAAGATAATTTTTGGGCATAATTATTAGTTTATGAAGATATAGTCCGAACTTTACAGCGATGTAAAGAGTTAGTGAGAAATCACTAAACGCCTATTAAATTTTTGGAAGATAAATCTAACCAAAAATTTTATTTCTATTGATAAGTGCTAAACTTCTTTAAGATAAAGAGGTCATAGCTTGTGATTTTTATCAGATATCAATGGATTAGTAAAGTAACTTGACGAAGTCGTTACGGAAAATAGAATAGGTAGTAACAAAATGAGCGTAATACCTTGTCGTCTGAATGGCGACTTGCATGAATGGTTTAACGAAATTGTCACTGTCCCTAACTAGAAACTTCTGAAAATACTGCCCGGTGAACAGGCCGGGGACACCTAATGGGAAGCGAAGACCTTGTGGAACTTTACTGCAACTTGTTATTGTAAGTTTATATTGGGTACATAGCATAAGTAGGAGAATACGGGTAGCTTCGGCGAACCGGCATGTCAACCTTGTAATACTACTTATCCTTTATGGGCTTACTTACTCCTATGGAGGACACTAACAGGCAGGCAGTTTGGCTGGGGCGGCACCCCTCTGAAAAGATATCGGAGGGGCCCAAAGACAAGCTCATCCAGGTCGGAAATCTGGAGTAGAGTGTAAGGGCAAAAGCTTGTCTAACTGTTTTCCAAAAAGCACGGAAAGCAGAAGTGAAAGCTGGGCTTAGCGAACCCCTGAAGTCTTTTAATGGGACTCAGGGATGACAGAAAAGTTACCCCAAGGATAATTGGGTTGTCTCGCCCGATAGTTCACATTGACGGCGAGGCTTGCTACACCGCTGTCGGCTCTTCCTATCCTGGTTGTGCACAAGCAGCCAAGGGTGCTGGAGTTCACATATTAAAAGGAATCGTTAGCTGGGTTAAGATCGTCGTGAGACAGATTGTATGATATCTATTAGGTGTGTTGTTGTTTGAGTGGAAGGATCTTCTAGTACGAGAGGAACGAGGGTTCGAAGCCTCTGGTGTAACAGTTGTTACGAGCATGCTGTGCAGCTACGCTTTACATGGATAAGTGCTGAAAGCATCTAAGCACGAAGCCACCCGCAAAACGAAACAACAAAGGCCGTCGAAGAAGACGACGTTGATAGAGTTGGGATGTAAGTTTCAAGGCAACGAGAAATTCAGTCCGCAACTACTAAAAGCCACACTTGAGTAAAAATGTGTTCTTTGCCTGTGTTTTTGTTAATCAAGAATTTAATAAAAATGAAAAACAAAACACCTTTGTATGTATCAGATGAAAGACCACACTTCTTCAGGCACTGATAGAATATGATGTTTCTAATGGATTGGGTTACTCTTGTTTTGATACTATTGATGGATTTGTTCAAACTTCTGAAGAGCTACAACAATACTTAGCAGGAAAGGATATGAGATGGGCTATTTTTGAAGCAGGAATCGAAAGACTTTCGCAAGAAAATAACCAAAAACTATATTGATTTTTTCTATATTCCTTCTGTTGAAAAAATAAGCATATCATGGAATAATCCAAAACTTACTGGAGATGAATTTGCGAGTATCTTACTTTCTAACTAAAAAAGAAATGACTTAAAATCCCCCACCACCAAAAAACTTATAAATCTATAAATCTATAAATCTATATGAAAACTATTTGTATACCTGAAGATTTGCATAAAGAATTGATTAATCTCAAGTTAGACAATGGGGAAAGAAATGTTGCAAAAATTCTAAGAAAAATTATGATAGAATACAAAAAGAAAAGATTAAATCAGGCAGGTGAGATGTTTAGAAAATCCCTGGATGAAAAAGGCATAACTTTTGATGAATTTTTGGAATCAACAAAAGAAATAAAAGAGGAAGTTGCTGATGAAATACCTTCCAAAAATAGTAATTGATACTAATATAATCTTTATGGCATTATATAAAAAAGAAAGCAAACCCGGAATACTTTTATACAAAGCAATTGAAAATAAAATAAATCTCTTTTCACCAATCTCTGTTAAAAAAGAATTAATTAGAATCTTAAAAAGAAAATTAAATTGGGATGATAATAAGATAGATTTTGTTATAAATTCTCTTCCAATTAATTGGATAGAAAAAGAAGTCTACGAATTTGAGATAAAAAACACAACAGTAAAACATAAACCAGATAAACCTGTTGAAGCCCTTGCAATAGTTTTAAATTACCCATTAGTTAGTGCTGACAGTGATTTTGACAATGTCAAAAATAAAATTGATATTGAAGAGAAGAATTCAAATTCATTTTTATCGTGGTCTAATACAATGCCTTCTCGAACTGCAATATAATCATTTCCATATTTTCTTTTTAATTTTTTTGCATTTCTTCAATTTATGTAGTGAATAAATTTCAAATTTTCTCACCAACCAAATAATGCACACCTCTATTTCTAATAATCACTGAAACACTCTTACCCATCAATCGAGAACCATTCACTAAAATCTTATTATAATTCTCATCACGACATTCAAACAATCCACCACCCAAATCCACCCCCACAAAAACTCTCAACCCACGACCTAAAAATCTTTCTTTATTCTCATAAGCAATCTTTTTATGTAACTCCATCAATTTAGAACACCTTTCACTAACAACCTCTTGCGAAAGCTCTTCCATCCCCTCACACCCTGTCCCTTTATGCAAAGAAAACTTAGAAATATTCAAAACATCTGGACGAACTTTTTCAATAAATTTCATACTTAAATCAAAATCTCGAGAACTCTCCGAAGGAAAACCAACAATAATATCACTGGAAATAACCATATCAGTAAACCTCGATTTAAACTTTTCAATCATCTCAACAACTTCTTCAATCCTATAACCTCGCCCCATTCTCCTCAAAACCCTATCAGAACCTGACTGAACAGGAATATGCAAAAACTTGTACATCTTCTTATGAAAAAAAATCTCCAACATCTCATCAGCAATTTTAATAAAATATTTAGGATTGCACATTCCTAATCTAACTTTAAAACTGCCTGGCAAATTCAAAATTCTTCTAAGTAACTCTGGAAGCCTAAACTCCCCATCATCCATTCCATAAACAGAACAATCTTGCGAAGTAATCCAAATCTCCTTACAACCATTTACCAAATCATTCTTAACACTTTTAACAATCTTATCCATATCATAAGAAAACAATTTACCCTTTGCAAACTTTGTCTTGCAATAAGAACACCGACCCAAACACCCTTCTGAAATCTGAACAATACTTACATATTTATTAAAAGGAACTTTCGGCAAACACAATTTATCCTCTTTACGAAAACCCAAAACATCCTCATCCTTAGAAAGAACTTTCAAAATATCTTTATAATGATTAACACCCAATAAAACCACACCAGAACCAAATTTCTTCAACCAAGAAGCATCTGTCTCAACCATGCACCCGCAAACAATAATTCTCTTATTTTTAAATTTCTCACACAAATCCTGAATTCTCCTCTTTATTTTACTCTCTGTTTTTTTCTTAACAACACAACTATTAATAATAATTACATCAGCAATCTCTACATTATCAACCAAACCATAACCAGCACTACCAACCAAACCTCTAACTATTTCTGAATTATTTTTATTCGCAGCACACCCATAAGTTTCAATATAAATTTCCATAAAAAACCTAGAAAAAGATGCTTTAAAAATTAACCTCTGAAGAAACTCCTTATTAATCTTAAGAGATTTATTAGTTACCGATTAATAATAAATTTTAGGTTATTGAAGATTCCTAAAATTTAAACATAAACCTTCTTACATCTCCTCCATAACTTCAATCCCCAATAAATTCAAAGCATTTCCCAACACAATTCTAAAACTTTCAACCAACCTCAATCTAAACCCTTCTGAAGAAGAATCCACAACTCTGCAAGAATGATAAAATTCATTAAAACTCTGTGCTAATTCAAAGGCATAACTTGCAATTAAAGAAGGATTTCTAAATTCACCAGCACGAAAAACAACATTCGGAAACTCTCCCATAATCTTCATTAACTTAATTTCAGAATCTGACAATTCACCCACCTGCGATTTTGAGGCATTAAAATTTCCTGCTTTCTTAATTATTGAACAAGCACGAGCATAACTATACTGTAAATAAGGTCCAGTATTCCCTTCAAAATTTAAAATATCCCAGGAGAAATTTACATCTTTAACAGGTTCATTTTTCAAAACAGCATATTTCACAGCACCAACACCAACCTTTTCAGCATCACCTTTTCGCCCTCTTTTTTTAATTTCCGAAGAAGCTTTCTCAATTGTTTTTTTCAAAACATTATCCAATAAAACAACCTTTCCCTCACGAGTAGCAATTATCTCATTACCAAAATTCACAGTTCCAAAAGCAAGATGCTCAAGCTTATCAGCATAATCATAACCAAGAAGTTTAATCAACAAAAACAAACTTTCAAAATGTTCCTTTTGTCTAAAATCAACAACATAAATCAATCTCTCAAATTTGTGTTTCTTTTCCCTCTCAACAACAGCACCTAAATCATAAGTAATATACGAAGCAGTTTCATTACTCCTTAAAATATATTTCTTTTTACCCTGCCCAACTTCAATATAAACAGCACCATCCCCCTCACGATGAGCAATACCTTTTTCAAGAGCATTAATAACCAACTGCTTCCCTCTCTCTTCAAAAAAACTCTGTCCAGTTGTCTCATCAAAATTAACTTTCAGCATTTCATAAATTTTATCAAAACCTTTTCCAGATGCTTTCCGAATATCATCCCAAACTTTCAATGACTTCTTATCACCCATCTCAATATCCTTAATCTTTTCCTTCGCCCGATTAGTCCACTCATTATTCTTAAACTCTTCCTCAACACCCTCTTCAATAGAACTCTTCTCTTTACCGCAAAACTTAACATACAACCTCAATAATTCAGCAACAGGATTTTTTTTCAGTTTATCCTTATCAACCCACATTTCATAAGCAACAATCAATTTTCCAATATGCAAACCAACATCACCCAAATAATTTATCCCAAAAGTTTTATAATTCAAAAACTCAAAAACCCTCATCAATGAATCACCAATAATCGTAGAACGAATATGTCCAATATGCATTGGCTTTCCAATATTCGGCCCAGAAAAATCAATCAAAATCTTCTTTCCCTTACCAACATTAATCTTACCATAATTAGAATTTATCTTAATAATCTCACGAGCCAATTTCTTTTTATCAACAAAAAAATTCAAATATCCTCTATTATTTTCAATTCTTTCAATCACCCCTTTTTTAGAAATCTGCCCTGCCAATAAAGAAGCAATCTCAACAGGCGACTTCTTCATTTTCTTACTTAAAACAAAACACGGAAAAGCATAATCACCCATTTCCAATTTAGGTGGAACCTCAACCAACTCTTCAACTTCCCTTTTAGAAAGTCTAACTTCTTCAGAAATTACCTTAACAATCTTATTCTTAAACATAATTCACTAAGCAGAAAAGATTATTTAAATATAATCCTTTTTATCTTCAAGGAATTACAAACCTCACCAATCATCTAAAAAAGATTTATCACTTACCAATATATTTTCAACCCTCTCTCATAAAAGGAAATAACAAAACATCTCTAATGGAATCCTGTCCAGTCAATAACATAACCATTCTATCTATACCTAAACCCAAACCACCAGTAGGAGGCATACCAATCTCAATTGCATTTAAAAAATCTTCATCAAGTGGATTCGCTTCTTCATCTCCTTTTTTCAATGCCTTCTGTTGTTCTTCCAATAACTTTCTCTGCAATTCAGGGTCATTCAATTCTGAATAAGCATTTCCAAGTTCAGCACCCATGCAAAATGGCTCAAACCTTTCAATCAATTTACTAAGCCCTCTATGACGATGTGTCTTGCAAAGCGGAGTCGTCTCCAAAGGATGATCTAAAATAAAAGTCGGCTGTTCAATTTTCTCTTCACAAAAATGCTCAAAAATAGCAGCAACATTCCAACCCCAAACATCCTCCTTAGACTCAATCTTATTCTCTTTAACAAAAATCGAAATCTCCTCATCACTCATCTTATTAATATCAATCTTAGCATACTTCTTAATTGCCTCAATCATAGTCATCCTCTTCCAAGGTGCCTTAAAATCAATCGTCTTACCTCTAAACTTAACTTTAGTCGAACCATTCACTTTCTTGCAAACATATTCATAAATTCCCTCAAACAATTCCATCATATCATTATAATCAGCATAAGCAACATAAATCTCCATCATTGTAAATTCAGGATTATGCCACCTGTCAATCCCCTCATTCCTAAAATTTCTTGAAATAGTAAAAACTTTATCATAACCACCAACAATCAATCTTTTCAAATACAACTCTGGTGAAATAGACAAAAATAAATCCATCTTCAATGCATTCAAATGTGTCTTAAACGGCTTTGCAGAAGCACCTCCATACATTGTCTGCAAATAAGGTGTCTCAACTTCAATCATATCTTTCTTTTTCAAAAATTCCCGAATTGCATCAAGTATCATAGCCCTATTATTAAAAACTCCTCGAACATCTGGATTCATTATCAAATCCAAATATCTTTTCCTATACCTTTCTTCTTTATCAGCCAAACCATGCCATTTATCAGGCAAGGGAAACAAACTCTTACTCAAAATCTTAGCATTCTTAACAAGAACACTAACTTCTCCAGTCCGAGTTTTCATAATCGTCCCTTCAACACCAACAAAATCACCAATATCAACATACTTTTTAAATAAACTAAAACTTTCCCCACCTTTCTCAAATATTAACTGCAATCTTCCTTTATAATCCTGAATAGTCACAAAAATCAATTTCCCAAGATTCCGAATAGTCATCACCCTACCAGCAACAGAAACTCCAACATTCCTCCTGCCATTTTCCTTCAACCCCTTAAACTTCTCTTTAATATCTTCAGAATAATTCTTCACATCAAATTTATGAGGATACGGATTAATACCATTATCCTTAAGCTCCCGAAGCTTTCTCTTCCTCTCTCCAATTATCTGACTCTGTCTTGACATTTTAACTTTCCTTTTTTATTATCTCATTTATTTGTTTTTTTAATATAGGCAAATCTTTTTTAATTATATTCCATATAATCTCCAATTTAATGCCAAAATAATGATGGATTATTTTATCTCTTGTGGCCCCTATATCTGTCCAAGGGATGTCCTTATATTTCACTCTAAAATCATCAGGTATGTTTTTTACAGCTTCACCTATTATCTCTAATTGTCTAATTACAGCACTTTGCTTTTCAACATTTTTTAAAAAAGAATTTTCAGAAACACCTTTCAAAAAAACATCTATGTTTTTAATACTCTCTTGAATATGCTTAACAAAAATTAAAGAATCTTTTTCAGTCATATTATCCTCACCTCCTCATTCAGTATCTTTTCTTTTAATAACGGATGAATACAATCATAAGTAAGCAAATCAATATCTTTCCCTAATCTCTCCCTTAATATTCTTTCTAATTTTACTAAATCCAACAAACTAAATCTCTTATCATTTACTTCAATTAAAATATCTACATCACTATCTTTTCTCTCATCTCCACGAGCATAACTACCAAATATCCCTGCCTTAATAACTTTATTCTTTTTTAATAACCTAACTATCTTTGATTTTATCTTATCTATTTTTCCATGCTTTTTAATTTGACTCTGTCTTGACATAATATATAAAGAAAAAACCAATTTAAATACCTTACCCAAAACCCACTTCATAAACTAATCTTTCAGATTCCCTTACACTTTTCTCAAAATTCTCTCTAACTCTTCTAAGTTCAATATCATTTACCTTATATACAACATTCCCGTCTCTCAAACCGCATTTTTCACAAGGAATATTCACAACACTGCAAGCAATAGGATCAACATGAGAATTTTTTAACCTCTCAAAAATTTCACCACCTAATTCTTTATAATCTCCAACAAATCCACTAAAAATCCCAAACTCCCAACAATACCGAAAGAAAACAGGATTTTCTTCATCTCTCTGAACACTTTCATTTCTCAATAAATAACTAATTTCAATCTCATTACCCATCTAAACTCAAACAAAAACTCTTTAAAAATATTTATATGATATATTAAAGACACAATATCTTAAACCTATCAAAACCCTGATGCTTTATCTCTGAAAATTTCAGCTCATCCACTTTTGAATGAGGAGGACCTTTTTTACAAATACCAATCAACTCATTAACTTTTTCATCTCTTCCCTCTGCAATAATCTCAACATCTCCATTATCAAGATTCCGAACAAAACCCCGAACACCCTGTTTATCAGCATTATCTCTAATAAACTTTCTAAAAAACACTCCTTGCACATTTCCTTTAACAACTATCTTTAGAGTTTTCATTTTTTTCCTTTAACTTTCAAAAATGAAAGTCTTAAAAACTTCACCTTCGTAAAAAGTGAAGTATCAGAAATTAAAAATTTCTGAATTTTAATTTTATTGGTTTTCATTTTTTTCTCCAAATTTTCAAAATCTTCATCTTCCCAAAAGGCATTTTTTATATTTAAACATTATGGGGTTAAGAGTCAAGAAATAAAATATAGTTTTCAACATCATCATCAGGAGTCTGTCTAATAAATTCCACAAAAAGCACACCAAAAACAAATCCTATAATGCTTAAAAAAACAATCAAAAAAATCAACAATCTCTTACCCATCTTTTACCTCCAACTCCCGCCCCACCCTCAACACCTCTTCAGCATCACGAATTTTCGCAAGAGCTTTTTTATAAAAACCAGAAACAGCAGGTTGAGAAATCTTCAGTTTCTTAGCTATCTCCAACTGAGTAAATTCCTCTTTTTTTAATTTCAAAACCTCAATTTCTTTTTCTGTTAACATTATAACCAATATTAGTTATATAAGTTATAAGAACTATATAAATGTTTTGGTTGAAATCACTTAACCAACTCCTTAATAATCCCAATTATTTCTTCAAAATCATTTCTATTTTTTTTAAAAAATTCCATAGGAATATCCTCCCCATAATAATTTAACCTATTCCTAAAAAACGACATTTGCGATATCAAAATCGCCTCTCTTTCATATTGGAGATTATTTTTATAAAAATAACTAATAAGACACTGATGGTTTTTTGACCTCAAACCATTTTTCAACAAATAAGCAACTAATAAATCTTTTATAACTTCATAATAATCTTCTACAACAAAAGAAACATTCTCTAAATTAACCTTAGTTTCTCTTGCTCTTTTTAATCTTAAAAAAGCTTTTTCAACAATTGAATTAATTCTATCCCTATCTACCTCTACCTCCTTAATAAAATTTTTCCTACACATTCCCCAATCCATAAAATCATTCATCTTACTTTTAAATAACCCTTTAATTTTATTCCATTAATAACATTATTCTTTAAATTCAAGGGAAGATTATCAATATCGGATTCAACTCTTAACTGAACCTTATGTTTTAATAAATTTTCATATTTTTTCAAATTCAAATTCTTTTTAATAGAAGTTTCTAAAAATATATCTATATCACTCTCTTCATCATACTCTCCTTTCCTGACACTCCCAAAAACTATCATAACTGAAGGATTAAACTCCTGATTCAAAAAATCAATCAACCCAATAGTATACATTTTATCTATCATAAAAAATGTTTTCTTAAATTTATAATAAGAACTAATAATTGCCCTATTATTCTCATCTATAAAACCCTTATTCCTCAGCTCCTTAAGATATCTTTGTATTGTTGAAGTTGGAACCTTTGTTTTTTTAGAAATCTCTCTAATTGTAAAATTTTTATCTGGATATTCAAAAAATAATTCTAAAACTTTTTCCCATTTTTGGTTTTTTTGTACCATTTTCTGTATTTAAGTACCATTTTTGGTATATAAATCTTTCGTTAACTTGCACACAATTTTATAAAATATCTTAAATTAAAATCCTATTCCTGTTTCAACACCAAAATAAAACTGATCTTTCACATTCTTATGAATTCCATTTTGATATTTAGCAGTTACACCAACACTCATAGCATCTTTTTCAAAATCTAATTTAACACCAGGAGTTATTGCTAAAACACCACTATTTCCATAAAAATCAACACCATAACAAGAATGCAAAAAAGGAGTAACAGAGGTTTCTAAGTTTTCTGAATTACAAAGAGGAATTCTTTTTGACAATTCAGCACCAAAATAATGCCCATCATCAGTATCTTTGTCCTTAAAAACATAAAGATAATCAAATTTTAAATCAGCATTACTATGATGTTTAAAACAAGCAGTAACTACTCCATCATGATTTTGGAAAGTCCCTAAAGTTTCACCAGGATAATTCCAATGAGCCATTCCAACACTGACACTATCACCAAATTCAGAATCAGAATATCCACCAACTAAATTCTCAAAAGTTTTAACAGGAAAGTTATAACTTCCAAAAAAATCAACCTCAACTGATTCCTCTAAACCAAAATCATAATTATTCCAAACACCGAAATCAATACTATCTCTCTGAATAAAATTATCAACAATTGATAAATTAACTAAATTCTGATTTACAGGACCTTCTCCAATAACAAATCCATTAAACATATATTTATTTGCAAAAGTAGAACTCACATAACCATGAATTTCAGGTGCTTGAGATTCATCAAAAGGAATCTCTTTCCTAACTAATCTTGGGTAATCATCCATATGTCTAAAAGCCAAACAAGAACCAATCATTAAACTCTTTCCATTTTCCAGAATAGATTCCCCAAAACTTTTTTCATTTTTTTCAAAAGAATCTCCTTCACAATCCTCGAATTTTTCAACAACTCTGCCTTCAAAAGGATTTCTCTCTATCGCAGTTTGGTGATTAACATTAGAACAACCTGTTAGACTCAATAATCCAACTCCTAATATTTTCACCAATCCACTTAATTTATTTGCCATAAAATCACGAAAAAATAAGAGTATTTAAATCTTGCTATTGTTATAATTATAAGGTAGTTAAAAAACTAAAACCTACAACACCTTGCATAACAAATCCCAGAACCTTTTGCATCATCAAAATCTTCCTTGCAATACCACCCATTCTCTTTAGGATAATTAAAATCAGGGTCATCATTGCTTTTTGAATTATCTGTAAATCCTCCTCCAGTTAAAAAATAACCTTCAGGACACTCAACATAAGCATAACCCCAAGAACCTGAAACACTTAATTCTTCAGAAACACTAATGCAATCTAATCCAAAACCATTCGTAGTTTTAGCACAAATCCCAAAACAAAATGAATCAGTCCTATAAGATTCATCATCACTGCAAAACCATCCATTATCAACTGGCTTACTATCATCCTGGTCTCCTTTTGAATTTTTTTGCCTGTCTCTTGACTTATCTCTAAAACCTCCTCCAACAATAGTATAACCTTCTGAACATTCAGCAAAAATCCCATCAGATAGTTTTCCATTTTTACGGCTTATACCTGTATGAATATAATTTTCATCACAACACAAGGCATAACAAAGACTATCTCTGTCATCATGATAATCACAATACCATCCTTCTCCAGTCGGTTTAGCTTTTTCTATATTTTTCCTTCCCCTATAACCAGACCAACCACCACTCATTATCTCATAACCATCAGGACAATCAACAACAAAACCACCTCCACCATCACTATAAGCTTTTTTCTTTTTAATTATACAAATATTATCAGGAACAATACAATTCCCATCAACACACTCTCCAGAACACCCTTCAACCAAATAATCCTCACTATACTCCTCACAATAACTTTCAGTTGTTCCAGCATTCACACAATTAAATCCTCCAGAAGTTTCATAAACATCATCATCTATACAATATTTATCACTAACATAATCCTCTCCACAATCAGAATCTCCATAACACT
>CAYUZV010000008.1:13205-43353 GCA_964448605.1 Candidatus Woesearchaeota archaeon
TAATCTCAACACACTCTCCATTCACACATTTATCAGAACACTTTTCAATTAAAATAGAACTAATTGAATCATCACAATAACTACCATCTTCTCCAGCATTCACACAACTAAAACTTTTATAATCCTGATAAACATATCCACCATAACAATAATTCTCACTAACATAATCACTACCACAATCCTCATCTGAATAACAATCAATCTCAACACACTCTCCATCTAAACAATCTTCTGAACACTCTTCTACAAATTCAGGATTCAAAGATTCCTTGCATTCAGATTCTTCTGTTCCAGGATTTAAACACTTAAAATCATGAAATAATCTAAATACACTATTATTTTCACAATAATTCTCTCCAAAATAACCATCCTCACCACAATCAGAATCTCCATAACACTTAATCTCAACACACTCTCCATTCACACATTTATCAGAACACTTTTCAATTAAAATTGGATAAGCATTAGCAAAACATTCACTAATAAAACTTCCAGGATTAGCACAAATAAACTCTTGATAATACTGATAAGAATTTCCAGATTTGCAAAATTTTTCACCAATAAAACCATCTTCACCACAATCTGAATTAGAAGAACAAATCACATCAGCACATTCACCATCAACACACTCTCCAGAACACTCATCAAACAACACTTCCTCAACACTCTCCTCAACATAACAACTCCCTTCTGAACATCCTCTTTCATAAAAAGTCCGACTTCTCCAAACATTCCCATCATAACAATAATTATTCCAGTCATCATAATAATTCTCACCACAATCTTCTACAAATTCATCAAAAACATCCTCAACACACTCTCCATCTAAACAACTAAAATCATGAACTTCAGAATAAACATCATTTTCAAAACAATAATTCTCACTATAGTAATCCTCTCCACAATCAGAATTATAAGAACACTCATAATCATTTACACATTCACCATTATCACATCCAGATTCACATTCTTCAACAACTTGGGTATCAAAATAAGGACTGCTAAAACATTCTCCTAAACTGCATCCTTGCTCATAACAATTTCTTGATTGATAAACATCTCCATCTTGACAATAACCCTCACTCCAAGAATCACAATAACCATTACCGCAATTTAATAAAAAGATTGAACTAACAGAAACCTGACAATAACTATTCCGAGTTCCTCCATCAACACATTTTGAATTCCTGAAATCCTTGAAAACTCCCCCCTCAATACAATACTCATCACCAAAAAAACCATTCAAACCACAATCATCATCATTTATACAATTCACTTCAGTATGAGTGCAATAGCTATCAGTTGTCCCTGCATTATTGCATTTATCAATAGTATAAACATTATAGTCATCACAATCCTTGTCTCTATAACACTCAATATCAATACACTCTCCATTTCTGCATTCATCTTCACAATTCTCTATTAAAACAGGAGTAACAATGCTATTACAACGACTTTCAGGAGTTCCTGCATTCAAACAACTAAACTCTTCATAATCTCTATAAACATCACCACCTGCACAATACTTTCCACTAACATAACCATCATTTCCACATTCACTCTCTGAATAACACTCAATATCAACACACTCTCCTTCAAAACACTCATCAGAACAATCTTCAACTTTCTCTTTTACAATATCCTCAACACATTCATTACCAATACAACTAAAGTCATGCAAATTCCTATAAACATCACCTTCAGAACAATAATTATCAGAATAATAATCTTCATCACAATCTGAATCACTATAACATTTATCACAAAGAATCTCAACATCTCTTGAAACAATATTATCACTTGGATTAAAATCATCATCAATCAAAGCTTCAACAATCAAATCATAATTACCTTTTTTAAAATCAATTTCAATAGTTTTCCATTTCAAACTACTCTCTCCAACCTCTAAATTAACAGAATTATGACTAAACTCCAAATCATCAATACTTCCTTCAAACTCAACATCCTCTTCATACTCTCCTTTATTCTCTATTTCAACATAAATTTTATATTCTTCCTCACAAACTAATTGAGCAGGATTTTCCAAAATCGCAGAACCATCATGAAGTATTTTTATTCCATTAACAGAACCTCCAAAATCAACAAAACCTACATCATGTATTTTAATACATTTCCCATCAGAACAACCATAATTACATTCTTCAATTAACCACTCTTCAACATCATCAGAACAATAACTATCAAGTGTTCCAGCATTTACACAATCAAAACTTTTATAATTCTGATAAACATCACCACCTGAACAATATTTATTACCAATTAATCCATTCTCTCCGCAATCAGAATCATAAGAACAATCAATCTCAACACACTCTCCCTCAGAACAAATAAAACCTTCCTCACAATCTCCATTATTCTCATCAACTAAACCATCACAATCATTATCCTTTCCATCGCATAATTCAGGTGCACCAGGATAAACTTCATCATCATTATCATCACAATCTTTCTCCTTACCATCATCACCCCTGTCACCAATATCACAAGCATCAAAACCATCACCATCATTATCATAACAAACACACTCTCCACTAAAACAACTATCAGAACATTCAAAAACAAGTTTCTTCTTTTTCACACTCTGACATTTAGACAAAACAGTTCCAGGATTCTCACAACAATATTCAAAAATATCTTTATAAACATCATCCTCTTCACAATAATAATCACTCTCTTCATCAATAGGACAATCATCATCATCCTTGCATTCAATAGCAACATACTCAACACAATCTTCAAACATCCCTCTTGCATCATCAGTCCAAAAATCAGATTCTACAATTCCATAAAAACATAATTTACCTTTAGTCTTTTTCCCATTTTTTAATTTAACATCTCTATCAGAATAACTTATAACATCTCCAAAATCATAACTATTTCCAGTATAAGTTCCAGCAATCCTTAACATATCAGGAACTTTATTATGCTCATCAAGATAATAATAAGGAATTGAAATAGTTCCACGAGGATAAATCGCCCTGTCATAAACCTGAATAATTTTATTATCTTTTCTTACATTCAGAGGAAAATTAGAAGCAAGTTTTGAAATACCATCGTAATCAGTAAGCCCCCACTCTTCACCAAAATAATAATTCGTAATCACAGAAGGATAATCTCCAATCGGAATATTATAATGTCTCCGAAATCTTTCATCACCAACAAAAATAAATTTATAATTTGAAAAATCCATAGGAAGTTTTCTTTCATCAATTGTCTCAACACTCAAACCCATATCCTCAAAAGTTTCAATAACATTATCATCAATATTACTTTCTCTTCGATAAATATAAGCAACATCTTCAGCAAGAACAAAACCTATTTGAGAAAAAATTAAAACTCCAATCAGAAACAAAAATGCATATTTTTTTTGGGCATCTTTTTTCACCATCTCAAACTCAATATTCAATCACTATATAAATTTACCTTACTACTTTTCTAAGATGAATTAATTAAATTTAACATATCATAATATTTAGGCAATTTTCCTTTAATCTCAAATTTATCAAGAATTTCATCATCAAAACCTTCTAAAGCAAGACAATCACAACTTGGTTTTTTAAAAACCTTTTTCATTCTCTTCCAAACATCATCAAAATTCTCTTTATTCAAATTTCCAAAACTCACAGGCAACATATCGCAAGGATAAACATCTCCATTAGCAGAAATATAAAGAAAGTTATAACCAGCCATGCATCCAAAACATTTTTCAGATTCAATAAAATTATAACTAACCAGTTTCGGAAAATCATTTCTTTTATTGCTAATTATATTTAATTTTCTAATAAACTCTCTTTCATCATCATTTAACATCAAATCATTTATAGCCCCTTTTCCACAAGGAAAAATTTCCAAAACTCTCACCTCATCAACATCTAACTTTTTTAAAAATTTTAAAAAATTCTCAATATAATTAAAATTCTTTTTATGAATAATTATCTGAGCAATTGTATAAAAACCAAATTTTTTAGAGATTCTAACAGCATTCACAGCATTATCAAATGCCCCTTTAAACCCTCGACTTAAATCATGTTCTTCTTTTTTATAAGAATCAAAACTAATTGCAATTCCAAATAAACCTGCTTTTTTAAGTTCCAATGCTTTAGAATAATCAAAACCATAACCACTTGTATAAACATAACTCACACATTCATCTCCAACACTTTTAACAATCTTACTCAAATCCTTTCTAAGCAATGGCTCTCCACCTGTAAATGCAATCTTAAAAACATTCTTGCTTTTTAACCAATCAATAATCTCCTTAATTCTTTCAAAACTCATTTCATCAGATTCTCTTCTAAAAGAATTACTGCAAAACTCACAATTATATTTACATTTATTTGTCATAGAAAAATGTGCAAATAACAAATTTTCATTAGGATGTTTCATACTATAAATCGCTCTGTCAAATGCCCTTGAAGGAAAAGGAGGATAAAAACTATGAATCAAATATTTATCATTAATTCTACTAATCTTAAATTTTGAAAAATCATTATAAAATCTCCACATTAGTTTAAAACCCAATTCCCGAACACCACTATGCCCAAGCAAACTCAAAAGTGCAATTCTTCTTTTAAACCAATTTAACTCCTTTTTCATATTAATTATTAAAAACTTAGTTTTAAATATTTTTATTTATCTCAATTCTTATTAATAACCACTCTCATAAATATTAGTCATCAAATCTTCAAAGCAACTCTAACCAAATCCTGAATATCCACAACACCATCCTGATTCAAATCACAACCATCACACCAACTCGAACCACTACAACTCTCACCAATTCTCAAAGCAACTCTCACTAAATCCTGAATATCAACTTCACCATCTCCATTAATATCTTCAGGAATACCTAAACTTTCAACAATATTCAAATCTATTTTTTCACTCACATCACCTAAATACATCAACCTTTCAGAATTAACATATGCAAAAAATTTCCAACTTGAATTAACAGCACCTGTTGGAACAACTTTCCAATTTACAACACAACTTTCATCTTCATTCAAATTACAAAATTGAGGATTAACATCTAAGGTATAAAAGGGCTTAGCACCCACTTCAGTTGAAACAAGCCCTTTTTCTTCACCTGGAATAAAATACTCCCTTCTTTCATTTTTTGCTCCTAAATTATCTTCAACATAAACCTCGCAATACCAAATACCTTCTTTATCTGCAACAAATTCCCCAGATTCCCAAAAACTATTATTCATCTGACTTCCATTAAATTCAATTTCCAAACTATCATTAAAATAAACTCTAAAAACAACTAAACTAATGTTTGCTTCAGGATTATACTCATTAATCTCTGCAATACATTTTCCTCTTTCATTTAATCCAATTGGTTCAGGTTCTATTCTTAAACTATTTATTGAAATACCTCTTAAATGAAGTTTTAATTCAGGATCTCCAAAAAGATTATGAGAAAAACTAACCCATCTCTGAACACCTCTACAAGGCCATGCACCAGTTCCACATTCAGGTCCATCCAAAATATAATCAATATCATCATGTTTTGATTTTTGATAAGCTTTTCCAATATTTAAAATATTTTCACCAGCTAATGCATTAACATAAAACCTATGTTGTCTTTGGTCAGGCCCATTTGTTTCACAAGTTCCTCCATCATTAACACCTCTAATTCCCCATCCATACCTTGAATTACCAATATAAGAAACAGCACCCTTTTCAGCAATTGTAAATCTTTGAGCCATACATTCCTGGTCATCAAATCTTCCAGAACTGCAACTCTGACTAAATATATTCAAATAATTAGTATTCTCTAAAGCATCAATATTTGAAAAACTCATTTTCATTGCAGAACTCGGAGCACCATGCCCAAGATGATTAAGCATATTCACGCCATTATTTATTTCCTGCATTAATTCTTCTGTTGTCCATGGAGATTCTCCATCTCTTTCCCTATAACCATCATACAATCTTGTAATATTATAATAATCTGACTGATAACCTTGAGAACTAATATTATTTATTGTTCTATAACCAACTAACTCATTCATATAATAACCTCCCCAATTTCCTTGAGGAGCAGGAGGGTCTCCTGGCTCTGCAATATGATAACAATTATCACTCCATAAACCCTCACCAACTAATAAAATATCCTTGTCATCAACACTATAAGTCCTTTGGTAACTAATAACCTTATTAACAAAATTAATAACATCCTGCTCATTTCTAACAGCAACTCTTCCAACATAAACTTCTGCAAACCAATCCTCTTCACCAACCTCTCCATAAACTCCATCACCATCATCATCCCAATTTCCATCTAAACAAGCATAATACAAATCAGCAGGAATATTATCAACAGTTCCATCTGCATTTGCATAAAATTTTCTCGCAGGAATTACATTCCTATCACCACCAAGTAAAACATAATCAATTCCCCAATCTGCATATGCCTGTTTAATAAAATTCCTGACTTTCTCCTGCCTATCCAAACCACTAAAATTACTCTCAATCCATTCAACACTAACTATTTTAGTATCAACACCCCTTGAATTTTTATCATCCCTCAAAACCTGGAACTCATCCCTGTAATCTTCTTTTGTGATAATCACATAATCATAGTATTCAGAATCAAAAGAATTAGAAAAAATTCTTGACTCAACAGAATAATCAATAATCTCCTCTTTATTATCAATTATTTCTAAAACAGAATCTCTATCTTTTTTATTGCCTCTATAATTTCCAGCACTTTCTAAAACCCTTTTACCACCTTTCAAATTAACATTAACTTCAATATCTTCAAAATAATATAACTCTCCTGTTTTTCCAATATATTGAACAGGATAAATATTCATTAAAAAAATCTTATAACCTCTGAAACTCTCAACTTTATAATTTGCATAGAGTTTTTCAGGATAAACTTTTGAAGATTCATAGATTTCTTTCACAGGTTCTTTTTCTTCAAAATCTCCTTCACAATCACATAAAGGAACATAACTATCTCCTGCCCGAAGATAAAATTCTTCTCCAAGATAATTTCTCTTATTTCCAATAACCTCAACACTTTCAACTTCGGTATTTTCAGGAATCAAAAATCTAACTGTCTTAAAAGGCAAAATCGGATAACCTGGCTCACCATAATGATTCAATTCATTCATCCTAACGACATCATACTTTTCATATCTATCAATATTTGGTTTTTCAAATTTATATTTTTTCTTTATAACATTTGATTTTGGATCCAAAAAAACACTTAAATTTCCACAATTAAATTCAGAACAACTAACATTAACCTTAAAATCAAAAACCTCTTCTTTTTCAACATCATCTTCATTAAAAGGATTAAGAATATCAATGCTAACTTCAGGTGTCTGAATATCAAAATTAATCAAATCACTAAAAATATCATCACTAAGATTATAAACAACACACCTCAAATCATATTCCCTATTCTCATGAAAAATAACCCCTTCACTATAAGTTTTATTATTAATTATATCAATAAAATTATTATCACTAATTTCTAAAGGAATATTAATTTTTTCACCTGCAGATTCAACAAAATACAAAAAAGGTTCAAGATGCTCTTCACAAGTAGGAATAATCAAAGAAGCATCAGGTCGAAATCCTCCTTGAGAATTACTATTCACCTCAAATGTCATTCCAAAAATTTTATTTTTACTATTATCTCCATAAACCCAGTCATTAAAATCTCCATTTGTAACATATAACAACTCTCCAGGTGTTCCATGCTGATAATCTAAATCTTTCAACATTCCCTGAGTTAATTCCAAAAATCTTTCAGAATCTGAAGTATGTTTATTTACATATCCCCAAGGATAAAGCAAATACTCTCCATAAGAATGATAAGAAAGCCCATAACTAATATTATGACTTAAAACAAAATCCCTTACAGCCCTTGTTTCAGGTTCTGAAAAAGCACTCGCACCCCGATATGTATCTGAACTTGTAGTAGGACTGCTCCCAACATTATCATATCCCCATTTATATCCATAATTTCTATTCAAATCAACACCAAAATAACCATCACCATTATCTCTACGATTCTTTCTCCACATTGTATCATTATTTTCAACATAAACCAATCCATCAGGATTCATTACAGGAACAAACCAAATCTCTCTTTCATCAACCAATTTCCTAACTCTATAATCGCTCTCATAATTTTCAACCAGATATTTTATCTCATACAATGGAATTTCAACAGTCATAATCTCCCTTGCATGATGATTTCCAACAATCAAAATCTCTGATTCATTTTCATCAATTTCAACATTATCAGAAATTTTCAAACTAAAAATACTCCGATTTTCAATACTCTTTCCAATTTCATAAACCTTAGAAATTTCAGGATAACTATTTTCAATATCATTCATAAAACTCACAGATTCTGAATAACTATGATAATCCCTAAAACCCTCATCACTAAAAACATCTCCACTATTGATTTTCAACTCTTCAATATCCAATCCATTAAAATTAAGTTTTTCAATCTCTTTTGATGTAACAACTGCCTCAACATATTTTTTATTATATTTTAATACATCCAATGACAACGAAATCAAATACCTCAATTCTCTTTCAGAATCTGGATAAATCCTTACCCATTTCTTTTCCAATTTAGGATTTTTATTCTCCTTTAATTCCTTTTCACTAATTCTCTCAACACTATAAATCAATTCCTGTAATTTCTCAATATCTTCATCAATCTTTTTTTCATCTAATTCAGAAATTTCATCATCTCTGATTGGAATATCATACCACTGACTTCCATTTTTAAACTGATATTTCAAACCAATAGATGCCCCTCCTACAGTCAAACTTCTACAACTTAATTTAACAAACTCTTCCCGAGCATAACTATTATTGCTATTTTCAAAAATAACTTCTGCAATTCCAGAATCACCTGAAAGATAACTAACATTAACACTAACAAAATCACTATACAAACTATCATGAACTTCTTCATATTTTTTCATACTCTCAATAACATAATCCTTATCAAAATATGTTCTAAACCACTCACCAAAACCCTCAATCATTTCTTTAAAACTTCTCTCCTCAAATTCCTGGTAATTATAATATCCTCCAATCTCAACAATAAAATCCCTTTCAAATCCTTCTCTTAATTCAGGAGCATCATAAACCAAATCAACAACATCTCTCTTTTCCATTGCAATATAATTTTTATCCTTTTCACTAATTTTCTCACTAACATCTACACCACTCTTTAAAATACTAAAAAGCTCCAATTCATTAATCTGAATCTCACCCTCCTCACTAAAATCAATGTACACTCTGTCAATCTCATAAAATTGAGTATTCCTAATTCTTATTTTAACTTTTTCTTTTTCTAAATCCTCTAAATATATCAGAGATTCAGATAATCTTTCTCTTCCAGATTTCAAATATTCTTTACTTACCCATTCCCCATTTTTTAAAACCTGAACCTCTAAACTAATTCTATCTTTTTGTTCCAAAAGCATTTTTCTCACAAAATTAATCTCACTCAAACTCTCAAACAAATTCCAATTATTTTTACCAATTAAATCAATATAATACTTCCACATTTTTTTCAAAATTTTAGCACTTTGAAATTCAATCACTAATTTTCCAGAATCTGAAACAGAATCAAATTCTAATTCAATCCAATCTTTTTCCCTTTTACTTGATTTCCAAAATTCATTATCTTTCACAGAAATCTCTTTCAAACAATTTTCATTTTCACTACTATGACAACTCAGGGGATTTCTATATTCACGAACAACATAAAAATTCCCGTTTAAATCAGGAACAATCCTACCTTCTCCCTTAAAATCAATCGCCTTTAATTTAAAATTATTAATATAAGAAGTTTCATCTAACTCTTCCTTTATCTTTAGTAAATATTTTCCATCAACTTCCTTTAAATTTTCAAGATTTCCATAACTTGTATCTTCTAAAACATTCATTGTTGCAAAAGCAAAACCCTCGTGGTCAAACCAATATTTTTTTCCATCATAAGAATAAACAAAAGGACAAGAACCACCTCCATAAGCATATGCCTGAACAACTAACCTAATTTCAGAATCATTAACATAATCCTTAAAAATACTATCATTAATATTTCCTTTTTTCAAAACCTTTTTTAATTCCATACCATTACTCTCAATATCTCCCAACAAATCCCAGGAATTCCTCTTAAAATCATAGATATAAAAATTAGTTACACTAATATCTGAATAACCTTTATAATAAAAATACAACCCAATTATCTGATTTACATCCTCACTAATATTAAATTTAAAATAATTACTTTCATAATTAGCATCACTATAAATAACATAATTCTCATCAGCAAACTCAATAAAACCATATTCACTATCAGAAAACTCCATTGCCTTGTCTATTTTTAATGCATTAAATTCATTCATCCTGCCAAAATAAAGATAGTTATCATAATTATAGTAAAAAGTTTTAGGAGATTTTTCAATACTCGAACTCAAAAAATCAGCCCTTTTTCCACCTCTTTCAATATCAACAAAATGCAATCCTTCTGAATTAGCAAAAATAACATTGCCCTGAACAATAAGAGGAGTTGTTTTTATCTCATTTCCTGAATAATATTTCCAATTCAAACCTCCATTCAAATATAATGAATACAAATAACCATCACTACTCCCAAAATAAATTTTTGAATCACTATAAAGAGGAGAACCTAAAATACTCCCATTAGTTTTATATTTCCAATTTAAAATTCCATTTGAAGAATTCACAGCATACAAATAACCATCACTACTTCCAAAAAAAACATCATAACCATAATAAGCAAAAGAGCCCTTAATACTTCCATTTGTTTTAAATTTCCATTTCAAATTTCCATTCAAATAATCCAGACAATAAAAATATCCTGCTTCATCTCCAAAATAAACACTATTTGAAACACCTACAGAACTTTCAATACTATCTTCTGCTTTATACTTCCAACTCAAAACACCATCTGAAAAATTCACAGCATACAAATAACTATCACTGCTTCCAAAATAAATTTTATTATTATAATAAGCAGAAGAACCTCTAATACTCCCATTTGTTTCAAATTTCCAATTCAAAGAACCATCCCTAAAATCCAGACAATAAAAATAACCTGCATCATTTCCAAAATAAACATTTGGAATATAAGAACTTCCCTGATAAAGATAAGAATACAAAGGCGAACTCCTAACACTATCATTAGTTTTATATTTCCACTTCAAACTTCCATTTAAAGCATCAAGACAATAAAAATAACCATTATTTGAACCAAAACAAGAATGCACATACGAAGTTCCATTTACAGAAACAGAAGAAACAACAGATGAAGTTTCAATGATTCCATCAATTGAATAATTCCAAAACAAATTAACTCCAGAATCTTCAACTGGAAACAAACTCACATTACTCGGAGGCATATATCTTTCAGTAGAAAACCAAGCTTTATTTTCATTCAAATTATTTATAATCTTAGTATCACTAAAAAAATCTGCAGAAGATATAAAATTTATAAAAAAAAGTATTGCAAAAAAAATAAAAAAATATCTCAACTTCATTTTAAAACCCAAAAAAATCTATAACTCTCCCAGTTAAATATTTAAAAAAATTATAAACATCAACTCTCAATCTTCTCATTCTTGATTCATCTGTCTTTCCTGTTATATCTTCAATTTTAAACCAATACTCAATTCTCTCACCATGATAATCTTTTAAATCAACACTTACATTACACATTTCCCAATTTCTCCTAAACAAATAACACTCTTCAGGATTCAACTCAATATTTCTAAAACCTGTTCTTGAATTTCCATAATTAAAAAAAATTGAATCTATATTTTCCTCTTGATATTCAAGATAAAAAACATAATTCTCTTCATCTCTTTTATATCTTGTTCTTCTAATTATCGGTCTTCTTGTATCAATAATAAAACTAACATTTTCAGTAATAACTCCTCCATCAAAAACTGCCTTTATCCTCACAAAATGATAACCATCATCAAAAGGTTTTAATCTCAATCTTTCATAACCATAACTATTACAATTTCTGCAAAGAGTAATAAAACCATGCCCATTATCAGAAAGATATTTTGAAAATCTAAACTTAGAAACTTCCTCAGTTAAACTAACATTTATAGGAATCATTCTTTGTTCATAAATTTTACCTTCAATAGGAGAATGAATAAATATTTTTCCAGCAACAACATTTGCACGAACTTCCTGAAAAATACTTGAAGCAAAAACACCAGTTAAAACTAATAAAAATGCTATCATTATAATAAAAAACTTTTTCATTTTAAATTGGAACCATAGCAGTATAAGTTACAATCCCCTTATAATCTCCTGATTTATATCCAATAGGAACTGATAAAATACTATTAACATCCTTAACCTCTCCTGCTCCTAAAATAATTTCATCCACACCAAGAGGATTATATCCTTCACCCAAATCAAACCAAATATTTTCAAACAATCCATTATCAACATCAACACTAATTTCAATAGCATCACCAGTTGATTCAAAAGTAATAACCTCAACAGAACTATTTTGCCCAGGGTCTAATTTGCTATAATTCAAAATAGAAGGTGAAATCGAAAAACCCAATGTAGAAACAACATAAACACTTGAATTTTGAACAAAATGAGGAATCAAATCCGCAGTTGGTGTTGAACTAACAAGTTTTGTATTCAATAGACCTAAATCGCAACTTCCCCCGCTTAATGCTTTAAACTTAATTCTTGCAATATTCCCAGAACCATTTAAGCCTGTTACATTTCCAGTTCTTGAAATCACATAATTTTGAAGCAAATCTGAAATAGAGGTATCAGGAGGCCATGTAAATGTCCCAACACCATCACTATTCAAAAAATCACCCTCATCAATATCAATATGACCCAATATATCAGGACAGAATTTAAAATCTAACTGCACACCATACAAATCAACAACCGCACTAACATTAACATTTATATAAAACTCATCACCTGTTTTAATTTCTGAATTAGGATTTTCTAAATATAAAATAGCTTGTCCAAAAACTCCTCCAACCAAAACCACTATCATTACTAAAATCATCATCTTTTTCATTTTTCACCTCTTGAATATGATTAATCAATTTATTATTCATTAATATACCACTCTCTATCTACATTTACCTTTTTCTTTTTCCTTTTCCTTTGATTATAAACAATCATACTTAATATAATCACAACTAATACAAATATAATTCCATTTTTCCAATCCACAATTCCCGAACCTATCACAGCACCAGTTATACCTGAATTATCCTCTTTAATAACCACCATCGGAGGATTTTCATTCCCTATACCTTTATTCCTTTTTATAATTTCATCTTCTTTTTCTTCATCACTGGGATTACCTCCTTTATTAGAAGAATACTCTTTAATAATCTCATCAGAAAGCTGAACATCTCCTCCACCTTCAACAAGAACCTTTAACCAAACACCTCCCTGAATAATTGAATTTCCAACCTGTTCTTCTCTTAATATTAAAGCACCTCTATACTCTCCTTTTTCATAGCCCCTAACACAAACCTCAAAACTCTCTTCATTATTTAAAACACTTTCAGGATAATCTAATTCCAATTCATGAACCTCTGAAGGATATTTAAAAAAACCAACCTTCCAATCAACATCATCACTCTCACCCCAAACATCAAATAATTCTACTTCTTCAGAATCTGAAAAAAAAGCAATCTCCTCACATCCTTCCTCACCAACATCCAAATCAAAAACCAGATTAGAAGGATAAAAACTAATTGCCATAGCACTACCTATATTTAAAAACAAAAATAAAAAAATAAAAAACAAATTCTTCATTTTAAGGTGTAGACCCTGTGATTGTATAAGTAACAACTCCTGTTTTCTCTCCTTGTTCAATACCTAATGGAACATCCAGAGTTGGAACAATTACTCTTAAATCATAAGTGCAAATATCCCCCGAATCAATACAATCTATAGTATAATCCTGTCCTGATGCTAATGCACCATCAAACATTAATCCTGTATCAAATGGAACACCACTAACATCAGTTACTGCAACATTCACATCAGAATTACTTCCATCTGCATCAAGAACAACATTTTCAGATGCAGGATTATCATCACTTCCAGGAACTACAATTCCAAAATCAATTGTAGCAGGAGTTATAGAAACACTTGTAAATGAACTTATAACTGCCCTTGCATTTTGAGTATTACTCGCAATTGTTATCTCTTCAAAATCCTCAACCAATTCTCCATTAATTCTTATATTATCCACATATGCATTTGATTCACTAATCCAACCATCAACCTCAATTTCAATTGCAAGAATATCTGCAGTTCCATTTTCAGATTTCCATTGACTTAAAGGTTTATGAATAAAACTAGCATCACCACAAACACCAGGAGGACCTGAATTTAACCAAGCATAGGCACTATCATCTACAATACCTTTATCTCCAAAAGTATTTATTAATCCAGTTGGATAATTAGTTACATTATCACAATCTAAATGATCAACCTTTGCATACTCAAAAACTAATGCATCATCACTTGCACCATTATTATCAGTATCAATAATAACATCAACATGAGAAGCATATCCTGAAAGAACATTCTGCATCCATGAAATACTGCTTAAATTTGATAATTTATAATTAGCAGGAAACTTTATTCTAATTGTTCCCTCATTAGTATCTTCATCTATTAGTGGAGCATATATTTCACCTGATTGAGAATCATTTATAGGACTAGCACTACTTACATCAGAAGTTCCACTACCTCTTGTCTTAAAAAAAGTAGTCGTATCCAAACCCAAAACCCCGACAACACCAAATAAAAGGACACTCATCATTACTAAACTCATTAAAATTTTTTTCATTTATCACCTCTTAACCTCCTTTCAGTAATTAATTTACATAACCTAACCAATATACTATTTAAACAAAACTTCATTTTAAAATATATATTCCTAACTATAGATATTTTTACTACTCAAAATAAACAAAAAACAAAAAAATAACTATAAACTTAAATCGCTTCACCCCAAAAATAAATTCCACCAGAATCAAAATTTCCATTACATGGCTCTGGCAAATCCAATCTGAATGTTATAGCCATCTTACTATTGGGAGCAAGAAGATTAGACAAATAATAAGAACCTACCTTATTCGCCTGAATTATTTCTGTATTATCATAAAAAGGATTTGGATTATTAAATGTCTCTCCATATTCTATATTACAATAACCTTCATCATCACAATCTCTCTCTACACCTTCCTGAATATCAACTTCTAAATCATCATAAGTTGAATAAGCACCATTAACAGCATAGTATCTGAAATTTTTCAATTCAAGTTGATTAGTTGTAGGACACATAGTAGCTTCATGAGAATAATCATAAAAATCAGTCCCTGATATAAACATATCAAGCATTACTCCAGAACCATCTTCAGCATCATTTCCTACAAGCATAGTATCTGAATAAACAGTTGTTCCAGGTCTTGCCTCTTCAAATTCTATACCTCCCTCTTGAAATATAGAAACAATTGGATTAAAAAACCAAAACTCTTTCTCATCCATATAACTTATATCATATTGGTCTTCTACTTCAACACCAACCCACATCTCTTCACACATATCACCTCCTCTTTGGCCTTCATAACCACAAGGTTCAACAGTAAAAACACACTCATAATACTTCATAAATTCAGAATCAAATTCATCTAAAATTTCTTCACCTATTCTCGCATTGCATAATGGACTTACTTTTTCTTCATCAACTATTATCCAATCCAATCCACCAACTTCCATCAAAACAGGAACATAGTCATTCCAGTTACAAGAATCTTCTTCAGTAACTTCCTTGACAATAAACCCAAATCCAAAATCATGCTCTGGACCAATACCATAATGACCAACAGGCATTTCCAATGAATATTCTCTATTATAATTACCTTCTTCATCAGTCATAGCAATTAAATCAAAATTCCAAAATCCTTCTTCACCTGTTCCACCACTACCAAAACCACACTCCCATGTGCAATCATAACCATCAGCAGGAGCATTAGGATTTTCACAATTTTCACCCAACTCTTCATTACCATCATTTCCATCTCTACCCTGTAATGTTAACTGATATTGAGTATCTGGTTTAAGTCCTTCTAAAATAACTTCTATTTCCAATTCCTCACCAAAGGAATTATAATAGACAACTCCCTGAGCATCTTCATATTCAGAATCAGGATTATCTCCACATTCCCAGTTTGTTTCAGAAGATTTATAACAAAGAATATCTGATTTTTTTCTCGCATTAGGATAATCTATCTCACGACATCTTGCCTGAACATCACCTAATTCAGGATAGTATCCAGTTGCAATTTCAACTCTTTTAATATCTTCAATACCATTTTTATCCATTACAAGAACATCCCATTTTATTTGTTCACCTTCAAAAGCATAGTTATTAAATCTTTCAATAAGATTCTCACCATCCATTGATATTCTTCCAGGATGAACAGCATCATCTAAAACAATTCTGCTATCACACATCCAAACTTCAGGAGTAAAATCTTCAACAGGAATATCAATATCAGGAACAACTTTATTCCCAACACCAAATCCCAAAACAAATGGCATAACACTAATCACTAAAAAAGCAATCAATATATTTTTCTTCATTTTATCACCTCCTTTCAATTATCCATATTACAAAATATCCAATCATAAAAAGATATTAAGTAATATATTATAGAAGATAACTATTGAAATCAATTTATAAATAAGATTCTATCCTAAAATATATTATCCTAACTATAAATAATTTCACTACTAAAAACAGATGAATTTAATCCTTAAATGAAACAGCATCTTTTTCACAAGCTGTAATACAATCTTCACACCTGCCTGGAATAATTTTAACAAGCTCTTCTCTTTTCAATGCACCTGTAGGACATACTTCAACACATCCCTCACAACTCCCACAAGAATCACATCCGCAACTAATACATTCGCCTTTTTTCCAACAGTACTTTTCATAATCAATCTTAATAACCATCTTATACAAAAAATCACCTCTTTTTAAAATAAACTCAACCATTATATTTTACACTTCTTTCAATACCTCTTGCCTTAACAATTCTCCGACTTGCTTCAACAATTGTAGGATAAACTGCTCTTGCTTCACCAGGTGTAAAACCAATATCACTCATAACTTCTTCATACATTCCAGGATTTATCCTTGCTCCAGGATGCATTCCAAAATAAAGTCTTTCTTCCTTTTTAGTTACTTGTTCTTCAACAAGCTCATTAAGTTCATCTGCAAGTTTCGGATGTTTTTCACAAAAAAGCTTAACAGCTCCTTCATATCCTCTTTTTTTAGAATCACTCTTATCCTCAATTCGAGCATAAGCTCTTTCTCCTGAAAATTCCAAAACATCATCCCTGTCCAAACCTGAAACTGCTTTTTCTCTTCGTCTTTTAAGTTTTCCTTCAGCACTTGAAAAAGGAACATGAACTCTATCAAGAGCAACTATTTTCATTATTTCTTTATCAATTTCCATTTTAACCTCCTGTCATTTAATTAAATAATTAAATCCAAAAACCTATTTAATTTTATGAGGCGATATATAACACCACAATATTTATATATAAAATAATCTTTTCCATAGGATGATAGAATTAAAAAAAGCAGGACTAACAGAAAACGAATCAAAAGTTTATCTGGCACTAATAGATTTAGGTCCTTCATTAGCAGGACAAATTTCAAGAAAAACAGGACTCCATAGAAGAACAGTTTACGACACAACAGAAATGCTGATTAAAAAAGGATTAATAGGATACATTTTAAAAAATAACCGAAAATTATTTCAAGCTTCAAATCCTCAAAGAATTTTAGAAATTCTTGATGAAAAAAAAGATTTTTTAGAACCTCTAATTCAAAATCTAAAAGAAAAATATAATTCAAAAAAAGAAAAACAAGAAACAAATTTCTACAAAGGCAAAGAAGGACTAAAAACAATTTTTGAAGACCAATTAAATGCAAAAGAAATACTCATCTTAGGAGCATCCCCAAGAGCATATGAAATACTTCAATTCTATTTTAAATGGTATGATAAAAAAAGAAAACAAAGAAAAATAAGCTCAAGAATTATAGCAACAGATAAAAAACTAAAAAAAATCCCTCTTGCAAAAATAAAATACCTTCCACAAAAATACTCTAATCCTGTAGCAGTAAATATTTATCAAGACAAAACAGCAATTATTCTCTGGGCATCTGAACCAATTGCAATTCTCATAAAAAACAAAGAAATATCCGAAGGTTATAAAAACTATTTTGAAATAATGTGGAGAATTGCAAGAATTTAGTAAAACTCTTTTAATCTATCAACACATCACAAAATCTATCTTACAAATTTCTCAAAAAATCGCTATATTTTATTTAGAATAATTAAGTGAAACTTCCAAACTTTGAGGATTCTCTTCATCTAAAACAAAATAAAAGAATAACCTAAAAAATAAAACATTACAAAAATAATAAAAAAAATAAAAGATTAAATAGTAAACCTCATATCTTCAGTAATCATAACTTGATTACCTGCTTCATCAGCAATTCTGATATCCAAAATATGTTCACCTCTTCGAAATCTTTTCACTCTATTACAACTTCCATCTCTAATTCTTGAACACAATCTTCTCCAACGAGGTCTTCGACTTGAATGGTCTATATATTCAATTATATCAAAATTATCTTCAATTACCTCAAAGATAAAACTCGCTCGATTCCTTCTTACTATCTTAAAATCAAACTGATTAATTTCAGGAGGTGTAACATCAACATCAATGGTTCTCTTTCTTGACTCTTCTTTTTCAACTTCATCTTCTATACTAAACCAATACTCTATTTCCTTACCATCAAAATCCGTCAAATCAACATCTTCAAAATGACACCATCCTCTTCCATATCCGCAATCAGTTCTTTCTTCCTCTCTCATATCTCCATAAATTCCATAATACAAAATCACTTTCTTAAGATTCTCTTCAAGAAATCTTACTGAAAAAATATTCCCATTAGTGATTCTATTTCTTCGAGGTTCAGTTGATAAAATACGAGGATCTCTACTATCAACGTAAAAAGGGATATTATAGATAAACTCCTGTTCACCTTCCATATTAACTACCTTAAAAGATATATCATTATGCCCTTCATCAGCAATTATTCTTCTCGTGCAATGTTCTGTTCTCATGCACAATCTTCTCCAACCTCTTGTTCCAAAAATCTCATCCTTGTAATAAAAATTAGCTCTTTCATCTGCAACTAAATCAACTTCAACTCTTCGAGAATCAAACATCTCATCAGCAACAGGTGTATTCACTGTAAAACTCAAAGCACTAACAAAATTCACACCCAGCACCAGAACAATAAATAATATTTTCTTCATTTTATCACCTCCTTTCACTACTTTTAGTATATGAAACAACTCAGAATTTCTTATATAAACTTAACTTACTACTTTAGTCGGATGAAAAAATGAGAATTATTATAAAATAGAGGATAATTACATAAATATCAAATCCTCATAAAAAACAATTCTTCTTAAAAATTTTTCAATTCTCTTTCACAATTCTATTATTTATTTCCCTCTCTTTTAAACTTAAATCCCAAAAACTTCATTTCAACCTCAACAATCACCTTTAGACATCCTTAAACCTTAATTCACAAATACACTCACAAACCCTTAAAACCTTTCCAAGCTGCCTCAAATAATTGCTCCATTGAAGAAGCAAAGAAATCAGTTGAAAGCCAGACAGCAACATCATAATTAGGATGAACTTTTTCATCATCCAAAACCATAAACAATAACTGCTCTGAATCAACAATTGCAAAACGAGCTCTCATCTTAGGCATAACCCGAATTTCAGCCACAGCAGATAACTCTTTTGCAATATCTTTATTATTATCATCAATCTGTGTTGCTATTCTGATTGTAACTCCTCTTTTCTTAGCTTTTTCCAATGAAGGAAGCAATGCTTCAAATTTCCGATTCAAACCAGCAGCAGTTGTAACAATTGTAATTGTTTTTTCAGCTTCTCTTATCATCATATCCAAGTGATTATAAACATTCTGCCTTCCTTTAACACTTCCAGACAAATCAGATGGCTCAACAAATTTAACACCCTGTGTAAATAATGAATTCAATTCTTCTAATATATCTTCCTTCTTTAATTTTTCTAATCTTTTACTTTTCTCACTTGCCTCAACATGCAAATTTTTCTTAACTCTTTCAATAACCTCTTCAGGTTTCAAAGCCACAAACTTAATTGGTTTTCCTAATTTCATAACAATATAACCTTTTTTCTCCAAAGTTTCTAAAATATCATAAGTTCTTGAACGAGGAACATTAGAAATATTACTCAATTCACCAGCAGTGCTAACTCCTCGCGACAACAAAGCAGTCCAAACTTTAACCTCATACAAATTAAGGTCAAATATTTTCCTCAACCTACTTAAAAATTCCTCTTTTACTATCATCTTATTTTCACCTTTTCTAAGTTATTCAATTCATTAGAGTATTTAAATCTTTTCGTCATTCTTTCGTAGTTCAAAACACATTTTCCTTTATAAATAAATCTCCTCGACAAAATACACTTTCCTATGTGTAATTAATCAATCCTTATTTTAAGATGTATATATTTTTCTTTAAAAATTATTTATACAGAAATTTTGTGTAAACAGTATTATCCTTTTAGAAATTTTGAGATAGAACTTTTGTTCTATATTCCCTGAATTATAAAATCTCTTTTTATATTATATCTTCTTCATTAATAGGAATAAAGGGTTCTTTTTCTTCTTTCATAAGAAGCAAATTTTTAGATAACAAAAATTTAAACCAATATCTTGTAAGTGAACAGAGTTTTAATCGCTGTTATATTCGTCACGAAATAACATGGGTGGAGTTGCGAATGAGATAAGCAATCCTTTAGGACAAATTTCAATTTTTGGAATCAGAATTTTTATAAAATTGCTTCATATAAATCAAAAACCCCTCACAGAAACCTTTAAAAAACATTCAAATCTTGAATTTTTATGGTAAGATTGTTTTCAACACAATTTCCTATAAATCCTGATGCAAATTTAGAAGATTTACTGGAAATAGGCAAGAGATGGGTTCTAGGTAGTCCTCACTATCAAATTCCAAGAAAAGAAATAGAATCATTATTAGAACACGGAGATTCCTATGAATCAGAAAATCTCTCTTTTTCATTAAGAAGAGCAAAAACAGATGAATACTCTACAATTGGATTCAGACATCAATCTTTTGACAGAGCAGGAAATTTATGGACATTAAAGACAGTTGGAACTAAAACAGAAAATTATTTTTTAGCATCAGTAATTGTTGATTATGACACAAAAAAACCAACTCCAAGAATTCCTTCATCAAAAAAACCTCACATCATAAAACTTATATTAGAAGGATTAGGAGGAGGAAGAGACGGAGATATAATGGTATCTTCAGAACCAGTTTATCTTAAAGAAGGTGATGAGTCTTTTATAGCAGATATTCTGGGAGGATATTCAGAAACCACAATGCCAGTAACTTATGTAAGTGTAGACAATAGAAATGAACCTCATCTTAATCCTCACAAATTAGCAATAAAACTTTCAGGAATATCTCATGTTTTAATGGAACCTTCAAGAGATTTTTCATTTAAAATGAAAGAACAAACAAGAGGTAAAAATGTTTATGGAGGAGGTGTAGGTGTTTATTGGGATGGTGGAAAAGGTTTCCTTTGGATTCCAGAATCTATTGAAGGTTTAGGAATTTATCCAGAATCTCAAATATCAGAAAAAATAATTGAAGCACTAAAATCGAGAAGAATTTCAAATGATTTAACTTGGATTAATATACAAAGCATACATAACATGCAAATTCTAAGGAGATTAAGAGAATCGCACAAAGATTTAGAAAAGTCTCATGAATCAGACCTTGAAGAAGTTTTCAGAACTTATGATTCAGAATTAAGCACCAAAAAAGAAAGAATAGAAGAATTAGAATCACAAATCCCAGTATTAGAAGCAAGATTAAGATCAACAGCTTATGATTCTGATGGAATACTTCCAAATCCGCAAATAGTTCAGATTTATCAACAAGAAGTAAGGACAATATTGCACGAAGTACTAACTAAGGCAGGAAATAATGTGGAAAAAGGAACCAGAAGAAAAATGGTATTAGATAGATTAGTTGATTCAATAAAACCCTCTTCTGAAAAACAAAAAGCAATAGAAAAACTAAAAGCACTTTTCAGAAACTATTCTCGTTTAACTCACCAAATGAGAAGCGAATTACAAAAAATGGGATTTGTAATTGATGAAAATGGAAAACACTATCAACTTAGATTATCCCAGGAACCTAATTTATCAGTGACATTTCCAAAAACGCCAAGTGATTACAGAAGTGGGAAAAACATAGTAAGAGACATAACTAAAACATTTTTTTGAACTTTGTTAAAATTAATCTCAATTTTTTTATCTTTAACTTTTTTTAACTTCCGTTTTTGAATCAAAAACCAATAAATTAACAAATCCTTTTCTTTTTTCTCATAATCCTTGAATTCCATTTTTATTAGTTTCCAGAAATTTGAATTATGTCTTTTTTCCATTAGATGAATTAATTCATGATAAACAATATATTTTATTAAACTAATTGGAAGATATTTCAATAATGTAAAAAATAATATTGCCCTTGGAACTACAACTTGCCCATTTTGACTTCATTTTTCTAAAATATATATTATTCGCTTAGGTTTTATTTAACTAATATACAATTACCTACTTTAATTTTGCACTAAACCTCTTCAAACCCTTTTCCCGATTAAACCCTCTCAACACCCAAACACTAACCCCTCTCAAACCCTACCCTAACCACCTTACCTTTAATCTTATCCTCAAAATTTTCCTTATATTTAACACTCTTATTCAAATCAATAAAAGAAGCATTAACTCTCTCCTTAATAAAATCAACCCAATCTTTAATCTTATCACCTAATTCACCAACCTCTAACGATAACTTAATCTTATCACTCTTAACCAAACCTGCTTTCTTCCTACCTGCCTGAACCTTTCGCGAAATCTCACGAGCATAACCCTCTGCTTCCAAATCAGGAGTCATTTTAGTATCCAATTTAACTTCGATTTCCTTCCCTTTCTTAATCTGAACTTCCTTAACATTTAATTGATTTTTTATAATATCTATCAAATTATTATCCATTATACCCTCAAATTCAATAACAGCACTCCCCAACGGCCACTTCAAACCAATATGTTCTCTATCCCTTTCCGAAAGACCTTTTTCAATAATAAACAAAGCCCTCTGAAAATCAACCTCCAACTTACTATCAATCTCCCCCTTTTTCACAGAAGGCCACTTAGATAAATGAACACTCTCTTTAGAAAATCCACTATAAACATACTCTGAAATATAAGGTGTAAAAGGTGCAATTAACAAAGCAACCTTCTCCAAAACCTCTCCAAGAACCGACTTAACATCATCCCTGTCCCGGGTCATTTTAATATAATTTCTTGAAAAATCCTTAACAACAAAATCCATAATCTCCTGCAAACTACCACTAATATCAAACTCATCCAGCCTATCAGAAACATTTTTAATCAAACTATTCAACTTGCTCAAAATCCATTTATCTTCTATTTTATAATTACATTTCTTATCCTCTGCCTGCAAATAAAATTTATAAGAATTTTCAAAAACAGTTAAAAAAGGCAAAACAGATTCTTTCATCAAATCATAAGAAAATCGTTTAAAATTACCAACATCAGAAGTGCAAAACTGCAAACGAACAGCATCAACACCTGTCTTGTCAATAATCTCACGAGGTTTAATTATATTTCCTTTTGACTTTGACATTTTCTCACCATTTTCATCAACAATATGTCCGGCACAAATTACATTTTTATAAGCAGGTTTATCAAAAAGCAAAACACCCAAAACATGCAAAGTGTAAAACCACCCCCGAGTCTGGTCAATCGCCTCTGCAATAAAATCATAAGGAAATCTTTTCTCAAACACTTTCTTATTTTCAAAAGGATAATGAAACTGTGCAAAACTCGCACTACCAGAATCATACCAGCAGTCAATAACATCATCAATCCGACTCATCTCCTTACCGCAATCACATTTCAATTTAATATCATCAATCCAGGGACGATGCAAATCATAATTCTTAAATGACTTAACAGATTCCTTCTTTAATTCTTCAACACTTCCAATAATCTTTTTCTTTCCACATTCACATTTCCAAACAGGCAGAGGAGTTCCCCAAAATTTAAATCGCGACAAAGACCAATCCTTAGCACCTTCTAACCATTTACCAAACCTGCCCTCCTTAATATGCTCTGGAACCCAGTTTATTTTCTTATTCTTATCAACAAGTTTATTCCGAACAGAACTAACCTTAACAAACCAGGAATTAATTGCATAATACAACAAAGGAGAATCACACCTCCAGCAAAAAGGATAATTATGCAAAGTTTTCTCTTTCTTATACAACAAACTCTTATCCTTCAAATACTTTTTAATATCCTCTTCAGCTTCTTTAACAAACCTGCCCTCAAAATCCTTAACCAAAGAATTAAATTTACCATCCTCATCAACAGTATGAATCAAAGGAAGATTATTCTCCTTGCAAATTTCATAATCATCCTCACCATACATTCCAGCAGTATGAACAACACCAGTCCCGTCATCTGTTGTAACAAAATTAGCCAAAATAACTTTATATGAATTTTCATTTTTCAATTCAGAAATATCAAACAATGGCTCATACTCCAAACCAACCAAATCCTTTCCTTTCAATTCTTCAACAATCTCATAATCACCTCTTAAAACATTCAACCTATCCTTTCCTAAAATAACACTATCACCATCTTTCAATCTAACCTTAACATAATCAATATTTTTCCCAACAGCCAAAGCAACATTTCCAGGTAGAGTCCAGGGAGTCGTAGTCCAAGCCAAAATATATTCACCTTTTTTATTCTTTAATTTAAATGCAATGTAAACAGATTCTTCTTTAACATCTTTATAACCTTGCGAAACCTCATGACTTGACAAAGGAGTTCCACAGCGAGGACAAAACGGAACAACCTTGTAACCCTCATACAACAATTTCTTTTTATACAACTCCTTCAAACTCCACCAAACACTCTCAACATAATCATTATCCAGAGTCCTATATGGCTCTTCTAAATCAATCCAATAAGCAAGCTCCTCTGTTGAAAAATTCCAGTCCTTAATATTTGAAAAAACACTCTCACGACATTTCTTAATAAATTTATCACTTCCATATTTTTCAATATCTTTTTTTGAATCAAGTTTAAGTGTCTTCTCAACCTGAACCTCAACAGGCAAACCATGACAATCCCAACCACCCTTACGAGGCACAGAAAAACCCTTCATAAATTTATATTTACAAATAATATCCTTAAAAGTCCTGACTTCTAAATGATGCAAACCAGGAGGAGCATTTGCAGTAGGAGGACCTTCCAAAAAAGAAAACAACTTACCACCTAAATCACCTTTAATAGCTTTCCTTATTTCACTTTCCTTACTTTTCCAAATCTTCCGGGCTTCTTCTTCAATCTTTTTGAAATCTTGCATTTTAAATAAAAAATCTATTGTATTTAAATTATTTGGGAGTGTAACATCTTTCAGTTACATCAACAGCACCTATTGAACCTCCGTTTTTATTGCATTTAGGTTTATATACTTGATATTTTTTGCAAGTTTCAGAGTATCTACATAATCCCTCTCTATGTTCAGGAGCACTTAATTTAACCTTAAGATTTCCAGGCATACAAAAATATCCCTCACCTAAATCCAACCCCTCTTTTCTTATTCTTTCTTCACTAAGTCCAGGATTATCTAAACTCATCTTCCTTCTCCATTGATTTAAACTTATCAGTCATTGTAATCTCCGCGAACTCAAAACAAGCCCGCAATCATATAATAGCAATAGCTATAGAAATAATAATTCCACTTATAGTTAAACTATTTATAGCCATCTTAAAATTTAAGAGATTTTAGGGTTTTTAAACTTTCCCACATATTTTCCTATGACTTCATAATATGCCTTTTGATACAAATCTATCTGTCTTCCAATTATTCGATACCTAACATCTCCAACCCGACTCAACAAATCCAAAGCACCAGAATAATCTCCTTGTTCTACAAATTCTTTAAATCTCTGTTCTTCAGGCAATATATCAAAATCTAAACTCATAAAAACCTCCTGCAAGCATCAAAAGATACCTGCTTAACTAAAAAAGAAAAAACCAAATTTACTTCTGGCTACAAAAGAATTCCCAGATTTCAAAAACTTCTCTGCAACCATAAAAACATAGAATTCCGAAGTTTTTAAATATTTTCTCACCCCTTCACCACTTCACAACAATACTTAAATAGCATTTCTTTCTCATAAATCATGATTTTAAAGTATCTGAAAAACAAAAAACTAATCGCAGGAATAATTCTAATAGCATTAATTATCTTCGTTGTTTATTCAAGCATACCATTTCTAAGTGCCTTTTTCGGAGCAGGAATACTTGCATACATGTTTCGACCTCTTGAAAAATATCTAAGAAAAAAACAATTCTCAAAACAATTCTCTGCAACACTAATCATAATAATTTCCTTAATCCTTGTAATTATACCAACAATATTTATTGTAAACGGACTTATAGAACAAGTTTCACTTCTTCCATCACAAATACAAAAACTAAAAGAAGTCAAGCAAAATATCGAAGAATTCCTGCCCTTTGAACTAAACATAGACACAAAAGAAATAATCAACCAGACAATTCCTGTCCTTACAAACTCAATAACACCTGTATTCTCAAACATAGTCAATGCTTTCATAGTCCTCTTTCTTTTATTTTTCATACTTTATTATCTAATAATTTACTATGATGAAATAAAAAAATTCATTATACAAAATCTGCCTTTTAATGAAAAAAACAACAAAGAAATAATCAACAAATTCAAACAAGTAACAAACTCCACAATTATCGGAACTTTTTTCATAGCAGTCATTCAAGGAGGACTTTTAGCATTAAACTTTTACCTACTTGGAATTCCAAATGCCCTTTTCTGGGGATTTCTTGCACTCATTCTCTCTTTTATTCCAATAATTGGAACTCCTGTAATCTGGATACCTGCATCCTTTTTTCTTTTAACAACCGGAGAAATAACAAAAGGAATAGCCCTAATAATAATAGGAATTCTAATAAGCACAATAGATAATATAATCCGTCCACTAATCAACGAAAGATATGGAAGCATTCATCCTTTAATCTCAATAATCGGAATCTACATTGGAATCTCTCAATTCGGAATCATGGGAATCTTCATAGGTCCTCTAATTGTCGCATATCTAATCCAATTCATAAGATTATACAATGAAGAATATTTGAGGTAATTTTTATAAATAACATTTTCTTAAAATAAATTCTTAATGAAGAAATTTAAAAGAATTTACTTGGAGAACATATAACTTCAAAAGAAATGATGAAACAATAAAAAGAATTAGAAAACTTAGCAAAGAAGATATAGATGAATTATTTTTTAGGTGCAAATGGATAGATGAGGGAGCAGATAAAGATGATAGAAAGGCCTTGCCTTCATAGAGATTAGAAAAAATTAAAAATAATAAACAGTTTGCTGAAGATACAATTTCTACTTTTATAAATGAATGTTCTATTAAGGAGATAAAAAAATTCATAGATACTTCAAATAAAAATAAATAGCCCTTATCACACCTCCAACCTTCTCAAAAAATCCTCTTCCATAAAATGCATTTTTCCAGGAATTATAAAACAAAAAGGAGCATTCACTCTCAATCTCTTTAAATCTTCCAAAGAACCATAATAAATCTTACTTTTCTCACTACCCATTCTACTACAAACAACAACTTTACCAAACTCCTCACCATCACTCTCTTTCAATTCCCCCAAAGCCTCTTTAAACCCCAATCCAATATCAACCAATATCAAAGAATGAGCATTAATTGAAAAATTCTCCTTAACAACTGAAATAAAACTATCTGGCTTATAACTCTTATCCCATTTAGGCATACTTGCAATCTTTCCAAATTTATATAACTGCAAACCACTCTCACCAAGAGCATCAAAAACACTTGCAGAATAAATAATTTTATACTTAACTCTCTTCAACTTGCACTCTTCAATTATTGAAATATGAGTTGTAGCAAAAAAAGGAGAACCATAAACCAACAAACAAACATCTTCCTTCTTAGCCTCTTTAACAATCTTATTAGATTCAACCCTATCCCGATTCAAACTAACAACCTTCTTACCCAAAACTCTTCTTAACTCACCATCTGAATAAGGAAACTCAACAGTATAATTTTCAAGATAAATTTTCTTACAACTCTTAACAACCTCACGACCCTCTAAACTTATACCCTTCAAATCAAGTCCTAATCCAACTATATACAACATAAAAATAAAATGATTTTTTAGTTAATAAGTCTTTGTTTTATAAGAGAATATCAAAAATCCTAATACTCAAAAATCATCGTATAAAGTTAGATTTATCTTCCCAAATTTCCACTCACAACAAAACCTTTAAATCCTATCTTTCATATATCCAAGAATGGAAAACATAACCTCAAAAACAACAAAAGAATTAGAAGAACATTCTGAAATTGAAAATTTAAAAAAAATAGAAGCAGCCTTGTTTCTATCAGCAAGATATCTTTCTCTAAATGAACTTGTATTATTAACAGACATAAATCCCTTAATGCTAAAAGAATCAATGGAAAAATTAATAGAAAAATACAACAATGAAGATTCAGGATTACAAATTATATCAAAAGAAAAAATGTGGAAAATGGATGTCAGAGAAGAATATGTTGATATGGTAAATAAACTTGCAACAGGCTCTTCAGAATTCACAAAAGCAGAACAAGAAACACTTGCAGTAATTGCATACAAACAACCAATCAAACAATCAGTTATAATAAAAATCAGAGGAAACAAAGCATATGAACACATAAAAAAATTCATAGAACTTGGATTAGTTATTGCAAAAAAAATCGGACACACCAAAGAACTAAAACTAAGTGACGAATTCTATGACTATTTTCATCTTCAAAAAAAGACAGGGATGATTGAGGAGAATACTTCTCAAGAGATTAAAGAATGAAGTTAAATGTCCCTCCGAACAAGAATAATATTTATCCACTCTAAGAGACATAGTTTTTTATTTTATTAAAAAGAATAAGGGATTGAATTTTAAATAATTTTTTAAGAAATTAATTCAATATCTGCTGGAACCTTGCCTTGTTTTTTTATTCATTCATTCTAAAAAATATAAAAACATAAACCTGGAAAAAGTTGAAAAAATATTAAAAAGAAAAATACTCACAAAGGGTTTGATAATTCAGAAATATTCTTAATAGATGAATTAAGAAAATTTAGAAATTATACTTTATTACATCCTGAAAATAGAAAAAGAATTTTTAATTAACAATGGAGATTTAGAATTAATAATTTTAAATAAACAATACCTCTATAAACATCAATAATTAAAGCCCCCTACCCCCCTCATTCAAACCAATATATTTCATCCCAGCTGTTTTTTCTTGAATAAAATCAAAATCACCTGAAAGTGCCCTATGAACAATTTCTCCTTCAGACAATCCTTTTTCTAACTTGAAAACATAATCCAACAAATCATCTCCATTAAATGCCCTGCCATCTTCTTTAGAAACAACAGAATAAATTCCAAACCTTCTTCTGTGCTCAACATAAGTCCGACTTTCATAGCTTCCCCAGGCATTCAAAACAACTCTTTCTCCAATTTCCAATTCAGGAATCTCACAATTAATACACTCACCATCAGGTTCTCCATAATATTCAATCCTATCTCCTTCTGCTAATCTAATATTCTCCCTATACCCTTTATCCTCAAATTCAATTCTACTCAATTTCAAAACACAACCTTCTAATTCCATAAAAAAATAATACCTCTCCCTTTAGAGATTGGGACAAATAAGTCTTACCTCTTCTGTTGATCATAGAAATCAAATACCT
>CAYUZV010000009.1:0-42738 GCA_964448605.1 Candidatus Woesearchaeota archaeon
TCCTATCAAGTTTATTTATGATTATTTCTTGTTCCATAAAACTATTTAAAAAAGATATTTATATAAAAATCACCACAACAATCCATTTAAACACTTTTTAATCTTAATCTAAATGCAATCAAGAAAAATTCAGTCAAAAAAAAGATACTTGCAGGCATTTATAATAGGAACTTTAATCTTTTTATCTGGCTTTTTAATAACTTATGGAATTTCAATTCTGGAATATCAAAGAATATCAAATCTGCAGGATGAAACATCTTATGAAATATTTAAAGATAAATTATCTTACTCATTGTTTAATAAATCAATTTGCACAAATGAATCACTAAGACAAATCTCACAAGACCTGAGATTCCAGGGTACAATAATAAACGACTTAGAAGAAAAATTTGGAAAAAATCATCCAAGAGTCCTTTTTAGAAAAAAATTCTACACACTTATAGAACTCGAACATTTTGAATTTGTGAATCAATTAAACAAACAGTGTGGAAAAAATTTAACAACAATATTATTTTTTTATTCAAATCAACCAGATGATTTAGGCAAAAGCGAAGATGCAGGAAGAATCCTCGACACAATTTACCAAAAAAATTCAAACTTAATTATTTACTCCTTTGACATAAATTTAGAAAGTGATTTAATAAAACAATTAAAAAAAGAGTACAATATAGAAACCTCTCCAACAGCAATAATAAATCAAAATCTAAAAATAACTAATTTAAATAACATAGATGACATAGAAAAATACCTAACAAAAAAAGATACTATTTGGTTGAATTAACCTATATTTCCTAAAACAAATAAGAATAAAAATCATCTTTGCTCTTTTTTATATGGAAATTTGTTTTAAATGTGGTGTAAGTGCAGAAGATGTTCGGCTTTTTGATGCAATCTACAATGGAAGAATTGAATTAATTTGTGAAAGATGCTCAATAATTGAAAACATTCCTGTAATAAAAAAACCAGATTTATCTAAATTAAGAGAAAGTGAAACCGAAATCAGCAGTAGAATGAAAATTCTTTCAGAACCAAATCCTCTTCAAAAAGAAGAAACCTTTTTCCAAGAGGACAGATTGAAAGAACTTGAAAAGAATCCAAAATTAGAAATGCCTGAAAAAAACAAACTTGATTTAATAGAATATTTTCACTGGGAAATTATGAAAAATCGAAGAAGAAAAGGACTGACACAAGAACAACTCGCTCAAACAATCGGAGAATCAGAATTAACAATTCAGATGATTGAAAAAGGAAAACCTCCTGAAAATCCTGAAAAAGTTCTAAGAAAACTTGAACAATATTTCCAAATAAGATTAAAAAAATTAACAGAGAAAGAAAAGTTAAAACTTCTTGAAAAAAAACCAATTCTTCTTGATGAACAAGGAAATGAACTTGAAAAAATTCCAGAAGAAATTTCTGAAAAACCAGAGGAAGAAATTAGTGAAGAAAATTCTCAACCTGCATTAAATGAACCTCCAAAAGATTTAGACATAAAAAAAATAGACCCAAGAGGAGTAACAATCGGTGAATTAAGAAATATACACGAAGTAAAAGCAAAAGCAACAAGAGAAGAAATGCTTGAAGAAAAAAGAAAAATAGAAGAAAGAAAAAGAATTCTTGAAGCACTAAGAGAAAGAGACAGATTAAAAAGAGAAGAAAAACAAAAACAAGAATTACTTAAAAAACAGAGATTAGAAAAAGAAAAACAAGAACAAATAGAAAAACAAAAACAAGAATCAGAATTCAAAGAAAAACAAGAATTTGAAGATGTTGATAGATATTTGGGTGGTGATGAATTATTGAGTTGAAGATAATTATACGAAGTTTCCCAAATTTTCCCCGAAATAGAACCTCAAAATTTCCAAAACTTCACCTCCAACTAACTTCAATGTCATCAGTCCTCTGTCTTGAATCAATATCAACATCTTCTGGTTTTTTAACTAAACCTTTCTCAAACATTATCTCACCTAAATAAGCAATCATTCCAGCATTATCAATCAATAAAGAATTAGAAGGAGCAAAAAATTTAGCACTCCGAGCAGAACACATTTTTTTACACATCTCCTGCAACCTAATATTGCAACCAACACCTCCTCCAATCAATAGCTCTGACTTTCCAGTATGAGCCAAAGCTCTTTCAGATGCTTCCACTAACATTGCAAATGCTGTCTCCTGCAAACTAAACGACAAATCCTCAATCTTAAAACCCTTTTCATATTTCTGTTTCAAATTAGTCAACATACCTGAAAAAGAAACATCCATACCTTTAATTGAATAAGGAAGTTCAACATACTTTCCTTTTTTAGCAAGTTCCATAATCTTTGGACCTCCTGGAAAACCAATTCCAGCAAACCGGGCAAAATTATCAATAAAATTTCCAATACCAATATCTAAAGTTTCACCAAAAACTCTATACTTTCCACTAGCATAAGCAATAATTTGAGTATTAGCACCAGAAGCATACAACAACACTGGATCTTTAGCACCAGTCAATCTACCAATCTCCAAGTGAGCAACACAATGATTTACAGGAACCAAATCAACACCTAACTCTAAAGCCTTCCCACGAGCAAATTTTAAACCTTCTGACAAACAAGGAGGCAATCCAGGTGCATTTGAAATTGCAATTGCATCAATATTACTCTCATTAATTCCGGCATCTTTCAATGCCCGATTCCAAACTTCTTCTGAAACTTTCTGATGATGTCGAGAAGCATCCATAGGAACAATACCTCCTTTTTCAGTAGTATAACAATCTCTAACATTAGATAAAATCTTTCCACAATTGACAACACCAATTCCAAATGTATGAGCAGTGCATTCTATTCCAATTATCATAAAAAATAACCAAGAAAGAATTTATAAAATTAACCATTAAATTTTTATCATTCAGAGCAAAAACAAACTGCACACTTATGTGCAGTTCAAAACCAAAGGTTTTGGTGATATACTAAAAAAGCTACATTTGCAATTTTGCATAATCAAAACATTTATAATTGCTTTTTTCTTTTAAGAAAAATGAAAAAGAGTGTGTTGTTAGGAATTTTAGTAATAATTTTAGTATTGCCTTTTAGTTTTGCTTCTATTGAAGATGAAATACAAAAGCTGACTCACTATGCAGAAGATTATGAAGCAGGGAATATTAATTATGTTAAATTGATGGTTTATTCAAGTGCTATTCGTGAGAAACTAAATGAAGAGTTGGGGGCTACGAGTAATGAAATGGGAGGTTTATTAAAACAAGATAAAATTAGGAAAATTTTAGGAGAGCCAACTGAAGAAACAAAATGGGTTTGGATTGAAAAAGAAGAGCATGAAACTAAATTAGATGAGCCAGTTCCAAGATGGAAAAAGATTATTTTTGATGGAAAGAAAATCCAAATAAGATTGGAAATTCATCCAACAATTTTTAAAAAGAGTTTTTTTTATGAAGAGTTTGAGAGATTTGAAGAAAAAAAGGATATTAATGGAAACTTAAAACAGGAATTAAAAGAAGAACAAGAAAGAAAAAAGAAAGCATTTGAAAATGAATTTGGATTTGATGAAAAAGGAATGGCTTTAATTTATAGATTGAATTTTAATATAGATTTTAAAAAACCAGAAGAGCAATTAGATATTAAAAGCAAGGTTGATGAGATTAAGGATTTAGCAGAGGTTTTTAATTCAGAATCTTCTGATTCAAATGCAAAAAAATTAGCTAAAAAGTGCATTAATGTAGAAAAAGCATTTAGAGACCATTTTAAACAACAGGGAGGAGATTGTGAGAGTATTATGAACTCTATTTTTGGTTCTGAAAATAAAAGGAATGTTAATAAAATTTATGTTCAAGAAAATGAATTTTATTTAGGAAATAATTTTGAGGCAATTGCGAGATTAGAAACTTGCGATGATTGTGAATGGAACTGGATTAATGTTGATATCAGGATTGAACACCGAGGTCCAAGTTTTAAAAATTTTGAAAAAGAAGAATATAATAAAAAAAGAGAGAAACAAAGTTTTGAAGATAGAAGTGAAATTGAATTTAAAGAAAATGCAAGAGAATTAGTTGATAAAATAAAAAATTCGTTAATTAAAGAAAATTATCAAGAAGCATTTTCTTATTCAGAAGAACTTAGGCATTTAAATGATATGTGGAATCGAGTTTCAAATGATGTTTGGGATGATGTTGAGAAAAAATATCCAAATGAGATTATGGCTAAGGATAAGAAGAATAAGGAGAATAGAGATCCTTATTTTTGGATTGAAAGAGAGATTGAGAAAAGGAATTATGCAGAACAATTAAAAAAAGAGAATTATAATAGTAGAAAAAACTTTTATTTAGATTTATTTTCAGAATTGGAAAGTGATGAGTTTTATTTTGAGCAAATTGAATGGGAAAAAATGTTGGTTGAGGATTATAAGGAAATAAAACATGAGATTTGTGATAATGGTCAGGATGATGATGAAGATGGTAAAATAGATTGCAATGATGAACATTGCGGAGGTAAAATTTGTGGTTGGACAGATATAGAAGTTAGTGAAACTTTAGAAACAGAGATTATTGATAGTGAAGAAGTTATTGAAGAATTCGAAGAAGTTACAGATAATGTTGTAGAGGTTATGGAGGAGGATGAAAATTCTGAAAGTATTGTTGAAACTGAGAACAGTGTTTCTTTAACAAGTGCTGTTATATCTGGAAATAATGATGAAAAAAATGAAGTTGAAACAGAGGATTCAGAAAAAGAAACTAAAAAAGTTCCAATGTTTTGTATTGAGAAAAAATGCAAGATTAGAAATGAAGATTTGGTTGTTAGGAAAAGTGCTGTTTGTGGAAATCATAATTGTGAGTCTGGAGAAAACTCAGAGAATTGTCCTGAAGATTGTTCAGTTTGCGATACTAAGACAATTATAGAATGCTCTGAAGGAAGTAAGGCTATTTATAGTGGTAAGGACAAATTCGGATGTCCTTTAAATCCTGTTTGTATTGATAAAGAAGAAAAATGTGAAACTAAAGAAGATTGCAAAGATCCTTTATGTGGTGAAGCTGATTGTGTTGATAGTGTTTGTAAAATAGTCAAATTAGATGAATGTAAGGATAAAGAATGTATTGATGGTAATGAAAAAATGAGAAAGTGCCCTAATGGCGATGAAATTATTGATTCTGTTTGTGAGAATGGATTATGGATAAATATAGACCTTGCATGCATTGATGGAAGTGAAGGAGAGGAAATTGATGAAGAAAAAGAGATTGTTGGAGATGAGTGTGAAACAAAAGCAGAATGCGGGGGAAATAATGATGTTTGCAGTAATGGAAAATGTGTTGCAATTATTGAAAAAATTGAGGGAGAAAAAGGAGAAGTTGTAAAAATTAAGCAGAAAGAGGAAAGAAAAGAAATTGAAAAGGATGAGAATAAAGAGCAGGATAAAGAAAGTGAGAAAATTGAAGAATCTGAAGAAGTTGAAGAAGAAAAAGAAGAGCCCGAAAGTAATGAGGAAGAAGTTGAAGAAGAAAATGTTCCTGAACCAGAACCTGAAGCACCTGCAGAAGAATCTAATGAAATAACAGGAAATGTCATTTTTGGATTTTTTAGAGTATTAACTAATTTTGTCAATAATCCTGTTATTACTGGTTTTGCAGTTGAAGAAGAAGTAACCGAGGATGAAAAAAATTCAGAAGATTCTTCAGAGGAGATTATTGAAGATGAATCAGAAAATGATAATGAGGAGGAGGTTGAAGAAGAAGTTATTGAAGAAGTTGAACATTATGATGAACAAGATGATAATTGGGAAGAGGAGAGAAGAAGGGAGGAAGAAAGAAGAGAGGAAGATGAAAGAAAAAAACAAGAAAAGAGATGTAAAGAGGATTGTGAAAGAAACTGCAGGGATAGATTAGAAATGCCTTGCATTAATGATTGTGTTTTTAAAAATAACCAAAATAAAAATGAAGTGGGTGATTTGGAAGAATGTAAAAAGGAATGCAGAGAAAAAGTTGATATTAGTGAATGCGTCGATAATTGTATTGATAATTGCATTAAAGGAACTTGGGAAAAATTTGAAAAGCAGTTTAAGGATAAAGAAAAAATTCATAAAGAAGAAGTAGCGACTTTTAGTTTAAGAGGAGAATGCAGAACTTCTCAAGGGAAAACAGAAGGACATATTCATTTTGGAGGCGGAGGATTATTTGAAGAGGTTAGTCTACTTAAAAAGGAATATTTTGATAAAGGGAATGAAGATTGGTGCAAATGGGAATTAGAAAATGTAATAAAACAAAGAAAAGAAATTGAAAAAGGTTTTAATCAAGAATTTGCAAAATGGTTTTTTGAAAAATATTTAGCTAATTCTGCTAATGACTGGGAGCAACATGTTTCTGGAATTTTTGAATTATACTGGAAAAATGTTGAGATTTCAAGAGAGATGGCAAGAACAATGTTGTGTTTAGAGAAATATGACATTGATGAAATTATGGATTATGAAATAAAAGAATTCAAATATGAAAGCGATTACGGCTCTATTGAATATTGGGAAGAAGTTAAAGAAGTAAGAATCGAAAATTTTGATGAAGAAGTTAGAATTATAAGTCCTTACATGAAGATATGGATATTTCCTCCAAAAGAATTCATTATTTATGAAATGAAGGAATCTATGAAAAAACAAGAATTTCCAGGTTCTCCTGAAGAAAAAATGGAAAGAAAAAATGAAGATGGTTTAACTGAAAGAGAAAAAGAAGAGATAAGAAACGACAGAGGTTTTATGAATAAAATAAGAAAAATAAGTGATAAATACGGAGGAAGTTTTGATGGTTCTGTTCAGATTATTGATAGTGGAAATATTATCTTCAATATTTATGTTAATATTAATGAGGAAGATATTTTAAAAATAAAACCCATGTTGCCTGAAGAAGTTCCTGAAAAAGATGTTACTGTTAAAATAGATTTTGAAAAAATTTATGAATTAATAGAAATTTCTGAAAAAGATATGAAAGGTGCACATATTGAATCTCCTCCTTGGGATAGAAAACCTCAGGTTGTTCAGAGTGTAAAAAATGTTTTTAATGGAATGAAAATGTTTTTTAAAGTTTTGGGAATTGTGAATTCTGCAGAAGTCACACCTGAAAGTGCAGAAAAAGATGTGAATAAATTAATACGAAGTTTTATTTGGATGATGATTGCTGGAGGAGAAGATGAAAATCCTGAAACAGAAAAAGATAATGAAAAAGAAGTTGAAGAAATTTGGGATAATAAAAATATGTTAACAGGAGAGGTTATTCTAAAATAATTTAATCTTTCTAAAAATTAATTTTTTAATTCAACAAAACAACAAAAAAAACAAAAATACACCTCTTTATTTTCCCCAAAATTATTTCTTTTTCTTAACAGGTTTTTTCACTACAGCTTTTTTAGCAGGAGCTTTTTTCTTTTTCTTTTTGCCCCCTCTTGACATTTTTGCCTCACAAACATTACCGCTTCCATCTACATAGTAGAGAAAACCCGGTTTTCTTGTGACTGCATTTTTAACAACAACTTTTCCCATTTTAACCTCCTTTTCCTTGAATTATCTAAGAAACTAAAACAAAAAGACTTTTTAAATGTTTTCTTCGTCGACAAAATTTCTAAAATCCTTGCATCTCGAAGGAATCTCCAATAATTTATCAAATTTTTCTTTTGGAGCAATCCAAAATATCCAAGGATAGACTAATTTCTCGTCGACAATTTCAGAATTCTTAAACCATATAGCATAAAAAGGTCTGCAAAAAAATGAATGAATCCCCCTTCGACTCAATTTCCCAAAATCAAAAAGCAAAGCTTTTTTATCATTTCCAAACATCAAACCTCTTGCTTGATTTAAAATCCCAGAACAATTCGCAACATCTATTTTCCTGTCCTTTCCATGATGATTAAAAACAAATTCCATTTCATAAAACGAAAACAATGTTTTTAATTCTTTCATAATTGTATATGATTTAAATAATCTAAAGAAATCAGATAATATAAACTAATTTTTATTTGACAATCTCAAAAGTAAAAAGAAAGACTTGGTTAGAGATTGCCTTCCAGGTTTTTCAATGACACATTTTCTTTCAACCTCAAATACTTCTGAAACTCTCTCTCAACATTCTTCTCACAAACATAATCATGATGTTTAAAACCTCCTCCAAAACTTTTTGGAATATGCATTAACTCATGAATCAGTGTTTTAATTTTATCTTCCTCACACATTTTGTCAAATCTTTTACTAATAACTTCAATCACATAAAAACCATGTTTACGACCCATAGCCAACTGCATTGCTTTTCCAAGTGCATGACATCTTGCAATCGTCCGACGAGTCTTACTTCCAAAACTCCTCATAACAACAACAGAATCCAATTTCACATGTGAAAACAAAAGCCCTGCTATTTCATCAACCTGTCTCTGCAATTTTTCATCCAAATCATATCTTATTTTCATTCACCATGCCTCTCCCCAAGGTTTCTCACCTCTTTTCCACCATTCATCCTTATAATCTTTTTTTACACTAATTATCTCAAATAAATCCTTATAATCATCTTCTTCATCCTCTTCTTCATAATCCTCTCCATCAACTAATTCCTCTCCACTCTCAAGCACATCTTCATAAAATGAAAAAACTGAATAGATACTCATTAAACAAGAATGAACAGACCTTAATATTTCATCTAAATTTCTATTTTTAATTTTTCTATTAGAAGATTTTTTGTATTTCACAACAGAATTCAATGGAATCCAAACCCCTCGAAATCCCCAACCCCTCTCTTTTAATTTATTAATATCAAAACCATTCTCTTCAAAACCCGAATTAATCAATTCCATCAAAGATTTATTTTCTAAAACATCTAAAGACAAATACTCTAATTTAGAATTTTCTGATTCAAAAAGATTGCCATAAACCAAAAGTGTTCGCGGAATATATATTATCTCTCTTGAGGTTTCTTTATTATTCCCATAATATGCAGGTGCCAATCTAAAATCACTTTTATTCATTTTACCTCCACAATTTTATTTCTACTCTTCAAACCTTTAATAATTTTTATATCCTTGGAAAAATACTTTTTCAAAAACTTAACTAATTCCAGATTTGCTTTATTATCTTCAGCTCGGGACTTCACACAAACTCTATATTCATCTTTTGAAATTTTTTCAATTTCCTGTTTTCCTGAACCAGGTTTAATCTTTATCTTAAAATTCATAAAATAAAAAACAAAACCTATTTAAAATATTATTGCTTCTTCAAAATATGATAATTGAAACAGATTCTTTAAATCAACTAAGAAAAGAAATTCAGAAATTAAAAAAACAAAATTCAAAAGAAGAAATAATTGTAAAAGCAAAAACACCTGAATTCAACAGAAAGGTTTTAGAAAACAGGGAAGTAAACACACTTCTCTCACCAGAATTTCATAATAGAAAAGATTTTCAAAAACAAAGAGATTCAGGATTAAATGAATTTCTGTGCAAACTCGCAAAAAAGAACAATATAACAATTGGAATAGATTTAGATAATTTAAAAGATTTAAATAAAAAACAAAAAGCAATTCTTTTAGCAAGAATAAAACAAAACACAATGCTATGTAAAAAAGCAAAAACAAAAATAACTCTCCACTCAAAAAAATCAATAAAAAAACAAGATGCTTCTGCATTTATGAAAGTGATGAATGGAGATACAAAACTTCTAAGATAAAATTTAGATAAATCAGAATCCTAAATAGATTATGAAATTCATAGAGATTATGCAAAAAATAGCATTGAGAATCGGAATATTGCTAATAATTTTCTTAATAGTTTTAAATATAAAAATTTGCTTTTTCTAAGATGGTTAAATTATCATAGGAATAGCATTTTTTATTCTAACATTTCTAACTCTCTGAAATAATCCCTAAGTTTATTCATAGCTCTTACCTCTAATTGTCTAACTCTCTCGCGAGTTATTTTAAAAACATGCCCTACTTCTTCTAAAGTATAAACTTCACCACCAAATCCATATCTTAATTTAATTATTTCTCTTTCCTTGTGACTAAGAAATCCAAGAGACTCATTAATTTTTCCATTTAATTCTTCATTATTGCCCTTTGGAATATAACTCATTCTTCTCTGAATACCTCCGCTCAATGGAACAGTATAATCCAAAGCATCCTTAGAATCTTTCTCACCTCTTTCAATTTTCAACTCTTTAACTAAACCATCTATCCAATCAGGAAATAAATATTTTGCATAATCTTCAGCACTCATATCAACATCTAATCTTTCCTTAAACATACGAGCAATTTCCAAAGCAGTTTTAGAATTAGGACAACTCCTTAATCTTTCCCAATGAGAATAACAAGTAGGATTTACTCTTAATTTTTCAGCAACATCACGACCCCTTAACCCTGCCTTCCCTCTCTCTTTTTTCAACCTATAATTATAATATCTATCTTTAGTTTCTCTCGTCATTTTAACCCACACCCCCATAACCTAAAATCATCAAACCCCCCAAGTCACCTTTTTACCCCTTTTAATCTGTGCAATCTTTTGCAAAGTTTTAATCTCATCTGAACTTAACAAATCTTTATTTTCCTTAAACTCTTTAAACTGCCCTTCAGACATATCTGAATACAGATATTCCTCATCACTCAAAACTCTGTCAAACATTATTCCAGGAATTGAAATAGCAACCTCTACACCTGAAGAAGCACTTTCAACACTTTTATTATTTTCCTGAACACTCTTTACCTTACCAACAACCTCTCCACGAGAATTAATCAGAGAAACACCTGCACGAACCTGACCAGCATCAACAGAAACTCCAAAAACAGCAGGTTTCGAATTTCTAAAAACATAATTATGAAGAATTTTTAACTTACAAATTGAAACTAGATTCTCTAACTTAGCCCTCTTAATCTCATTCTGTTTCTCTTCCTTAAATTTCAAAAAATCCTCAATCAAACGATAAATAACTTCATTAGTTATAATTTTAATTCCATCTTTTTCCTTACTCATATCCTTAACTTCACTATCTTCTGATGTATTAAAACCAAGAATCACAGCATTTTCAGCATCCTTCTCCAGATTTGTCTTAGCAGAAATAATATCTTTTTTATTTATCTTTCCAATTCCAGCACTAATTATCGGAATCTTCTCTTGTTTTAAAAGTGTAATCAATGCCTCCAAACTTCCAAGAGAATCTGCCTTAATAATAATTCCTTTTTTATCTGTCTTAACAGCTTCTCCAATTTCTTTTTCAAATTCTTCTTTAATCTCTTCAGGATTATTTTTAAAAACAACAAAAGGCATTCCAGGCAAAATACCCTCTGAATTAATCAACTGCATTCTAATTCCACTTGCAGCAGAAATGTTATTCACTCTTTTAAATTTACTTGAAATCGGAATTATCTCTTCAAGAACCCGAATTCTTGAAATAATAGGCTCACCAAAACTTGCAATCGCAATCTCATCACCTGAATTTAAAATCCCATCATATAAAATTGCCTCTGCATATTCCATATCTTTTTGTTTTTTAATTTCCAAAACAACACCTCTTGCTTCATCACCTAATCTTAAACCAGAAGCAAGATATTTCTGACTCAAACCACACATCATCATTATTAATTCATTAATACCTTCACCTGTCTTTCCAGAACAAGGAATCAGAGCCAATTGCTTTGCAAAATCATCAACTTCCCAAAACGGCTTAGCATTAAAACCATGGTGATGCAAGGCACCAACAAGAGTCAGCAACTTCTCATCAAACTGCATCCGAGTATTAACTGCCTGTTTATCCAAACTATCCTTAAAACAATCATCCTGTTTTCTCCAACCAGAAATATTATCAATTTTATTCAGGGCAACAATAAAAGGAATTTTATTAATCTTCAAAATATCAATAACTTCTTGAGTTTGAGGCATTATCCCCTCATTAATATCAATAACTAAAATAGCTAAATCAGCTAAACTACCTCCCCTTTTTCTAAGATGAGAAAATGCAGCATGCCCTGGAGTATCAATAAACAAAAAACCAGGAATATCCAACTTCTGCCCGGAAATTCCAGGACATCTCTTAACAACATCACAAAGAGGAACCTTTGTAAACGAAATTTTCTGTGTAATTCCACCTGCCTCACTATCATAAACATTCGACTTTCTCACACTATCCAGTATAGTTGTCTTTCCATGGTCAACATGACCTGCTACTGTGATTATCGGTGATTTTGTGCAATCCATAAAAATACCAGAAATTTAGGAGTTAAAAGCTTTTGCTTAAACAAAAATTTTGATAGAAAGTTTAACAATCTAAAGTTTATGTTTAATGAGGAATTTATTGGAAGAGAAAAGGCACTAGAATCTTTAGAAGGATGGTTAGCTTATTGTTCTCACGCAAACACTTACAAATATAGAAAACACTTAATGAAGAACTTTAACAAATGTTTTTCGCATGGAAGTAAACTCTTTGTACATAATAAAAAGAAATATGTAAATTACATAAAAAGAGTAAAGGAAAGTGAATTAGAGTTTTCAACACAAAAAACATTATATCACTATAAAAAAGGATTAAAAATAAGTGAAATAGCATTAAAACAGAATGTTAAAGAATCTACTATATGGAATCATTTGATTAAACTTATTGGATATAACCAATTGTCAGTATGGGAAGTTTTACCAAGAGAAAAAATATACTTAATTCTAAGAAAAATTTATAGTCATAAAGAAAGATTGAGAGATATCAAGAAACGATTTAAAAATAATTGTCCAACTTATGACGAGATAGCTTGTGTTATGGATAGTATAAAATCAAAGAAGTGGAAAAGAAAAAATAAAAAAGTCCTGTAACCGAGCAAGTAGGTTATTCCAACGAAACGACCATTGTCATTGTCAAGGTCATTCCTACCATTAGCATTAGACCTGTTCTCAAGCCTGTTGACATACCAAGCCCCAGAGCATAGCTCTTTCACTTATTAATTACCACCACTAATTCACATTCAGAAATTTTTAATTTCTGACTCTCAAATTCTTACGAATTTAAGACATTAGGTGTTTTAGTTGTATTTTATGACAACATTGTTGCCCTCGTAAAATAGCGTATAACCTAGCTTCTCAAAAGTTACCTTTCGGTTGCCAGGACTTATAAATTTAATAAACAGATTTTAAAAAGATTATTGTAAAGTTTTTAACAAATTTAAAAATAGAAAAATTAAAGTTTTTTTCTTAATTGTGCAAAAGGTTCTAACAACTCAGGTTTAACAGTAGCCTCTAATCCTTTTACTGCACCATCAAAAGATTGTAAATCAGCCATTGTATATGGTTTGATATTTGAAGCACCTTTGCCGAGCGCACTTAGCGCCTCCGGCGCTATACCAACGAAACGACCACGGTCATAGTCAAAGCCATACCAACCAAAAGCACCAGAACTGTACTCAAGCCCGCCGACAAACCAAGCCCTCATTTCAGGGGTATCTCCACTAGCAGAACTTACAAATACTCCCATTCCACCAGTATCATAACCAAATCTTTCTTTGCCTTCTGCAAAAATATAATCAGTATAATCATCTAATAGTGCTTGGTCTCTTGCTAAAACCTTCCAAACTGGATGAGATTTAACATCTTTCTTAGACATCCAATCTCCAGTTTTACCTAATTTTCCTTTCTTGAATTCTTCTCCTTCAAGAGCATTATAAACATCTTCTCCAATTATTAAATCTCCACTATTTCTAGAGGTATCAGGAGCCATATTTCTTAAATCTTCAGAATCCAAAACAATCTTAACCCTACCATCAGGATGATAAACGATAGCATCTCCAGTATCAAAATAATTATCCATATAAGAACTCTTTACTTTATCATCGGAATTTCTAATGTCTAATCTTCTTTGCATTAATTGAGAAACATTCATAGGTACTCTGCCGTCTGCTATTAGTTTTGGCATTTGCTCTACATTTCTACCGTAAAACTCTTGGTATGCTTCTCTTGTTGCATTTAGTTTTAATCCCATAGAGAATTTAGAGATTCTGGGTTTATAAATCTTTTGGTTTAGTTACTACTTAATAATTAATATCTTTCAAATTATTCTCAATAGCGATAATTCTTATAAAATCCAGAATACCAAAAATATAATAAATTAGATAAATAATAAAGACAAAAATAATTAATAAGAGGTTTAAAGTGTCCAAGAGGACCTATAATAACTGGAGTATCCAATTAGAAAAATTATCGGTGATTTTACCTTTTCCATCATATTTATCTTACTGAGTATCTCCGATGAATTTTTACTACCTTGTAATTCATGGCTCACCATCCTGCTCGTTATTTTTTTACTTTTCGCAAAATGGTTCGTTTCCTACTAAATTCGTCTATTGACAAAACTCTGTCCTGACTTTGTTATTTTTAAGATTTAGTCAAAGTCAAAATCCTCGTCCACCCTCAATAAAATTAGGAATTACAAAGTTTATTTATAAATATCGGAGATACTCTTACTATAATTGCATTTAAAAAGCTTGACTTAATAACAATTTATGGAATCAGCAATATGTGGGTTTAAATTATCCTACACAGACAATAATATTAATCCCTCCAAAAATGAAATTCCTATTACAACTTCTCAAATGAACAAAGCAGAATCTATGATTTACGGAAATCCTGAATTAAAAGATAAAATACCTTTTTTATATTCAGGAGGATTAAAGTCGTTTGAATTAAAAAGTCAAACAGGACAAAATCTTGAAGAATTAAGAAAACATCTTGAACTTCCCTTTCCAGAATACCCAAGACAAGTGATTATTCTTTAACTCTTTTTCCTTCTAATAACATAACTCTTAATATCCTTAACAAGATTACCCAGAACTTTCCCAGTTAAATTATCTGAAGAACCTTCAAGAGGCACTCTTTTAAATTCACTAACATAAATTCCTTGTTTATTGGGAGTATCAGGAAAATACATTTCAACCTCAGGATAATTCGCCTCTCCATCTTCTTCAATTATCTGTTCAAGTTTTAATCTTTCTATTTCAAATTCTCTTTTAACAGACAAATAATCAGAATTCCATTTATATCTAATAGTCAAAACACTACCTTCCATATCTAAATTCCCAGAAATCTTAACATTACTAAATAAACCTGTTTCATTCAAAGCTTCAACAACTTCCCTTTCTAATTCTTGTTTATTAACCATTTTAGAACACTATTTATATTACAACAAAATCATTAAACTATATATATTTTTCTATGAAACCCGACTTCCCAGCTCCACCACACCATCAGGATTCAATAATTTCACTTCACTTTTATCATCACTAACAACAGCAAGAATCATTCCCTTACTTTCAATTCCCCGAATAACACGAGGTTCAAGATTCACAAAAACAATACACTTCTTACCCTCTAATTCATTTTTAGTATAAAAATTCTTTAAACCAGCAACCAAGATTCGAGTTTCAGTGCCTAAATCAATTTTCAATTTATACAATTTATCAGCACCTTCAATATCCTCAACTTCTAAAATCTCCCCAACTCTTAAATCAAGTTTACTCCATTCCTCAAACGAAACATTCTCACTCATTTTCTGAATCTCCTTTGAATTATATAATATTAAATTAAAAACTTCCTTTATAAAGTTTTCACCAACATCTTTTTCACACCCCCGAACACACAACCTCTTTAAAATTTCCTTCTCCCTCAATGAATCAAAAATTTCCAACCCTTTTTCTCTTTTATACTTTCCAACCAAGGAACTCAATCGAATCCTCTCACTCAATAAATCAACTATTGAATCATCAATTTCATTCAATCTCTTTCTATAATCTTCAATCTCCATAATCTATCTCAACCCAAAAGCCCTTAAAAAACCATCAAAAAAACCAGCCCTATAAGCTTCTTCCACATCCTCTCCTAAAATCCTTTTTGCAGAACTAACATAACCCTTTGATGCCTTGCTTCTTGGATGAGTATGAACAACAGCATTTTTCATTAACTGACTTCTTTTAACAGAATCATCTTCTGGAATAACTCCTAAAAGAGGAATCTCAAGCATATCTTTTATATTTGAAACAGACATTTCAAGATTATTTCCCCTGTAACGAGTTAAAATAAAACCAATAACAGGCCTGTTCATCTCTTCTGCAAGTTTAATTGTTTTCAATGCATCAGTAACAGCAGAAATTTCAGGATTAGTGACAATAATTATTTCATCACAAGCACTAATAGCAATTCTCGCCTCTTCTCCTAAACCAGCAGGACAATCAATCAAAACATGATTTGTAATTTTTTTTAATTTCTTAATAATATCATCCATTTTTTTATAATTAATTTTTTCTAATTCATTCAAAGACAAAGATGCAGGAATAACCTTAGCCCCGGATTCATGCTCATAAATTGCATCTTCCATATTGGAGATGCCTGAAAGAACATGATTCAAGGTAACAGGAACAATCGGAGCACCAAGATGAATCCCTACATTAGGAGTCGTCAGATTAGCATCCATAATCACAACATCTTCCCCCAAGTAATTCATACACAATCCCAAATTCACAGCAGAAGTTGTTTTTCCAACTCCTCCTTTTCCAGATATAATCGCATAAACTCTCGCCATATTTATCTAAAATAATTAGGTTTTTAAAGTTTTATCTTAACTTTCATAAATATTCTTCCAATGCCCTACTTTTAAAATCTTAATTTTATTTTCAACATCAATAATAATTCTGTAATCACCCACTCTTAATTTAAAACCTTTTATTTTACACTCTTGAAGTTTATTCCAAATTCTCTCTTCACTTCAAATCTCTAAGAACTCTTTTTTCAAAAACTATTTCATACATTTTACAAACCAAGAATCTTTTTAGCCTCTTCTTCACACATTTTCGCCAAATAAATAAATTTCCTACCAACTCTCATAACTTTCACCTCTATACTGTCTAAACCTCTCTAATTCTGATTTAGTTCTAAGATTTAATCTAATTGTTGTTTCCATTTTTAATCTATGCAATTGCATACAGAAATAAATATTTAAACATACTATCTACTTTACACAAATAAACACTTTAGTGAATTCAATAAAATTCTGAATATCTTCTGAATACTCTTTAAGTTTTTCTAAATCAACAGCAACTTCCTCTCCTTTATACATAACTCTCAAACAAACTCCTTTCCTAAACTCACTCTCTTTTGACTTTTTCAAAACATCAATCAACTTAAACATCATATACATATCAAGGATTTTCATAACATTTTCATTATCACTAAAAATATCTCTCAAAACATCAACCCTCAATTTAGGTGCAGTAGGTATGCTTTTAATCATTTTCTTCTTTTTTGCCCTTTCAAAAATACCCTCAAAAGCATAATCAAGCATAATCTTCCATCTCTTAATCAAATTAATCATCACATCACAAGTTTTAGTATACTTCATACTAACATAAAGAAGATGGTCTGCACTTATCTTTTCTTTTATTATTTTCTCTAATGCTTCAACCATTTGATATAATTACCTCTCTTCATGACCCCTAATAGAAGGAGATTAGATATTAAGAAGCATCTCTAATATATAAACCTTTTCCCCTTTTTTAAATCAAGAATCAATAAACTTTTCTAACCTTTAGATATCCATCTCCCAAACAATTAAAAACCCGTCTTGAATAGTTATTTTATGGCATTAGATGAAAAACAAAAAGCAGAACTTGAAGATTTTGTTACAAAAATGAAATCATATAAAGCAAGACATACAGAGTTGATAACAGTTTTAGTTCCAGCAGGATTTGATATAAATTTAATAACAAAACAATTGGAGTCAGAAAAATCAACAGCAACAAACATAAAATCAACAACAACTCGTAAAAATGTTCAGGAAGCACTGGAGTCTTTAATTAGATTAACAAAATCAATGAATGAAGCACCTCCAAACGGAGTAGGACTTTTTGCAGGAAATGTTTCAGAAGTAGAAGGACAAAACGATTTTATAACAGAAGCATTTGAACCTCCAGAGGAATTAAATGCAAGACTTTACAGATGCGACCAAACTTTTGTCTTAGAACCTTTAGAAGAAATGCTTGAAATAAAAGAGGTTTACGGATTAATTGTAGTAGAAAGAAATGAAGCAACAATAGGACTTCTCATAGGAAAAAAAATAAAAGTTCTCCAGAGATTTGAAAGTTTCATTCCAGGAAAAACAAACAAAGGAGGACAATCTTCTGCAAGATATGCGAGAATCAGAGAAGGAATGGCTAAAGAATTTTACAGAAAAATTGCAGATGTTGCAAAAAAAGAATTTTTCAATTTAAAAGAATTAAAAGGAATTTTAGTTGGAGGTCCAGGTCCAACAAAAGAAGATTTTTTAAAAGAAGGAAATTTAGTAACAGCACTGCAGGAAAAAGTATTAGGTGTAAAAGATATAGGTTATGCAGATGAACACGGACTGGAACTTTTAGTTGAAGCATCAGAAGATTTACTACAAAACCAGGAAATAATGCACGAGAAAAAACTTTTAGAAAAATTTTTCAATATGTTAGGAAAAGACAAAGATAAAACAGCATATGGAGAAGATGAAGTTAAAAAAGCACTGGAATTTGGAGCAGTTGAAACCTTACTAATATCAAAAAAACTAAAAAGCAATCAGGCAAAAGAATTTGAAAAAAAAGCAAAATCAATTGATGCTCAAGTAGAATCAATTTCAATAGACACAGAAGAAGGAAATCAGTTCTTGAACTTAAGCGGAATTGGTGCTATGTTAAGGTTCAAGGTTGGATGAAAAAGGTTTTCATTTTACTCTTATTCAGCACAATATCAGGAATTAACTCCTGATATGATTATGTTCCCAGCGTCGATAAATCGACCAAATTTAAAATTTCATTTTTTGCCCACCCCAGATAGGAGAGAAAAGCCTGCATCCTACGGACATTTTGTTCATCACATTCACAAAATTTCTCTTAAGCCCGATGTCATGAAAAATATTTCCACTTTCTCCTTAGCTGTTTTGATATATAAGATTACATTCGCCAATTTTTTCGAAAGAACACCTGCAATTTTGACTTACTTTTTATTTATAAACCAAAACTTCTTTCTTGGGGGACTTATGTCCCAATCCCAAGGTAAGAGGAATAGGAATATTTACTTCTTTTTCTTCTTCTCTAAAACTCATTTTAAGTAAGACATAAACATAATTTGTCTTATAATTAACAGACATTTCAATATTCTCGATATTTTCTAAAATCTCCTTACCAATTCCCAAATTTTCACTAGCATCCATTATCTCAATTCCAGTAATAAGATTATTTGAATTAACATCTAAAACAAAATCTCCAATATCAAGCGAACACTTAATTCTATCTCCATCAGAGATGAAAAAAATATCATTTTCAGAATCATAATCTATTGTCTTAATCTCTCTTGCCATTTTTTATAACTATTCCAAGAACTTATAATTTTTAAACCTTTTGAGAGATCAATCTCAATTATTAAAACAAGAGAATATTTTCTACTCATTTAAACCAAAGTTTAAACCGATTATCTCCTCTTCCTTTTTCAATTTTTTCTAATTTATCAAGACATGATAAAAAACTTCTAACAAGACTTTCATCAACAGGTCTTTCACCAACTCTTTTGTAGAAATGAGAATCGAAAGTTATTTTATCTTGATTAAGATTATCAAGAAACCTTTTAACCTCTTTTATTTCCATGAATTAATAATGATAATTCATATATAAGAATTTATGAAGTTTTTCAAACCAACCTCTTCAAAAACTCTCCAACCTTATTAGAATCATGCCTCAATAAATCCTTTTTCTCCCATAACATTTTCTTCTCAATATTTTTATCCAACAAATCCTCAACAATCACATCAACACCCATTTTAGAAATTTCATCTAAATCATTCTCAACTAAAAAAGCATTCTCTTTTTTATAACTTTCTAAAAGTTCTTCTGAAGGTTTAGAGGAATTCAGCAAAACATAATCTAAATTAACATACTCAAGTATTCTGCGAACATGCTCACTTGCTTTAAAACCATAAGTTTGCGAAACCTGTGTCATAATATTGCAAACATAGACTTTCTTAGCACAAGAATTATTAATAGAATCACTTAAACCTTTAACTAATAAATTAGAAATCACACTTGTAAACAAACTTCCAGGACAAAGAACAATCAAATTCGCACTTTCAATTTCACGAAGAGCTTTATCATTTGCCTGAGCAGATGGTTTTAAAAAAACTCTTTTAATCTTAGGACGAAGATGAACATAAAAATTATTCCTGTCAATAATATTATCTTCTTCTTCAATTATATTTCCATCATCTAACTCAGCACAAATATGAACACTATCCAATGTAGAAGCCAAAACTTTTCCCTGCAATTTTAAAATCTTAGATGTCTCTTCAATTGCTTTTTCAAAACTTCCAGTCAGTTTAGTCAAAGCAGCAATAAACAAATTCCCAAAACTATGCCCCTCCAAGTTTCCATTTTCAAATCTATACTGAAACAAATCACACATTAATTTTTCAGAATTAGAAAGAGCAATTAAATTATTTCGAATATCACCAGGAGGCAAAACATCCAAATCCCTGCGAAGAATTCCAGAACTTCTTCCAGAATCAGTAACAGTAACAATTAAAGTCAAATCATCAAAATGTTTTCTTAAACCCTCTGCAAGAGTAGAAAGTCCAGTCCCACCACCAATAGCCACCACCTTAAAATCTTTTTTTACACTAATTATCTCAAATAAATCCTTAAGATTTTCAATTTCATAATCAGCACTCTCTAATTTATCTCTGGTTTTAGAATTAGCATAAATCCCTTTTTTCAAACGAACAGTCACAAACCCTAATTTATTTCCAATTTTTATCTCATTTGAAATATTATCACCAACAACCAAAATCTCTCCAGAAGAAAAACCTTTTTTTAATAATCCAGAAAAATATCTTTCTTTTTCACCAAGTCCTGTAATAAAAATTTCATCAAAAAAACCCCTAATCCCCGAAACATCAATTTTTTTATTCTGCTGTTCAAAACTTCCCTGTGAAATCAATTCCAATCTTACCTTCCCTTTCAACTCTTTCAAAACTTCAAAAACCTCAGGATAACACTCAATCTCATTAAAATCAGCATTGATATATTTCTCAAATCCTGCTCTCCAAATTTCTTCACTAACATAAAATCTTTCACCAAATTTTCTAAATCTCTCCAAAGCATTACTATTTTTTAAGGAACTTAAAAAATTCACACCCTCTTCAACAGAACAATCCAAACCCAAATCAATCATCTCCTTAACACTCTGCTTACGAGAGGAATCTCGAATCTGCCCCATATCATACAAAGTATCATCCAAATCAAACACAATCACCTTTATCGCCATCTTTATAAAAACACTCAAAAGACTATTTAAGGATTATTGGATAAAAGAAGATGCATAGTAAAAATAGATAAAAAGTTTTATAGGGAGAAGTTGAACATATCTTTAAGAACATTCCAAAGATTCTCTTCTCATATGCTTTGCTATCCCCTAAGAATTACTTATTTTTGAGCTATCCTCTATTAATTTATATTTTTTCATCTTTTTAAGATAACAAAATACCTAAGCCAAAACTTTTCTCTTAGGATTATCACAATTTACAAAAGTAACACTAAAACCTTTATTTTGATATTGATTTTGAACCACATTAAACATAGAACAAACTTCTTTATTCATATTTACCTCTACGATTTTCTTATCAGATTCTTCTTTCTGTTTCAAATATTCATCCGCACAAGATCTCGATATAAACTCAATCCCTTCAAAGTCAAGTACAATTTCTTTTTCTTTTAGGGAATTTATCTTTTCAAAGAAAGCAGAAATTGTTTTCCGAGTAAAGATATTACTGTCAAAATCTTGAGACAATAAAATTTCTCTTGCCATATACAAAATCAGTAAATTATATATATATATAAACCTTTCTAACTTTCAAGATAAGGATAAATATCCACATCATTTTTAGGAGTCGGAAGTCTAAAATAAAGAAAAGTTCCTTCCAATGAAATATCTTTCTCTGAATAAAAACTCTAATATTAATTAAGGTAAAGGATTATTCTACTTCCCACATACCTCTAACTCTTCACTTTAGTCTTCCCATCAATATCCAACTCCTTACGCGACTCACAATTAGGATTAGCACAAAAAATCCACGGCTTTCTACCAAACATAACTCTGATAAACATAGGCCATTCACAATACTCACATTTTTTATCTTGCTTTTTAACATTTCCTTTTGGAAGTGAATATGTCTGCTTGCAATTTGGATATTCAGAACATCCAATAAAATTACTCTTAAAACGAGGAGAAAACTTTATTCCTAATACTCCTTTTCCACAACTAGGACATTTCACACCCAATTCATTTTCCTTTTTCTCTTGCTCCCACAATGCCTCATTCGCCTGAACAAGCTCTTGCCCAATCTTCAACTCCTGCTTTTTAAAATCTTCAGAAATCTTTGTCAATGCCTCACGAGCTTTCTCAATAACTTTTTTCTCCTTTCCAATCAAATCCTTTTTTGAACTCCTAATATTATCCATATCCTTTTCAATATCCCGAGTAAGTTTTTCATCAATAATAACAGGAGAATTTTTCTCCATACTTTCAATCAATCTAATTCCCAACTCTGTTGCCCTAATTTGTTTATCCTTAATATAATTACGATTATAAAGAGTTTCAAGAATATTTGCACGAGTCGCTTTTGTTCCAAGCCCTCTCTTTTCCAATTCAGTAACAATCGAAGCAGGACTATATCTCTTAGGTGGTTTAGTCATTTTTTCATCAATTCTAACACTCTCAACATCAACTTCTCCATTCATATCAGCAATCTCCTTCTCATCCATTTTAGCAGGATAAACATTCATCCAACCCTTCTTCAAAATCTCCATACCTTTAGTAACAAACTTCAAACTCTCCACCTTAACCTCAACTCTCTTATTCTCTAATTCAGCATTCTCACAAAAACAAGAAATAAATCTTTTAACAATCAATTCATAAATCTTCTCATCCTGTCCATCCAACTTCTGAAAAACACCAGTGGGAATAATTGCAGGATGAGCAGGGTCTGATTTATTACCTTCAACTGGCTTAAGATTTTTAGCATATTCAACCAAATCTGAATATCTTTTTCCAAGTTTTTTCAAAATACCAAGGGGCTTCATTGATTCAGGAATTTTCTGAGATGAAGTTCTTGGATAAGAAATAACACCAGCAAGATAAAGTTTTTGAGCAATCTGCAATGTCTGCGAAGGTGTTATTGAATAAAACTTATATGCCTCTGTCTGCAAAGAAGTCAAATCAAAAGGAGCAGGAGGTTTAATCACCTGCTTAGTTTTCCTAGTCTTAGCATCACCCTTCATACCCTTCAAAACCCGAAACCTGTCCAATTCTTCTTTTTTAGTAACATCCTTATAATACTTCACTTCAAGTTTATTCTTTCCATCACTAACAATCAAAAAAATCTGCCAATAAGGAGTTGGTTTAAAATTTCTAATCAATTTTTCTTTTTGAACAATCAAATTCAAGGCAGGTCCCTGAACTCTACCAATACTCATAACTCTAAACCTTCCTGTTTTTTTAACAGCACTCATTAAAGCTCTGCTTAAATTAATACCATACATCCAGTCAAGAAAATGCCGTGTCTCACCAGCAATTGCCTGCCCCCATTCAATTGTAGGAAACATATTCTTATAAGAATTCTCAATCTCACCAACTGTCAGAGAACTGAACTTCATTCTCTTAGCATCATCCTGTCCTCCAATAAACCGAACAACATTATAACCAATAACCTCTCCCTCTGTATCAAAATCTGTTGCAACAACAAACTCTCCAGCACCCTTAACCAAAGATTTAATCAAAGTATAATATTTTTTAGTAAAATCTTTCTTCCTAACTTCAAAATTAGGAAACCAATCAATATCAAAAATGGGATAATAACTTCCCTTTACTTTCTGGGAAACACTAAACAAATGTCCAACAGCACAAGCCACAACAATTCTTTTACCATTTCTCTCAAACTCATAATAAGAAACACCTCCGAGTTTGGAAACTTTCCTGTCACTGCCCCCAGACAAAGCAGAAGCAATCTTCCCAGCTGCTTGCGGTTTCTCAGTAATAATCAAAACATAACCATCTTTCTTCAATTTAACCTTTTCATCTTTTTTATTCTTAACAACTTTTTTCTTAGATTTAGATTTTTTAACAATTTTCCCTTTCTTCTCTACAACAACTAATTCTTTTAAACTCAACTTCGGCTTAACAGCTATCTCAACACTTTGCTTTACATCAGAAGGATTAAAAATCCTATATTCACGGGTTTCAACAGACAAAGGGTCTCCCTTATTTTTTGAAGTCATATAAAATCCTTATTACATAGGTATAAAAATGTTTTTAAATATCTCTGCATAATTAATCAATGAAAAAACCCTCCAAAGAACCAGTCAATCCTGAAAAATTATTCACATTTAATGTTCAAAACTGGTTGTTCACAGAAGAAAAATTCAGGGAGTTTATTCGAGGGACTAAATCAAAACTCACAAAAAGAGTTGTCCCAAGATTAGCAACTCCTGAATTCATATGTTTTAATTATAATTTTAACTTTTCAACTAAAGAAAAAAACCCTCTATTTCCATTTAGAGGGGGATATATGTTGAATTTAGATAAGCCCTCAAGAGAGGAACAAATAAGAGATTTCAAACAAGAATATTCAGAATATTTCCAGAATGTTTTAGAAACCTATAATCTCAACCCTCTAAATATAGTTTTAGAGATTATTGCATACAGAGATACAATAACTCATGACATAGACATAAGGGACATTTCACAATAATTCTTATAAACAAATTTCAATACAACCAAGAAAATGAAAATCCGAAGAAAAATAGAACAAATAATAGAAATTCCAGAACAAATAGATTTAGAAGATATAGGAATTAATCAAGAAGATTATACTTTAAGAATAATAAATTCAGAAGGTAGATTAGGTTTAGAATTTTACAATCAAGAAACAGGATTTTTAGATTACCGAATAAATATAACAGATAGAGGAATATCTTTTGAAAGAATTACACCAGAAGGCAAAATAGAATCTCTACAAAAACCAAGAGGAGAAGAAAAACATAACACTCAATGGAAAGAAAGATTTCCATACATTGGAGAATGTTGGGATTTTTATAATATCTCTTTTGGAAGAAAAAAATAATTTTTAAATCTCAATCACCTTTCCTTTTTTTCCAATATTAACCACCTTAGTTCTACCAATCTTTTCACTCAATCCTTCTGCTTCATGAATATGCCCAGACAAAAACAAATCCGGCTGAAACTCTTCAATCGCTCTACGAAGACCTTCATTTCCAGGAATTCCTGAAAACTCTGATTTAGTTCCAGAAGCATGCAAATGACTAATCATTATTTTCTTCTCCAAATCCTTAATTTTATCAAAATCTTCTTTCAATTTATAAAAAGTTTTATTATCATCAAGATGCATCTGCCAGTCAGGACTTCCAATTCCAAAAATTCCAACATTTTCATATTTCACATAATGTTTTCCAACATCCTTAACACCATACAACTTAGATAAAAAATCAGCAGTTTCAGTTGTCTCCCAGTTTCCAGGAACAAAAATAACTTTCTTTCCTTTTTCAACAAATGGCTTTAAAATATTATCACTTTCAACAACTCCTGTCATATCTCCTGCTAAAACAACTAAATCAACGTTTTCTTCAACAGCTTTTTCAGCTAATTTCCGAGATGCCTCACTATCTCCATGAAAATCACTCGCAGCCAGTATCTTAAATTTTTTTAATTTTTCCATAAATTTGAGAGATATATAAATTTATAAACCTTTATAATAAATAATTAAATAGCAAAAGCAAAACCTTATCAGACACAATTTGAGCTTTCTGAAAAAACAAAGAATCTCTTGATAAATTAGTAGCCTCACAGACTTACTAAAACAGAATTATTTAATTAAACGATATATTTTACCTTTACAGAAGAAAAGAATCTTATGAAATCCAAGTTGATCATATTTTTGATAAGGTTAAATTACATCCGTAAACATAAAAGCATCTTCTTTCATACACTGCTCACCAATTTTTCATCTTAATAACCTTAAACCCAGTATACTTCCATAATGCTTTTGGAATATTTATTGAACCATCTTTCTGTTGATGATTTTCTAAAAAAGCAACCAAAGCACGAGGAGATGCAAGAACAGTGTTATTCAGAGTATGCACAAATTTTGAACTTGAGCCATCATTAAATTTTATATTCAACCTGCGAGCTTGTGCAGAAGTCAAATTAGAACAGCTTCCAACTTCAAAATACTCTCCTCTCCGAGGCGACCATGCCTCAACATCAGCTGACTTTGCCTTTAAATCAGCTAAATCACCAGAACAAATCTCAAGAGTCCGAACAGGAATCTCCAATTCCTTGAAAACCTCAATAGTCCAATTCAACATTTTATCATACCATTCAAAACTCTCTTCAGGTTTACAAATTACAATCATCTCCTGTTTCTCAAACTGATGTCTTCTATAAAACCCCCTCTCCTCAATTCCATGAGCACCAATTTCTTTCCTAAAACAAGGAGAATAACTCGTCAAACAAACAGGCAAATCCTTCTTTCTCAAATTCTTATCAATAAACTTTCCAATCACAGAATGCTCTGAAGTTCCAATCAAATACAAATCCTCTCCTTCAACTTTATACATCATATTCTCCATTTCCTCAAAACTCATTACACCCTCAACAACTTTCTTTCTTATCATAAAAGGAGGAATAACATATCTAAATCCTTGTTTAATCATAAAATCACGGGCAAAAGAAAGCATTGCAGAATGCAAAATAGCAAGTTCTCCCATTAAATAATAAAATCCAGTTCCAGAAGTCTCACCACTAACCTCAAAATCAACACCGCAAATCTTCTCTGCAAGCTCAGCATGATTCATAACCTTAAAAGAAGGTTTTTTAGCTTTTCCAAACTTAGCAATTTCAACATTCTCTGTATCATCCTTCCCAATAGGAACAGAAGGATGAATCATATTCGGAATTTTCATCATAATATTCTTTATTTTTCTCTCTAACTTCTCACCTCGATTCTCAATATTTTTTATCCTTTCTGGAATTTTTTTTGCCTTACTAATCAAATCCTTAGCACCCTTTTCATCCCCGCTCTTTTTCAATCTATTTACTTCTTTAGAAATCTTATTTCTATCCTTGCGAAGATTATCTGCCTGAAATTTCAATCTCCTCCACTCCCCATCCAATTTCAAAACCTCATCCACCAACTCCACCTTAGCATCCTGAAATTTTTTCTTAATATTCTCTTTAACCAAATCCGGCTCATCCCGAATCAATTTTATATCTATCATAAAAAATTAACACAACAAGGATATTTAAGTCTTTTTAACAAATATAATCATTAAACAAAATTTCCATTGCTCTACTATAAGGAAAACAACCCTGAAACTTATCCTCTGGAAACAAATCATCAAGACTTTTTTTAACAAAAGACACATGCGAAGGTTCAATAAATTCTTTTATTGCATCATAAACCTCTTCTCTTGGAACATATTTCGGAAAGTCTGATTCTCTTCTTACCCTTCTTGTGTTTGCAAAAGGAGTTCCAACATGCACATCATAATCAGATTCCGGAACACTCTCATTCACAACATCAATAAGATTAAATTGCAATCCTAAACCTCCCATAGAAACATATAAATCATTTAATGCAACATACACTCCCATTATTTCCTTAAAAGAGGCATTGCCAGATTGAACTACGATTCTAAAAGAGTCTATTTTTTCATTTTCCATAAAAAAGCATTAAAATTACAGTATTTAAGTCTTTTTAAGACAAATTACAAAAAACAATTATAAACAATAAATACTATAATACAAATAGATAATCCTTTATAATAAAGGCATTTGGAGTCAGCAATTTTACAATAAAACATCTTCAGGAACTCATTCTCTTGTCTGAAAAAATAGAAATTAAAAAAATATAGAAATCACAGCATATTCTCCATTAGCAAGAAGAGAGATTTTAAACAATCAAATAATAAAAAAAATTTCAGAAAATACATTAAAACTCCTTCTCAAATAACATTAAAATGGCTTATACAAAAATCTCTTATAATAATTCCAAAAGCAACTTCAGAAGAACACTTAAAAGAAAATTTCAATATATTTGACTTTACTCTAACTGAAAAAGATATTAAAAATAGATTTCATAAATCAAAACAAAAGATTAATAAACCCCAGTTTTGCTGAATCTAATGGACCTTACAAAAATAATAATACAGATAACCTTAACACTTGTAATTTTATTAATTCTATTAATTATATATCCATTATTTTACAGAATAATTTCAAAAAAAATTCATGGAAGAATCAAAAAACAAGAAAAAATCCTAATTAAAAGATTATCCTCCTTCTCTCTGTGGATTATTGGAATAATATCTATTTTTATTGTATGGAATTTTAATCTTGATTCTCTCTGGACAACAATAACAGGATTCTTAGCCCTTATTGCAATAGGACTCTTCGCAGTCTGGAGCATTCTAAGCAATCTAATAGCAGGAATAATGCTCTATCTAACAAAACCATTTAGAATAAATGATAAAATAAAAATAATTCCTGAAGAAATTCAAGGCGAGGTTTTAGCAATAAATGCTCTTTTCACAACTCTAAAAGACGAAAATGAAAATCTCATAAGCATTCCAAACAATCTTTTTTTCCAAAAATATGTTGTTAGATTTGTTTAGGTAATTAACCATTTTAAAAATTCTCAATCAAACTATCCATATGAACTCTGTAACCCTTACCATTTATAACAACCAAAGACCTCTCACCACCGCACCTAATTTCATCAACCCTCAAAAATCCTTCTCCAGAAGGAACACCTCTGACCCAATCAACATTATCAGGATGACAAACAATACTTTCAATACTTAATTTTTTATCAGATTCATAAACAGGAAAACTTACACAAACCTCTTCAGAAAATGCTCCTGGAGAAACATAACATCCAATCAAATTCTTATAATCTCTTAACTTCTCACTTTTCATTTTAACCCAAATACCTCACTCTTCCAGGACGAGGCTCATAAACAATCCCATCCTCAATTAATTTTTGAATCTCTTGATTAATTGTCTCTGGATTAGTATTTTTAATTTTATTAATAATTTCCTCTTTCTCAATCCCTTCATATTCTTCAGATGCCTTAATCATCTCAATAATCTCATCCCTGAATGCTTTTATCTCTTTTTTCTCTTTAGGAGTTTCAACTTTTGGATACATTTTTTCAATCTCTAACTTCCTAACCAATAAATACTTAGGATCCCTTTTTTTAATAATTTCAGGAATAACATAAAGCTCTTGATTAAATGAACGAAGATAACCAATAACAACCAAAGTATCACCCTGCACAATATCGTTAAATTTTGAAACATCTTCTCCAAAAACCCTCACTCTTATCTGTCCTGAACCATCATCAAGAGTTATAGAGGCAAACTTGCTTTCACCTTCACTCTGATATTTCTCAATAACATTTGCAACCAAATTAACTCTGTAAATTTGTTTATCACCTAATCCAACATGCAACAAACGAGGATTAATACTCTTATCTAAATTTTCCTTAGGCAACTCCTCAAAAACCATCTCACCTCTAAGCAAATCACCTATCCGAACCTTGTAAGCAGTATTTCTTTTTTTTATTTCTACCATAAAAAACCAAAACACAATCTATTTTAAAGATTTATGTATTTAATTATCTACAGTAAAACAAGTAAATATGCCTCTCTAATTAATAACATACAATTTAATTATCTACCACACCTTCAGAAGATTCTTTCTCAAGTCTATATCTTATAAAAGTAATTACAATAAACAAAAATGTAAGAATTATTACAAAAACAATTATAAAATTTATAAATTTAATTGCAATAAATAAACAATATTTTAAAAACCAACAATATTTAAAAAACAAAAATACCTCTTAAAATATGAAAATAATCAGAGCAATACTTTTAGGAATTTTTCTCTGGATTTTAATCTTTATCTGGTGGTCAATAATGATGACAATACCAGAATTATCAAACCAATTCCTAACACAATGGCTCATACATTTCCTGCTATTAATTCCTGCATCAATCCTTGTAACAAGAATTTATTATATGTCAAAAGACAGAACATCAGGATTTATTTTAGGAATATTTTTTCTAATAACAGGAATAATCTTAGACCTGCTATTAACAATCCACATTGTCAAGGGAGGATTTGAAATCTATTTCTCAAACCCTTTTCTATGGATATCTTTCATTGAAATGATTTTTGTTGTCTGGGTGACTGAGGTTGCGAGTGTTTAGAAATCACCGACTCTGAACATCTTGCACAAATCCTTGTTTTGGTTGAAAAATATCTCCTGACTTTTTCAATTTCTCAATTGTTTCTTCAAAATTAACATCTGAAATATCCTTAACCTCTTTTCTCAATTCTTCAATAGGAACTTGTTTTCCAAATTTTTCTTCCAATTTTTTAATGCTTTCTCTAACAAGAACAATTTTGCTTCTTTGAGAAGTCGAAACATTAGAAGAAAACCTATCAACATCAAAAGTTTTTGTTTCAGAATCATAACCAACTTGCATTAGGTAATAATTAGTCAAACGAATAGAAACTTCTGCATCATATTTCTCAACAACATTTGAAAGTCGTGATTTAGCATGAGCTTCAGCCAAACGAACAAGTCCTTGCAATTGCCGGGCAGAAATAGCAATTGCAGAACCATCACCACTTGCCTGCATATTCCTCATTTTAACATAATAATCTCTAATCAAATTAACTGCCTCATCACTAAATTTCGGTTCAAATTTTTGCTTTGCATATGCAACATACTTTCTAAACAAATCTCTGTCAATCTCTGACTCTTTTTCTTTCATCTGATGAATATTCAGAACATGTTCAGCAATAGCATCATCTCTTGCTTTATCAGGCAAATCTCTTAAAATAAAAATCAAATCAAATCTATTAATCAAGGCAGGAGGCAAATCAATTTGTTGAGTTATTGATTGCAATGGTTCAAATCTTCCAAACTTTGGATTTCCAGCAGCAAGAACAGAAGTTTGTGCTTGCAACGATGCCTGAACATTAGCTTTTGAAATAGTAACTGTCTGCTGTTCAAGTGCCTCATGCATAGCACTCCTGTCATTAGCATCCATTTTTTCAATCTCATCAATACAAACAACACCCTTATTAGCCAAAACCATAGCACCTGCCTCCAAAGACCAACCCTTCAAATACTCATCCTTAACAACTGTCGCAGTGATACCAGCACCTGTCGCTGCCTTACCTACAATATACCTCCCCTTAGGAGCAATGTCAGAAATAAATTTTAGTGTAATCGATTTAGCAACACCCGGATCCCCTATCAAAAACAAATGAATATCTCCTCTTGAAACAGAACCATCCTTTCCAACCTTCCTCACACCAGCAAACATCTGAAGAACTAATGCTTCTTTAATTTCCTCATAACCCCAAATGCTCGGAGCAACACTTTCTCTAAGTTTTTTAAAAAGTTCAGGGTCTTCTGCAAGTTCTTGAATCTGCCTTTCATCCTCTTCAGTAATATCTAATTCTTCATAAGTTGTCTCCAAAGGAATAACATTGTTTGCTTCAACAGCTAAATCAAAACGAGTTGAAATAGCACCAGAAGGTAATGGAACAGAAACCTCCTTCAAAATTCCAAGAACACGAACCTTGCTTCCAGGAGTTGTCTTTTCTTCCATAATTGGTTCAACCAAATCTTCCTTTAAAAAAACATTAATTCTTCTTGGTTGTTCACCTCCTACAAGAGATTCTGGGGATTCTTCAAGAACCAATCTTTGAGCATCAACCATTGTTTTTGAAACTAATCTAAACTGCCCTTTTCTACCACAAGAACACCTACTCGGCTCTCTAAATTTTTTCTCAACCTGCAAAACAGAAATAACAGTTCCACAAGAAGGACACTCAAATTTAGCATTAACAACCTGTGGACGAACCTCTGATGCCTGCCTAACCAAACCCTCAAAAAAAATAAACTGATTCAAATGATTAGCCCTAATAGTCCTTATCTTAACTTTTTGAGTATCTGGAATATCCCTAAACCGAATTCTTGGATTCTTAATCAAACCAGATTCTTCAAGTGAAGTCTCAAGTAATTGCAAAATCTCTTCAGGATTACTAATCAAAGCTTCAGCCAAAATCGGCGAATTCGAAGATAAATCCTCAAAATCAATAAATACAACCTTTCGCCCTTTCCTAATACACTCACCTATCTTTTTCCTATAAGTATCAAAAAAAAGCTTTGCTTCAGTAATTAATTCCTCTGTGTTTTTATCAGCCATAATGACCTCCTTTATAAAACCCTGCTTCTTGAAATTCCAAAATGGAATTTGGACAAGATTCTCATTAGAATCCTAAAATTATTCATAGGATTCTCTTATTCATAAATATAACAAACTTCTTATTTATAAGAATTTAACTAATTTATCACTATTGTCTAAAAAACATTTTTTAATTAAATCAAAAACTAACTACTCTTCACTAACATTTTTCCTCATAGAACTCGCCTCTTGAAATATCTTCCAACCTATCTAACATCCATTCACTCATAAAACTTCATACTTAAAAAGATTTATATTTTAATCCCTGTGTAGATTAGAAACCTTTGATACTACTTAAATTTACACAGAATTTATGTAAGTTGTCAAGAGTTAGTTGAGATGAGTATTAATCTCCTTATAATCAAGTATTATTTTCCTAACTGGTATCATATCTGCGTGTCCTGCACACTTTTAATTTCCTTTTGCCTCTTTTAATTTCTCAACTAAAAGTGCAGTAGATTCATTCAATTGTTTGTTATCTTTTGTTCCAGTGCAAACTAATTTTCCATTGCTAAACAATAAAAATGTCGCAGGAGGGTCACCAAGCTTATAAACCAAGCCAGGAAACTGCTCTGGCTCATATTCTGTATTTTCAAGTTCCAAAGCATAAAAATTCAAATTAAGCATCATATTAATATTTCCAGAAGCAACAATATTCTGAACAGTTATCTTAGGTTTTTCAGTAATTGTAACATTAATTTTTTTAAGTGTTTTAATAACTTGTTCAATAACCAGTTTAACTTGGCTTAATGATTTTGTCCCAGTGCAAACTAAATTGCCTGAAGAAAAAACCAAAACAGCAGATTTCGGCTCCTTGATTCTCAAAACCAAGCCAGGAAACTGCTCTGGATTATATTCAGTATTAGGAATTGTTTTAGCCAGTTTAGTCAGAGGAACATCCTTGCCCAATGAAGTTGTAGCAACAATATTCTGAATTTTCAAAGAAGTTTTAGGTTTACTTGCCATCTTGTATAATTATTTATAATAGATTTTCATTTATAAACCTTTTGGTTTATAAAATTTTTATCGACGATGAAAAAATAAAAAATAGAAAGATTTTTAAAGGAATTTTATCCATTTAGAACAATAATTTATTTAAATAGAACATAACTAATAAAAAAATGTTTAGAGAATTTTACACATCTTTTAAAAGAAGTAGAATATCTTGGTTGGAATGAAACTCTTAGAGTTACAAAAATAGGCAAAAAACATTATTAGTTTCTCCAGCAGGAAAACTCAGTTTTGATTTAGTTATAAAAAGCAGTTCCTCAAAACCTGCAATAATTTCTCTCGAAGAATTATTTGATTGCCAAAGATTCCATAATTATGTTTTAACTGGGGGACATTAATCCTTCAACTCAATTCCAATCTTATACAATCCTTCCCGAACATTCTCCACCAAATCCCTCTTCTCTGAAACAACATCTCCTTTTCTTTTCACACTTTTTTTAATCTCTGATTCAACACTTTCTTTCTTAAAAATTAAATCCTTTAATTTTTCATTCATATCCTTAATCTTTTCTTCAACAGGAAACTCTACATCAATCTTCTCAACCTCATCAATTTTTTTCAAAACATTCTCAATTTTTTTCAAAACTCCCTCTTTATTAGGATGCCCCTTGCCTATCAAATCTCTAAGAGATTTCCCCCTATCTTTCCCAAACTCCTCCTTAAAACTATTCTGAAATTTCTTAATCTTATCCATATTCTTTTCACTAAAATGATAAAGATTCCCAAGATACTTAAAATCAACATCTGACTTCAAATCCAAAATCATTTTATCCAATTCCCTAACTTTCATATCATAATTTTCCTTAATTTCATTTTCCTTTTTATAATTCTCAGAATTTTTAATTTCCATAATTCCCTCCATAATTCCAGATTTAGATTTTTCAACATCTCCCAACTCTATTCTCAACATTTCAATTTCAGAATCAATATCTTTTCCCTTAGAATCAACTTCAGAGATATTTTCAAGAGTTTTACGAATTTCAGAAAAAGCTTTCAAACTCTCCTGAACATCACTGCTATCTTTAACAATCTTATTCAAATCCTTAAAAAAACTCTCAATAACCATCTCAACACCCTCTAATTCCTTACCAATTAAAAAAGTAGATTTATTAAAATAAGCCTTTGACCTTTCCTTAAAATTCAAAAAAATCTCATTAATATTCTGAATCAAATCATAATTTCCAATGCCTCTAATATTCTCAATAAGATTATCCAGAGAATTCAAATAATAATTCAAATTCTGTTTAACAATAAAAATAGCCCTTGAATCAGCTTTCTTCTCATCCAAATTCAATGACTCTAAAATACTCTTCTTCTCATCAATCTCAACAACAAACCTTTCTAATCTATCCTTAACTTTAAAATCAAATTCTTCTTTTTTAGCCAAAAACTCTTTCTCATGAGAATCAAGAAAATCTGCAATTTCCTCAAAACTAACAGTGTTTTTATCTTCTTCTTTTCTAAAGAATTTTTTTAAAAATTCAAATACCATAAAATAACAACAAAAAACCTTTCTTAAATTTTTATATACTAAGTGAACTAATAATGAACCTTTAATTCATGCCTTTTATAATCATGCCCAATCTCTTTTAAGGTTGCCGCATCTTTTTTACCTCTATCTGGACGAAGTTTAACAATTCTTGGAAACCTCAAAGCAAAACCAGATTTATATGTCGGACTTCTCTGAATATTCTGATAAATAATTGTAACAACAATCTTTGGTTTTACATCAACCTGACGACCTTTCTCCTTAATTACTAAAGGTTTAATCTTCTCAGTCAACTCTCCATAAGAAAGTCCCATCTCTGATTTTTCTTTCAATCCAGTAGATGCTTTTCCAATTTCAAGAATTTCTCCTTTATCATTTATACAAGACAAAGTAAAAGAAGAAAAAATCCCTTTTCTCTTACCCTTGCCATATTCTGCACCAGTAATAACTAAATCTAACTCATTTTCAGCAGGTTTCAGTTTCAGCATATGCCCAACCCTTGCACCAGGTTTATATTCTGCATCAAGCTTCTTAATCATCACACCTTCTTGATTATCTTTCAAAGCAGCCTTATAAAACTCCTCTGCCTCTTTTTCATCAGAAGTTATCAACTGATGAGCACAACGAATCTTATATTTATGAGGTTTAATAATCTTTCTCAAAAATTTAGTCCTCTTCTCAAAACTCTTCCTCATCAAAGATTTTCCATTAAAATAAAGCAAATCAAAAGCATTAATCTCAACAGGCAAATCCTTAATTAATCTTTCAATATTATGTTTCCTCTTAATTCTCTGCGAAATCGCCTCAAACGGCTTATACTTTTTTGTTTTAGGTTCATAACCAATTGCCTCTGAATCAATAATAAATGACTTCGCTTTAATATGCTCTTTAATATATTTAACAACCTCAGGAAATTGCTTACTAACTTCATCAAGACGACGAGTAAAAATTCTAACATTTCCTTTTTCATCTTTATTAATTAACATTCTAAAACCATCATATTTATATTCAAAAACCGCAGGTCTTCCGCATCTTTTAAAACCATCCTCAATTGATTCTGCCTTTAAAGCCAACATAGTTTTAAGAGGATGTCCTGGAATTAATTTAACTCCCTTCAATTCTCTCAAACCCTTGCAAGCTTTATCAAAAACAAGAGCATAATCATTAACTTTATCATAAGCATCTTCAACAGCACCTGTAATTTCTTTTGTCTTTTCTTTAAAACATGCCTGAACAATACTATCTCTTATGGTCCCTGTTGCAACACCAATTCTTAACTGCCCAAGCAATGTCCTAATAATATATTTCGCCTCTCTTCCAGAAGCAGAAGTTAGCAATTCAGAAATCAAACTCATTTTTCTTCCAATAGTTCCCTTGCCTTCCAAATCAGGAAGTTTCTGTAAATTATCCAAAACTTTTTTAGCAGTAATCTTATTGCTAAACAAAGTTCCTTGCTTTTTCTTTCCTATAACACTTTCAGCAACCTCTCCTAAATCACCAAGCTCTCTCCATTTATCAACAATTTTATCAGCAGAAACACCTGAAGATTTATCAAGTGCTTTAATACACAACCTTTCAGAAATTCCAAACTCTTTTTCAGAATAATCAGCAAATACCTTTCCCTGCAAAAGATAAATCACATCTTTGTTCTTTTCATTTTTCAACTTCCTTAAAAAACCTGCAAGAATCTCTGTCTTTTTCAATCTTGAAGATGTTTTCTCAAGTTCTTCATATGTTTCACATAATTTTGAATATTGCATTTTGCTATTAAGTTATTAATGATATATATCTTTATAAAGTTTTTACAATCTAAATTAGATAAAATCTGAGAATATTTCAGTTTTTTAATTTCAAAAATATTAAATTAGAGTTAAGTTTGAATCTATTCTCTAAATTTTGAAAGAATGGAAGATTTAGAGGCATATATGCCTTAAATAAAATTTTTAATTCTCTATTTTTTTTTCAATCTTTTATAATCATACCAATAAACTTCATCTTCTGAAGGTTTATAAATTGCTGTGTAAACTTTTGGTGAATTAGGTTTATTTCTTTTATCTAATATATTACATGCATGGTCTATATCACCTATGCTGGGAATACTCCCTCCTAATGGACGAGTATGCCATAAAACAACCCTATCATATTCTTGTAAATTATTTTCTATTGATTCAATATTAAAATGAGTAAAAGAAATTATTTGAAGAAACCCATCCTCATAATCATATCTTCCAGATACAAAATCAAAAGTTTTTAAAGGAGCTTTTGGCAATCCTTTTGTTCTTGTTATTTTGAAATGATTTTTGTAATTTCCATGAGGTGCAATTCTTTCAGTTATTTGATTATCCGTATTAACAAGTTGTAAATATACATATGAAGGATTTGGAGAATGATATTGATGGTGAACCATCTTTTTATTTCTTTCAAAGAAAGAACCTTTATATCCTAAAATACCTCCAATTTCAACAAACTCTCCAAGAATTTTATCACTTGGAATTTCATAATCTACTAATCTTTTATGAAGTTCATCAATAGGCAATCTTCCTCTAAATTGAGATAAAGGTAAATCTAATCTTGCTTGCTCTCTGATAGATTTTTCAACAAAATCTCTAGAAAAAGGAGAAAGTAATGAAAATTTAGGATAGTGAGATAATTGAGCATCCTCACAATATCTTCTCAATATGCTTTTCATAAATTGTTTTTCATCTAATAAACTTTTCATTCATATTTAATAATTAATAAATTTATAAATTTATTCATTTATTTTTATTACTTATAGATAATAAAAAAATTCTACTTCCCCTTCTTCCACCACTCCTAACAGAAGGACGATTCTTATTCTTAGTTGCACTCCAAAAAGCTTAAATACTAGATAACCATTATTTATGTGTATGAAAATTAATAAAGAAGATTTACTAAGAATAAATCAAGGATTTGGAGGAACCTTAAGAAGCGACTCTAGCTTAGATTATGCTATCCAAATGCAAGAAAATCCCAAATTAGGAAAATATAAGAAATTAGCATATTTATGGAGAGCAATATTAGTAGACCATCCTTTTTCAGACGGCAATAAAAGAACTGCTATGTTTTTTGCATTAAATTTTGCAGAAGAAAATAAAAAAATAGTTGATAGAAATTTACTTTTGCATCATGCGGTTTCAATAGCAAGAAATAATATAACCAATATTAAACAAATTGAATGGAGGTTAAAAAATGGTATTAAATAAAAAAAGAATAAATAAAATAATGAAAAAATATAAAGATATTTTTGAAGCATTAGAAAACTACGATAAGACAAGAGAATTGCCTTTTCAAAGAAAAAGGATAGATGTAACTTTGTCAGTTAATACAATTAATAAATTAAAGGATTTAAGTAAAAAAAGCGGTAAACCTATTTCAAGAATTATTGAAGAGAGGATTTAAATATTATAATCTTATTTTTTCATTTTTCAACTTCTTTAAAAAACCTGCAAGAATCTCTGTCTTTTTCAATCTTGAAGATGTTTTCTCAAGTTCTTCATATGTTTCGCATAATTTTGAATATTGCATACTAACTCTCTTGAATAAATAAAACACAAAAAGACTTATTAAATGTTTTGGGAAATCACTTCCCCCTTCTCCCACCACTCCTAACAGAAGGACGATTCTTATTCATAGGATTCTTACTCCTAAGACCACGAGACTTTTTACCAGCAGATGTCAAACCTCTAAAAACACGATTCTTATTTTTCTTTTCAGAAACCCATTTCATCCTTTTATCATTCTTAATTTCAGGTTTAGAAGAATCAACTAAAACAACTTCATAAAAATAATGCTTACCATCTTTAGCAACAAGATAACTATTCAAAACCTCAAGATTCTTAAATTTTCTTTGAGCCCTTTCCTCTGCAATCCACTTATAAGATTTTTTCAAAACCTTCTTATTTGTCTGTCTCTTTAACTTTCTGCCCTTAACAGGTTTAGGTCTTTTATGTCCGCCTCTCAAAATCCTAACACGAGCCACAACAAAACCTTTCTTTGCTTTGTAACCCAAACTACGAGCTCTATCCAAACGAGTCGGTTTGTCAATTTTTTTCACAACATTATCTTTTCTCCATTCAACCATCAATTCCCGAACTCTCTTTGAATCTGGCTTTTTCCATACTTCTCTTAAACTATTATATAATCCTTTCATAAAAAAATTAGATAAAATGCATTTTTAAAGTTTTGGGATGACCAACTTTTATATTAATCACACTTAATTTCTTAGATATACAAACTCTACAAAGAAAACCTTTAAATAACAAAAAATATCTTAATTCTTATAAGGTTCGGTAGTTCAGCCAGGTTAGAATGTCGCTCTGATAAGGCGGAGGTCGCAGGTTCAAATCCTGCCCGAACCATCATTATTTTCTCTCCCAACCTGTTTATAATATTAAGAATTAAAACTTCTCTTAAGATTATACAATCTAAAATAAATTTTCTTAACTTCATAGCCATCCTCAAATTCAATTCAAGAATCAGAATCAATCTTACTATCAGATAATCTCTCCTTAACAAATGATTTAATTGTCCTTATTACAGTTTCTTTCTGATTGTTAAAAGAATATTTATACTTTTAATCTCATCCCCGAAACTCAATAATCAAACTATCCTGATTAAGTCCATACCCAATCATAGGGCTCTTGATATTCAAAGTTTTAGAATAAACCTTGTCATCAGCAAGTGCCTTAACCTCAATAGAACTCTCAAGATAATTTATAAAAACATCATCAAGATTTCTAACTCCAGGAACATCTAATTCATAAACAACTTTTCCACCCAACCTTTTCATTTTAGAATTAGCTTCTTCTTTTGGAAACTTTGCAAATTTTTGCATTTTTTCTGGAGAAATCTTTTTTCTCTCAACCTTTTTATTAGGAACCTGAGCAGGTTTTTCAGGAAATGCTTTCTTGCCATTCACAAAAAACTGAACTCTTAAATTTCCCGGCAATCTTCCAGCATCACGGGGCATATCTTGTTTATCAAGATTCTTAACTTGCTTTTCCAACATTTTCATAGTAGTATTAAAAACCTTATCCAAAAAACTCTCAAAACCCTCAAATTCATTTGCATCTTCAACAGAATCATTCTTACCTAAAAAACCATAATCCTCTTGATGATTTTTAGATTTCAAATCAACACCACAACTCGGACAATAATCATAATCTTTCTTAATCTTACTACTGCACTTAGGACATTTTTTATAGAACATTTTATTATCAATAAAAAAGAGTTTAAAAATCTTTTTGTAGTAAATGAAAATAAACTAATAACAATAAAAGATATATACTATAAACCTCTTGCATAAAATGACTTGCTCTGAAACTCCGGACTTGAAATATCTTTTATATATTATTCCAATAGCAATAGCATTATCAATACCTTTATTCATAAAATCAAGAGAAGAAAACAATTATCGCAATTTGTATAGAAAAGCAAAAGAATACGCAATCCAAACTTACGGAGACAAACAACCTCCATTAACAAGAAATGAAAGAACTCAATGGTATGAGAATATAGAACTTGACAAAAATGAACGATTCGACAGAGTAAAAAAACTTGAAGAATTTCTAAAAAAATTTGAATAATTTTCTAACAAAAACCTTTTTAAATCATATATTTTCTAATATATAGATAAAAATGGTAGAATCAACTGAAAAATCAAGAACAGAGGAGATTGTAAAAAAATATAACATTGATTTAGAAAAATTAAAAAAAGAACAAGAAACACTTGCAAAAGGACTGGAAATAAAAGACAATCCAGATTTAATTATAGATAAGATAGGTGCAGTTGATAATATCTTTATAAAAAACAAAATTCTTTCTTGCATAATTCTATGTGACAGAAATTTTGAAATATTAGAAAGAGTTTACTCATTTGAAAAAGCAAAATTTCCTTATCTTCCAGGATTTAGAAATTATCGAGAAATGCCTGCAATTATATCTGCATTTGAAAAATTAAATGAAAAACCAGATTTATTTTTTGTAACTGGACAAGGAACAATACACTCAAGACTAGGATTAGCAAACCATTTTGGATTAGCAACAAGAATTCCAACAATCGGAGTTTCAAACTCAATAATAGATTGCGAATACAAGGAAGAAGACAATTCTGAAATAAAAAAACAAGACAAAAAAGTAGGAAGAGTTTTAATATCAAAAGAAAAAAGCAACCCACTTTTCATAAGCCCTGGAAATTTAATTTCAGTAGAAAAATCATATCAACTCGCAAAAGAATTCATAAAATCCCCTCACAAAAGACCTGAACCTTTGCACTTAGTTGGAAAATATTGCAAAAAAGTTAAAAAAGAACTAATCCTAAATTAATAAAACTTAATTCAAAATCACCAAAACCTTCGGTTTTGAACCTGCACATAAATATGCAGTTTGCATTGGTTTACTTGAAAATCATGGATTTTCAATGTCTCAAAAAATTTAAGATTTTTTGAGTGGTGAGTCAGAGCTAAAACCAGTCTCGTAATCTTCAAAATCCTTGATTTTGAATGAGTCAGAAATCTTAATTTCTGAAGAGACTGACTGCACACTAAAGTGTGCATTTTGTTTTTGCTCTGAATGAAAAAATTAAAAAGAAATCTAAGAAAAATATTCCATGCAATAATAATCGGATTTGCAGTATTTGCATTTTGGAGAGGGATATGGAGTTTATTAGAAATATATCTTTAATCATCTTATTTTTTGATAGAAAAATAATAAAAAATTTTTAGATTGAATTCAAACTAAGTATAACTCTTAATCCTTGGCATCATCAAAACAAGAAACACAAAAATAATTGTTAAAATAACTCCAATAATAATTATATAATACATCCCATAAGCACCCTCACTATAAATCTCTCCTTCTTCAACAAATGTTTCATTATCTTCAGCAATAACTAATCCCATTAAAAAAACTATAAATAAAAAAATAAAAATCATCTTAGGCAATTTTCCTATACTCTCCAACAATTTCATTTTAATTTTCCTCCATATTTTTTAATCTCTCCAAACCTCATTAAAATAAATCCTAAAATCATAAAAATCAATCCAATTCCAAACTCGACTCTTGAAATCGCAGTACTCAAATCAATCACAGCACCAGTCGGCGAAAACGGCTGAACCAAAATCAAAAATATCCCAGCCAATACTAATCCAAGTCCAATCGTCCTCTTTTCCATATAAAACAAATTCAAAAACATTTAAATATATTTCCCTCTTATACAAATAATGAAAAACAAAAAAAGAGGCAAAAAAATACTAATTATATCAATAGGTTTATTAATAATTATAGGAATTATTCTAACAATATTTTTTTCAGGATTCTTCATACCTAAAAAACAAATAACAATTGAAAATCCTCTTAAAGATATTGTCCTAAGAAATACAAATGAAAATGGAGAAGTAAACATAGACAAGGTAATTGAAGAAGGAGTAATAGAATTCAATGAAAATTACATTAATTATATTTTAATTGCACTTGGTGTAAACAATCTCCACAAATCACTGATTGGCTATGGAAATCCAATTGTAGAATTTTCTTTAGATGGAGAATTATGGACTTCTGAGATAATCAGGGGAGGTCTTAACACAGTAAAATCCCCAGCAGAAAAAAAAGATTTGCTAATAACAATGTCAAAAAAAGAAGCAGTAAAAGCACTTCTCTCTCAGGAAATAACAACATTTATGAAAGAATCAGTAATGAATGGAAATACAAAAATCGAAAGAATTGCAGGAGAAATTGAATTAGGAAGTAAAGGTTATCTTTCAATGTATCAGGAATTGACAAGTGACCAGCTACATCCCAAATAACATTTCAATAGATTTTTTTAATTCAGAAATTATTTTA
>CAYUZV010000010.1:0-32625 GCA_964448605.1 Candidatus Woesearchaeota archaeon
TAAAATAATTTCTGAATTAAAAAAATCTATTGAAATGTTATTTGGGATGTAGCTTCTTCATTCAAAAGTTTTATATAAGCATCCAAATCTTCATTTAAACTTTCTGGAATTTTAACAACTCTTTCTTTTTCCCCCTTTCCTAATTTAATATAAATCAATCCCTCATTGAGATTCACACCCTGTTTTTTCAAATTAATTATCTCAGAAACTCTTAAACCACAACCATATAAAACTTTTAATATTAGTTTATGTTTTATATTACTCAAAGAATCAATCATTCTCTTTATTTCTTCATTAGTTAAAATCTCTGGAATTTTTTGGTTTCTTTTTGGTTTTGGAATATTTATCTTTTGGTTTAAGATGTTTTTAAAGAAGTATTCAATTGCAAATATAGAGTGATGAACAGAAGAAGGGTCGTTTTTTTCAAGTTTCTTTAGAATATAATTCCTTACATTCTGGACATTAGGTTGTTCATCTTTCTCATCTTTCAAGAACTCAAAATACTTTTTTACATGAATAAGATATACTTTTTGAGTATCTTTTGAATAGTTTCTTAATCTAAGATGTTTTTCTAATTTCTTAAGATTTTTATTTTTTTGTTGAAAATTCATATTTAATAAAAGAAATAAAAATAAATTATAAAAAGGTTACTATACTCTCTTTTAAAAGATATATAACCTAATAAAGTTCTATATCCGTTGTGTTAGTTTCAATTCTGGGTTTGCCTTAGAGGCACACTTCGCTACCGAAAATTCTAATGTTGTTATCTTCGTTAAAATCATAAAGAAAAAACTCACAAAATTACTTCGTAACTTTGCCTAACAAAATTTTAACGAAATTATTGAAAAATAAAAATTATAGAACTAAAGATTTATTCTAAATTTGAAAGCTCTGTTCGATATCCTCTTAATCTACTTGAAGCATATCTTATATCTTCAACTACATCTCTCATCGCTTCAATGTATGCAGGACCAGCAGAAGCTCCAACACCTATTCCTAATCCCAAAGAAACTAAATTTGCTAAATCTTGATTTTCAAAGGTGTATCCGCAAAAAGCTCCAATTCCACCAAGAACTGTTATTGGTGCAATAACCCCACCAACCGTTTTTGCATATCCAACTAATTTTTCTTTTTTAGTTTCCTTGATTAAACCTTCTAATTCAGTTCGTCTTTCTGTTGTTGGATTTTCAGTATTTTGATTCATTTTAATTCCTCCTGCATACAAGAATAATCAATACTTTATAAACTTTTCGGTTCTTTTACTACTTGAAAGTTAATAACTTATTTTTCAACAACTACGATAACAACGAATTTTCGGCGAGCCCCGAACTTCTCCCTTAGGTCGACAACGTTGCACTCTCACTCCATTTCATTCCGTTCGGGTCATATAACAAGGATTATGAGGAAAATGCCTCAGCTCGGCATTTTCCCAAATTTGCTCCACTTCGTTCCGCAAACTTCTCATAATCCTGATGTTCTTAGCAATAAAAATGAAGTTTTTCCCCCTAATTTTGGAAAATTCTTTCAGAATTTTCTTATTAAATTCAAGTTGCTAAAAATAGAAAGATTTGCTTTATCTAAGTGGAAATGGCAAAACAGAATCTGAATCTGTTGTAAATCTATATTTTCCTTCGTATTGCTTCAGACCTTGCTGCAAATATTCTCTTGCAGAATCTAAATCTCCTAATGCTCGAATGCAAGCTCTTCCGCCAGCATAATGCCAATCCATTCTTTGTCCTGATTGTTTGGCAGCAGATTTTACAACATCTTCTATCGTTTCTGGTTCTAAATCTCTTATAGTTGCGATATGTTCTCCCTTTTTCCAAAGTTTTCTATCGCAATCAGGTATTTTTGCCATAAAAAAAGTTACAAATCTTTCTTTATAAATTTTTATACGCTGAAGGATATACTGCAACTTGCCCACCCTAAAACTTCATTTTTACTCTCTCCTTTCAGTTGAGCCACGCCTTGCAGGCTCTCGCTTCATTTCATTACGCTCCCACGACTTAACAAGGCTTAAACAGAAAATCCTTGCAGAAATTTCTCCAAATTTTTTCTTTCAGAAAAAACTCTCGAGCTCACTTCGTTCCACTCGAGCCCTACGGGTTGTTTAATCCCGATGTTAAACTCAATTTTTTTGGGGCAAAATAGTGGATAAGGCAAGAAGTAATTTACCACTTACAAAAGACTACAAAACCGAAAGATTTAAATATTAGCTATATCTATTAAATTCATAGGTAAACAAAAATGGGGCATGGATTCGAATGTTACACTGTATTGGGCATAAAAAGAGAAATGCCTACTGAATTTAATGACTATTGCTATGCTGACACACCAAAATTACCAAATGGAAGAGTCTTAAATACTTTCAGTTATAAATCACCTGATTCTCCTTTAGAAATTGAGGCAAGTTTAGAATTAATGGGTGATGAGGGTAAATTTCTTGTAGGATACCAATTAGGATATCTTGACCATCATAATGCAGTAGAATTGCCTAGAGCAAATGATCCTGCTACAAGAACTCAATTACTTAATGAATTGAGAGAAGCAGGAATGGATATTCAAGATTCTGATGTAAAATTGTACCTTCATATGGATTCAGATCAATTTGAACATTAATTTTTTACTTCTTGCCCTTTATTCTTTTAACATGATTGAACTTCTTTCTTGATGAAATTTTGCCCCAAAAAACTTTTCGGACGAAATCAGACCCTACTGTGTAAGGTCTGAGAGCATAACAGCGCAGTCCGTCCCACAATCAAATTAACTTCAACAAAATGAATTTTAAAATTTTCAATTCCTCTAAACCTTTCCCTTTTTTCTCCACTATGTAACCATATTTTCTTCAAATTATGTGCAATACTAACAATATTTATCTCAATCCTCGCCCCTTCAAGTCCCCGAAGACAAAATTGCCTAAATCCAAAATTTTCTTTTATCTGGCCAATCACGGGCTCAACAGTTATCTTTCTCCATCGATAAATTTCTCTTCCCTCTTCTGATTCCATCTTATTCCTCATCCTCAACCGACTCCTAAACTCCAATGGCACATCTTTTTTCTTTTTCAACTTCTTAGAATAAAAAGTTGCAATTCTTCTCCCATCTTTTCGTTTATATTCTCCACTCCTTGAAAACCTGACACCATCAACAACCAATTCATCTTTCACTTCGTCGTATTCATACTTATCGTGATTCAAAGTTTGATCTTTGCCATCAAACTTTTGCGCCTGCGCTCTCGACGGCACAAAAAGATTTATTTTATTTTCTTCTGCAAACTTTATATTATCTCCGTCACTGTAACCACAATCTGCAGAAAACTTTTCATCTCCTTTCAAATCAATATTTTCTTTAATTTGTTTCATTTGTGGAACAAGTTGTTTGACATCGTGCCCATCCTGACAAACATCAGAAGAAAGAATCATCTGATTCTTATCGACGGAAAACTGTGCATTGTAAGAAAGTTCTCTGACTCTTTGCTTGTTCTGCATCATCCTACTTTCAGAATCTATCAAAGAAACTTTCTTTAATTTCTCGTTTTTAGAAACTTCTTCTTTTGCTTTTTTAAGTTTCTCCTTCACTTTACTCATATCTTTCGCTTGTCGATATTCAGAAACAATTTTCTTGAAATCTCTCTTGTCCATATTTGAAAGATTCTCTTCATTTAATTTCCCATCAAGTTCATCCTGCTTCAAATCTTCTTCAACAATTTTTTCAACGACAAATTCAATATTCTTTAATTGCTCTCTTCTTAAAACTCTTTTTTTATTTGCATTTGCTTTCATTGTTGTTCCATCAATTGCAATAAAACTTAAATCAACTAACTCATATTCAGAAGCAAGTTTAATTGTTTCTCTGAAAACCTTTTTTAAGAAGTTTGCATTTTCCCTACGGAAACGACAGATTGTTCTAAAATCTGGCTGAACTTTTTCAGCCAAATACATAAAAACAAAACTTTCTCTGCAAGCTGATGCAATTCTTCTTGAACTTCTTTCTTTACTCAACATTCCTTGTAAGAGAATTTTAATTAAAATTCTCGGATGATATGCAGGAGCTCCTGCTCCTTCAAACTTTAAATCAAATTCGGAAAAATCCAAATTTTCTGTAAATTCCTCGACGAAAAAACAAATATGGTTTTCAGGGATCATTGATTTAATTGAAACTGGCAAAAGCCGGTTCTGGTTTTTTAAAGAATTTATGTATGCCATTTTACCTCTTTTGTCAGTATTTTTACCGACGATGTTTAATTATTTTATCGAAGATAAAAGAGTATTTATAGTTTATGGATTGTGGGACGGACTGAGATGTTAAACTCAATTGAGAAAACAGCCATTATAGAATAAGAGCAGAATTATGAAAGAACATTTCAAAATCACCATATGAAAAAACAAGTCCTTCAGAATCTATCAATAATTTTTAAAATAATCACTTTCCAACAAACCTACCATCTCTCAATCTATAAACTTTATCAGCATGTTTTGCAACTTCAGGGTCATGAGTAACTAAAATAACTGTCTTACCTTCTTCACTTAATTTATGAAACATATCAGCAACCTCTTGTCCTCGTTTACTATCTAAATTTCCAGTAGGTTCATCAGCTAAAATAACTTCAGGATTATTAGCCAAAGCTCTTGCAACAGCAACTCTCTGCCTCTCACCTCCAGACAACTCTCCAGGAAGATGTTCCAATCTATGCCCCATTCCCAAATCAACAAGCAATTTTTCAGCTCTTTCTTTTCTATCTTCTAATGAAATCCCCTGAAAAATCATAGGCAACATAACATTCTCCAAAGCAGTCAAAGTTGGAATTAAATTAAATGTCTGAAAAACAAAACCAATCTTCCTTCCCCTTATTTGTGCAAGTTCAGATTCTTCCAAATGCTCAATATTCAAATTATCTAAAAAAATATCTCCCTTTGTTGCTAAATCCAAAGCACCAACCAAATTCATCATAGTTGATTTTCCACTTCCAGAAGGTCCAACAATCGCAACAAAATCACCCTTATTAATTGTAATATCAACACCATTAACAGCCTTTATACATTCATCACCAAGATAATAACATTTCTCCACATTCTTTAATCTAATTATATCTTCATTTTTAGTTTTCTTTTCTTTTACCATAATATACTCATAAAAACTCCTTTTATAAGTTTTTCATTAATCTTACAATTTCATCAAAATCCTTAACCCTACTCAATTCCCTCCTCAACCGAGAACTACCAACCAATCCTTTTGTAAATTCCTTAGCCTTTAACTTAGCATCACCTAAAGAATATATTCCAAATTTCTTACACAAATCAATATACTCAAAATAATCCCTAACCCTATCCTGAGAACTCTGCTCAATCACAGAACCACTTTTCAAATACTCCCTAACAGATTTAAAAATAAAAGGATTTCCAATTGCTCCACGACCAATCATTACATAATCGCAATTTGTTTCTTCAATCATTTTTAAAGCATCCTCACCACTGCAAACATCACCATTACCAATAATAGGAACACTCACCCTTTCCTTAACTTTCTTTATCACTGACCAATTCGCCTCACCACTATAACCTTGTTCAACACTTCGAGCATGAACAATAACTGCACTTGCACCTGCCTCTTCGCAAATCTTAGCAGTTTTAACTGCATTCTCTTTTCCTTCAATTTCACTACGAATCTTAACACTAACAGGAATCCTAACACTTTCAACTAATTTTTTAACAATCTCCTTAATTTTTAAAGGTCTTTTTAACAAAGCACCTCCAGCACCCTGTTTCATAATCTTCCCACTTGGACAACCACAATTAAAATCAATAACATCAAACCCATTTTTCTCCAATCTTTTTCCAGCCTTAATAATATTCTCAATATTCTGTCCAAAAATTTGAACAACAATCGGCCTTTCACATTCATTAAAGGAAATCAATTTATCAATCCCCCTCCCTCCACGAGCAATAGCATTTGCAGATAACAACTCTGTACTCACCAACGAAGCACCATATTTTCTGCACATCAACCTAAAAACAGAATTCGTAATATTATGCATCGGAGCCAAAACCAATCGCGACTTTAATTTAGGAAATTCATTAACCATATTTTTATATAATTCAATATCTTTAAAATCTTATGGAAATACCTTTTAAAATATAAAAAATTATATAAATTAAAAATATATCTCCCGAGGAATAGATTAAATCAGTAAAAAAACAACTATCTGATTATACTTTTCAGGAATTCATACTGATAAGGAGAAAATTAAAGATTTTGCATCATTGGTTCCTGAAACATGCGAAGCAGTAGTAAACTACCAACATGAAATTTCAAGAGCAGGTTCAGGAACATGCATATTCAGTTTTCACATTATCAATATGGAACAGCACTAATCCCTAAATAATTTTATAAACATTTATATTCTTAAAACTCTTAATTTAATTATGAAACCCTTAAAACAACAAATAGAAACCCAAATCAAAGAAATATTCTCAAAAAATCCAACACCAAAACAAATCAAAAAAGCAAAAAAATTAGCAATGTCTAAAAATATAAAATTAAGAGAATTAAGAAAAAAATTCTGCAAAAAATGTTTAACATTCTTTACACCTTCTAACCATGAAATAAAAATAAAAAAACCTTATAAAATAATTAAATGTAAAAATTGCAATTATGTAAGCAGGTATAAATTAACCTAATCTCTTCATCTCCTCAATAATCTCGCTTGAAGAATAACCTTCAAGCAAATCTAATAAAATCATCTCTCCACCATAACCCTCAACCAATTCCCTCTCATCTCTAACCCTCTCTAATAACCCAGCACCTCCCTTAACATGAACATCAGGTTTTAATTCTCTAATCAAACTCAAAGGATTATCTTCATTAAATATTACAACATAATCAACTCCTTTAATTCCTAAAACAACAAAAGCCCTGTCTAATTCATTATTAATCGGACGAGAGAAACCTTTAAACTTTCTAACACTTTCATCAGAATTCAAACCCACAATAAGCACATCTCCTAACTCAGACATCTTTCTCAAAATCTCAACATGCCCTTTATGAATTATATCATAACAACCATTTGTAAAAACAATCTTCTTACTCTCTTCTTTCAAACGAGAAACAATTTCTTTCATCTCTTCAAGAGTTTTAACACCTTCCATTAGAATTTCTTAAATTTATTAACCAACTCAAGATTATCAACCTGTCCTAAAAACATTGCTCTGCAACAATATCTATCAAGCCCAAGTTCATCCATTAACTTTCCAGCTTCTTCACCCTTTCTAGCTCTCTCTTTAAAATTCCCCCATAAATGCCCTATTGGCTTTCCACATGAAACACATCGAACAGGTATTATCATTTTATTTCCTTGAATTTAAGTAAGACAACATCAGAGCTTTGCTTCATTTCTGAAACTACCACAACTGACATAGCAAGCTTAACTTCTGTGTTCGGAATGGGAACAGGTGGAACCTTACTATTATGGTTGTCTCAAATATACCTAAAATCAACCCTTTATAAAACTATCGAACCCCCTTGAAAATATCCAAAATTCCTCACAAAAACCTTTATAAACCTTGTTTTTATTGCTATCTTAACACTGATAGCAGTTGGTCTTTACTAACAGGCTCAGAAAAACGCTTTTTCTTGAGTCAAGACTATCAAATTAAGGAGAATTTGAAACATGCCAAAACATGGACATATGAGACACGGAAGTTTGCAATACTATCCAAGAAAAAGGGCTAAAAAACTAATGCCCAGAGTTAATTGGAATTCTATTAAAAACAATAAACCTATTTCAGGATTCATTGCTTACAAAGTCGGAATGGCTTCTGCTTATGTTCAGGACAACACTCCCAACTCAATGACAAAAGGACAAAGAATAACACTTCCAGTAACAATTCTCGAATGCCCTTCAATGAAAATCCTTTCAATAAGATTCTATAACAAAAACAAATTAATCAAAGAGGTTTTAAATCCAGTCCTTGATAAAGAAATAAAAAAGAAAATAAAATTCCCAAAAGAATCAAAAAACAAAATAAATGATTTCTTAAAAAACAATGAGGGAAAATTTGACAGCATTAGGGCAATATTTTATTCACAAGTTAAAAAAACAGACATTAAAAAAACACCTGACTTTATTGAAATAGCACTTTCAGGAAATTTAAATCAACAGATAGAATTTGCAAAAGAAAATTTAAACAAAGAATTATCTCTAAATGAATTTATTGATGAAGATTTTTTAAAAACTGGTTTAATAGATATTAAAGGAATAACAAAAGGAAAAGGAACTCAGGGACCAATAAAAAGATTTGGTATTTCACTAAAATTTCATAAAACTGAAAAAGGAGTAAGAGGTCCAGGTTCAGGAGGTCCATGGCATCCTGCAAGAGTAGAATACACTCACCCAATGGCAGGACAGATGGGATTCCAAAAAAGATTAAAAATAAATAACAAAATAATTCTCACAAACAACATTTCAGAAAAAAATATAAATTTAAAAAAAGGTTTTAAAAAATACGGAAAAATAAAAACAGATTATATAATTCTTCAGGGAAGTGTTCAAGGACCTTCAAAAAGACAATTAATAATAATACCTTCAACAAGACCAACTAAATTTCAAACCAAAAAAAATTACGAATTTTTAGAGATAAGATGAAACTAAAAATACTAAACAAACAAGGAACTGAATCAAAAGAAATAGAAACAACTTTATTTGAAGAACCTATAAGAGAAGATTTAATTTTAAAAGTTGTTGAAGCAGAAAAGATATGGCAACCTTATTCAAATAAATATCGAGCAGGAATGGATATAAGTGCATCTGGAAATGCAAGCCATAGAAGACATAAATGGAAATCAGACCGAGGAAGAGGACTTTCAAGAATTCCAAGAAAAGTATTCTGGAGAAGAGGAACTCAATTTTCATGGGAAGGAGCAGTTGTACCCTCAACAAAAGGAGGAAGAAGAGCACATCCTCCAAAATCATACACAAATCTTAAAAAAATAAACAAAAAAGAATTAAAAAAAGCACTATTAAGTGCACTAACCTTAACAACAAACCTTGAAAAACTAAATGAAAAATACACCTCAGTTAATTCAAAAGAACTTAAAACACCAATCGTAATTGAAGAATCAACTCTAAATTCAAATCTAAAAGAATTAAACGAATTCCTGAAAAAAATATTAAACGACTTTTACAAAATATCCTTTCAAAAAAAATCAATTCGAACTGGAAAAGGAAAACTAAGAGGAAGAAAATATAAACAATCAGCAGGATTATTGATAGTAATTGGAAAAAATGAAAACAAAAAATCCAAGGGAATAGAAATTATAAAAGCAGATGAACTTCTTGTAAAAGATTTAGCTTCAAATGGAGCAAGATTAACAATATTCACAGAAAATGCAATTAAAGATTTAGAGAATTTCAAAAACAATACATCCTCTGAAAAAAATACTCTGCCAAAAAATGAAAAATCCGACAAAAGAAAATTAAAAAAACAAAAAAGAAAATCAACAAAAAAACCAAAATTAAAACAAGAAGAACAGGAGGCATCAAAAAATGAAACCATTAACAACTGAAAAAGCAGTAAGATTAATTGAATTAAATAATACTTTATTGTTCGAAGTAGATAGAAGAATAAAAAAACCAGAAATAAAAAAACAAATTGAGGATTCATTTAAAGTCAAGGTAGATGATATAAATTCACTAATAAAGAAAAACAAGAAATTTGTATATGTTAAATTAAATGAAAAAACACCTGCAATCGATATTGCAACTAAGTTTGGGATGATATAAAATGAAAATTAAAAATTTTCAACTACCCATCATAAGAGGTATGATTTCGTAAAATGGGAAAAAGAATAGCTCAACAGGCAAGAGGAAGGGCAGGACCTGCCTATAGAATTAGAAAGAAAGCTTATAAAGATAGAATAAATTACCCTCCACTAAATGAAGAAGGAAAAGCAACAATCAAAAAAATCTTTAATTCATCAGCTCATTCAGCACCATTAGCAGAAATTCAATTCAACAAAAAAAGTTTTTTAATTCCAGCAGCAGATTCAATCTACGAAGGAAAGGAAATAAACATTATTCATGAAAGAGATGACAAAAAAATAGAATTTGGAGATATTTCAAAACTAAAAGATATTCCTCAAGGAACAAGAGTTTTTAATCTTGAATCAACACCTGGCAAGGGAGGGAAAATTTTAAGAACAGCTGGAAGTTCAGGAATCATTGGAACAAAAGACAAAAGAGTAGAAATAATAATTAAAAGAAGAAAAATAAAATTAAATCCTGATTGCAGAGCAACAATAGGAATTATTGCAGGAGAAGGAAGAAAAACAAAACCAATGATTAAAGCAGGAAAAAAACACCATCTTATGAAATCAAAAGGAAGAAAATGGCATAGAACTTCTGCAGTTAAAGTAAATGCAATAGACCATCCATTTGGAGGTGGAAGAGGTAAAAGAATAAAAAGCAAGATTGCTAAAAGAAATGCATCACCTGGTAAAAAAGTCGGACATCTAAGACCAAGAAAAACAGGTAAGAGGAAGTAAAATGACAGAACAATCAACACAACTAAGAAAGAAAGAATTTTTATATAGAGGCAAATCTCTTGAAGAACTAAAAAAATTAGATTTAAGAGAATTTGCAAAACTTTTAAAATCAAATGAAAGAAGAATGGTATTAAGACAAGCAGACGAACTTCAAGCATTTATAAATAAAGCAAATAAAAAAACAATCAAAAAGAAATTAGTAAAAACACATTCAAGACACTTTGTAATTGTTCCAAACTTGGTTGGAATGAAAATAGGAGTTTACAATGGAAAAGAATTCACACCAATAGAAATTATTGGAGAAATGTTAGGACATAGATTAGGAGAATTTGCAGTTACTCGAAATAAAGTTAAACACGGAGCAGCAGGAGTAGGAGCTACTCGTTCAAGTGCTTCAATGAGTGCAAAATAAAATGGAAAACAAAAACCAAGAAAAAATACAAGATACTAAAGAAAAACAAGAAAGCAAAGAAGAAAAAATAATTGAATCTACATCAAAAGAAATAACAGAACGAGCAAAAGAATCAGAAGAAAAAATAGCAAAAAAACCAGAAAAAGAAGATAAAATTATTAAAGAAGAAACTAAAAAAATTGAAGAAAAAGTAGAGGATACTGAAAAGAAAATAGCAAAAGACATTTCAAAAGAATCTGAAAAATCAAAAACACCTAATCAAGAAAAAGAATCCGACCCAAAAGAACCCTCAACAGAAAAACCCAACCAATCAGATGAGGAGATTTCAAAAAGAAATCCAGAGTCAAAACCTGAACAACAAAAAAAGAAACAACCAATAAAAATACCAACAAAAACAGAAAGTTCAGTTAATGGAAAAGATTTAAGAATTTCAACTAAACAAGCAATTGCAATATGCAATTTCATAAGAAAAAAAGATATTGAAACTGCAATAAATGAACTTCAAAAAGCAGAAAAAATGAAAATACCAATTCCAATGAAAGGAGAAATACCTCATAGAAAAGGAAAAATTATGAGTGGAAGATATCCAATAAAAGCAATAAAAGAATTTTCAAGGTTATTAAAAAATTTAAAATCAAATGCAGTTTACCACAATGTTGAATTAGAAAAAACAAGAATATCCTGCAAGGCAAATGTTGCATCAAGACCTCAAAAAAGATTCGGAAGGTCAAGATTTAAAAGAAGCCATGTTGAAATTAAATTAATGCCTTTTCAACCTAAAACTCAAAATAAAATTAAAGGAATAAAAAAATAAAATGACAACACTAACTTGCACAGATTTTGCATGTCCAATACATGGGCAAATCAGTCTTAGAGGCAGAAGCTTTAAGGGAAAAGTAATTAAAAAATTCCCAAAAAGAATTGTAATCTCATTTGAAAGAACAATTTACATAAAAAAATACGAAAGATACTCAAAAAGAAAAACAAAACTTCATGCAAGACTTCCAGACTGCATGTCCAAAGATATTAATCTTGGAGATTATGTAGAAATAAAAGAATGCCGTCCAATTAGCAAAATAATTCATTTTGTTACAACAAAAAAAATATCAGGAAAAGATAAGGGAGAATAAAAATGAAAGCATTATCAGCAAAACCAACAAGAGCATTAAACATTGGAAGTTTAGTTACAGCAGCAGATAATAGTGGAGCAAGAATTGTAAAAATAGTTAGTGTCAAAAGTGGAAAAACAAGAAAAGGGAGACAACAATACGCAAAAATAGCAGACTGGGTAAAAATTTCAGTAAGAAAAGGAGACCCTAAAATAAAAGGGCAAGTTTTTGATGCAGTTGTAATCAGAGTAAAAAAAACTTACAAACGAAAAACAGGAGAAAGAGTAGCATTCACAGATAATGCAGTCGCATTATTAAAAGATGAAAAAGGAAATCCAAAAGGAACTCAAATCAAAGGACCTATTGCAAAAGAAGCAGGAGAAAGATTTCCATTTGTAAATAAAATAGCGAGGTTTGTTTTATGAAAACTCAATTCTCACCTCACTGGAAAGCAAGCAAACAAACAAGAAAACAAAGAAAATATAGAGCTAATGCTCCAATTTCAATAAGAAGAAAAATGCTATCCTCAACATTAAGCAAAGAATTAAGAAAAAAATACGAAAAAAGAAACTTCCCAATAAGAAAGGGAGATAATGTAAAAATATTAAGAGGAGAATTCAAAAACAAAAAAGGAAAAATCGAAAATATTGATTTAAAAAAATACAGAACAAGAATAGATGGAATTTACAGAACTAAAAAAGACGGAACAAAAATAAGTGTCTGGTTTGCACCTTCAAATTTGCAGATTACAGAATTAAATTTAGAAGATAAAAAAAGAAAAAAAGCATTGGAAAGAAAAGCAACACAAGAAAAAAAGAAAGAACTAAAACCAAAACCATTGCCAAAATCAAGAGGAAGCAAGGAGGATAAAAAATGAAAGAAACATACATACTAATAACACCTGAAGCAAGAGAAAGAGCAACAGAGTTAGTTGCACAATATGGATGTGCAGCAAATTTACTTACTCAACATCACAAATCTTCTATAGGTCCTCTTTATAGAGCTTTAAAATTATTTGAACCAAAACAGGAGGCATCAAAATAAAATGACACATCTAAAAAGAAACCAATTTCAAAAATTCTGGCCAATATCCAGAAAAGGAACAAAATACTTAGCCCTAAGCACACACAACCAAACGACCTCAATACCCATTCTAATTGTAGCAAGAGATATTATAAAAATAATCAAAACAAAAAAAGAACTTAAAAAAGTAATTTCAGAGAAAAATATCCTAATAAACAATAATGAAATAAGAGAAACAAATTATCCTGTCTGTCTTTTTGACATAATAAAAATTGGAAACAAATTTTACAAAACAGGACTTTCAAAAGAAAAGAAACTGGTTTTTAATGAAATCTCTGAAAAAGAATCAAACACAAAACCATTTAAAATAATTGGAAAAAAGATTTTAGGAAAAGACAAAATTCAATACAATCTTTTAGATGGAAGAAATTTAGTCTCAAAAGAAAAAGCAAACACAGGAGATACAATGCTCTACAATTTTAAAACTAAAAAACCTGAAAAAATAATTTCATTAGAAAAAGGAAAAAATTGTTTTGTTATATCAGGAGCTCATGCAGGAATTGAAGGAAAAATTGAAAATATTTTAGAGAGAGGTGGAAAAAAATTAGCAAGAATATTAAAAGATAATGAAAAAATAAATGTATGGACTAGAAATATAGTCGTAGTTGAATAAAATGGAACAAGAATTAGAAAAACCAAAATTGAAAAAGAAAAATCCAATGAGAGAAATAGAAATTGAGAAGATAGTTCTCAATTGCGGTGGAACAGAAGACAAATTAGAAAAATCAGTAAAACTTTTAGAAATGATAACAAAAGGAAAAATACAAAGAGTATCTTCAACAAGAAGAATTCCTGCATTTGGAATAAGCCCTAAAAAACAATCAGGATGCAAAATTACAATAAGAAACAAAAGACAAATAAACGAACTTTTAGGAAATTTCTTTGCTTCATTAGAAAATCAAATACCAAAAAAACAAATAGTAGAAAATCAAGCATCTTTTGGAATTGCAGAATACATAGAAATTCCAGGACTTGAATACAATCGAGACATTGGAATATTAGGTTTTGAAGTAAGCATAGTTTTCAAAAGAAAAGGAAAACGAGTTAAAATGAAAAAAATAAAACAAGGAAAACTGCCAAAAAAACAACATGTTACAAAAGAAGAAATATTTGAATATTTAAATAAAAACTTTCAAGTGGAGGCAGTAGGAAAATAATGAAAATTAAGGAACTTGAAACTCAAAGAGAACTTGAACATCTTGCATCCGGAGATGTAGTTAGATTAGATTTTGAAACCGCTGATTTGGATACTTCAGATATATTTTGTTATGAAGGAATAATTGATGATAAATATTCCTTTATTAACCAAGAGTTTTCATCTCATCAGATTCAATCTCTTAGGTTTATGAAAAGCGGTTTAGAAGTTAAAGCAGGTGTTATTTATTATGAATTACCTTGTGATGAAGAAATTTATACTCCTGATTCTAAAAATTATGAAAGGGCTAAACAATTACTAATTAATTCAGATTTATGGGAGGCACAACAAAATGACAGCATCTGATTGGAGAAAAATGTTAAAGCAGTTTAGAAAAAAACTCGCGGTCAGAGACAAATACATTAAACATAATAAACCAAAAATAAGAACAACAGGAATTGCAAGAAAGAAATGCGAAAGATGTGGAAGATTTGGTGCAATTATAAATTCATATGGCTTAAACCTTTGCAGACACTGCTTCAGGGAAATTGCAGAAGATTTGGGCTTTAAAAAATATTCATAGGAGATAAAATGTCACAAGATACAGTTTCAGATGGATTGAATCAAATAATGAATGCTAAAAAAGCAAAAAAAACAGAGATAACTCTAAACAAGCATTCAAAACTATTGAGAAATATACTTGAAATAGCAAAACAAACAGGATACTTAGAATACGAGATAGAAGGAAATAAATTAAAGGTAAAAATAAACACTCTAAACAGAATTAAAGCAGTAAAACCCCGATATACAGTAAGAGTAGACAAAATTAACCACTATGTCCGAAGATTCCTTCCAGCTAAAAATTTCGGATTTGTAATTGTCTCAACAAACAAAGGGTTAATGAAACACGAAGAAGCTGAAGAAAAAAATTTAGGAGGATGCATTGTTGCATATATTTATTAAAATGCCGACAAAAACAAAACAAGAAAAAAAACTATATGAAGAAATAGAAATTCCAGAAGGAATACAAGCAAACTTAGAAGACAATATCTTAACAATAAAAAAAGAAAACAAAGAAGTGAAAAGAGAAATAAACCCTTTAATTAAACTAAAAATAGAAAACAATAAAATCTTAATAAACACAATAAGAAATCGAAAAATAGAAAGAAAACTTTTCGGAACATTTAAAGCACATATAAAAAACATGACAAAAGGATTAGAACAAGCATTCATCTTTAAATTAAAAATAGCAAATGTTCACTTCCCAATGAACGTAACTTATGACAAGACAAACAATTCATTAATCATCAAAAACTTTTTAGGTGAGAAAAAAGATAGAATAATCCAGTTGAACTCTGATGTTGATGTAAAAGTAGAAAATGAAGACATAACAATAACAAGTCATGACATTGAAAAAGCAGGAACATCTGCAACAAAAATAGAAAAAGCAATCAAACCAAGAAAAAAAGACAGAAGAATCTATCAGGATGGAATTTACATAATACAAAAACCTGGGAGGATTTATTTAGAATGAACAAACCAAAATTCCTAAGAACATCTGCACATAAATACTCAAAACTTGGAGTAAGAAGAAAAAACAAACAAATTTACAGAAAAGCAAAAGGCAGAGACAACAAAATAAGATTAAATAAGGCAGGAAGATTAAGAAAAGTAAAAATAGGATTCAGAACTCAAAAAAATCAAAGAAATTTAATCAAAGAAAAAAAGCCAATAATCATAATGAATTTAGAAGACCTTAAAAAAATAAAACCAGAAAATATCGGAATAGTAGGAAAAATCGGAAATAAAAAGAAAAAACAAATAGCAGAACAAGCAAAAAAAGAAAATATTAAATTAGCAAATTTAAATCTCGAAAAATTCCTAAAAAAATTAGAAGAAAAAACAATCCAGAAAAAAGAAAAAAAGAAAAAAATAAAAGAAAAGAAACAAGCAAGAGATAAAAAGTCAAAAGAAAAAACAGAAGATAAAAAGAAAGAAAAATCTTCAGAAGAAAAACCAAAGGAAGATAAAACTAAACAAGAACCAAAGGAGGAAACTAAAAAATGAAACTAAATAGAAAAAAAGAACTTGCATCAAAGGTAATGAAAGTTGGAAAAAACAGAATTTCATTTAAACCAGAAGCACTAAGTGAAATAAAACAAGCAATAACAAAACAAGACATAAGAGATTTGAAAACAGAAGGAATAATCAGCATTAAAGAAGTAAAAGGAAGAAAAAAAATACAAAAAAGAAAAACAAAAAGAGGTCCTGGAAAAATAAAAAAGAAAGTAAACAAAAGAAAACAAGAATATGTTAAACAAACAAGAAAACTAAGGAAATATATAAGGGGATTAAAAGACAAAAAAATAATCAATAGAGATTTATATTGGGAATTAAGAAAAAAAATTAGAATGAGAGATTTTAAAAGCAAATCAAATCTAAAAGAACATCTGAAATCAAAAGAAATAAATCTTACTGAACCAACTCCACCTAAATCCAGAAAAACTAAAAAATGAAAAAACAAACAAAACTAAACAAAATAAGAAGAATAAAATCAAAGACAAATTACAATAAGAGATTAAAACTTTTAAAATCAGAAAAACCAAGATTAGTTATTAGAAAAACAAATAAATATATTATTCTGCAAATAATTCAAAGTCAAAATGCAAAAGATAAAATAATTGCAGGAATAACAACAAAGGAATTATTAAAACAAGGATGGCCTGAAGAAAAAAAAGGTTCTCTAAAATCACTTTCAGCAGCATATCTTGGAGGATACCTTTTAGGAAAAAAATCAGAGATTCCAGAAGTCATATTAGACACTGGATTAATTCCAAATACAAAAGCATCAAGAGTTTATGCAGCACTCAAGGGAATTTCAGATGCAGGAATAAAAATAAATTTTGATGAAAAAATAATTCCTTCAGAAGAAAAATTAAAACAATTTGATTTTATAGATAATATTAAAAATAATATCAGAGGAAAAGAATAATGGCAGAAAAATCTATTCAAAAACCAGAACAAAGACGTCCGCAGATATCAAGAGAGGAACGAGCAAAACAAGAAGAAATTCAAAAATTAGAAGATTGGATTCCAAAAACAAAACTTGGAAAACTAGTAAAATCAAAAAAAATAACTGATATGAAAGAGGCATTAAAATACAAAGTTTTAGAACCTGAAATAGTTAGCACTTTAATTAATACAGAATCAGAAATATTAAACATTGGACAAGCAAAAGGAAAATTCGGGGGAGGAAAAAGAAGAATCTGGAGGCAAACTCAAAAGAAAACAGCAGAAGGAAATACCCCTACATTTTCATCAATGGTAGTAGTAGGAAACAAAGCGGGTTTTATAGGACTTGGCTATGGAAGAGCAAAAGAAACACTTCCAGCAAGAGCAAAAGCAACAAGAAAAGCAAAATTAAATTTAAGAGAAATAAGAAGAGGATGTGGAAGTTTTGATTGCATCTGTGGAGAACCTCATACCGTTCCATTCATAGTCGAAGGAAAATGTGGAAGTTGCAGAGTCAAACTAATGCCAGCACCTCAGGGAACAGGATTAGTAATTGGAGATGAATTAAAAAAAGTCCTAAAAATTGCAGGAATAAAAGATGTTTATAGTGTTACAAATGGAAAAATAAGAACAACAATAAATTTAGTCAAAGCATGCATAAATGCCCTTGACAAAACAATGGAGATGTGAAATGATAGAAATACATTATTATATTCCAGAAAATTTAGAAGAATTATCAACCTTGGTTGGAAAACTTGTTGGAATAAATGATTCTCTAAATGGTGGAACGATTCCCATGGTTTATTTCGGAGTTCAAAGACCCTTCAAAATGAGTGAAGATAATTATAAATTGTTTCCCGATTCAAGAGCATATATGGAAAAAGAATCCCATGAATTTTTAAGACAAAGAATAGACTGGGGAACTGAAGTTCAAAGTTTAGGACCTTTAGACATTATAGAATCTGTTTGTTTTGAAAATGATAAAAAAATATATTTTAATAGAGCTTCAATAGATAGTAACGACATTCATTTTTTATCTTTATATTCAGGTGACTCTCGGGATACAGAAAAATTCAAACAAAGACAAGAATTTTTACAATCATTAGGATATTGGCAAACCCCTATTGAAATGGAGGCAGCTAGATAAAATGGAAGAACGAAAATTCATTAAACTCAAGAAAGAAGAATTTGGAATAGAAGAGTTCATAAAACGTGATTTAGGAAAAGGTAAAATAAGTCACTTGGATATTGAATACACACCAGTTGGGGAAAAGATAACTGTACATACAAATCGTCCCGGTTTAGTAATTGGTAAAAAAGGAGAAAAAATTTCAGAGCTTACAAATTTTTTAAGAAAAAGATTCAAATTTGAAAATCCTCACATTGAAATCGGAGTTATTGAAAATCCCCTTTTTGATGCCCAACTCGTTGCAGATGATATTGCATTAGCACTTGAAAGATTAGGAAATTTAAAATTTAAAGTAATATCTTATAAAAAACTCCAGGAAATAATGAGGGCAGGAGCATTAGGATGTGAAATAAGGCTAACAGGAAAACTTCCAAGTGACAGAGCAAGATCATGGAGGTTTGCAGAAGGTTATTTAAAAAAAGCAGGAGAATCAAGAAAAGAAATAAACAGAGCATTTTCAACAGCACTTACAAAAACAGGAATTATTGGAATAAAAGTCGCAATTATGCCTCCAAAAGCAAGAATTTATGATAAAATAGAAATAAATGAAGAAACAAGAATAAAATTAAATCAACCTTCTGAAAAAGAAACAGGCGAAGTAAACTCTAAAAAAACAAAAACAGCACCTAAGGAAACATCTGATGAACCTCAAAATAAATCATCAACAAAAGAGTCAAACCAATCGAATGAAATAATCTCCAAAGAGAATCAGGAATCTGAACAAAAAGAAGTCCTAAAACAAACCAAAGAAGAACTCGGAACTGCAATGAAAATAGAAGAGGAATTAGAAGAAGGAGTTCCAGATGAACAAATAGAAAAAGATTTAAAAGAAAATAACAAGGAGGAAAAAGAAAATGGCAATTCTTAAATCAAAAGACATAGCAAAAATGTCTAAAAAAGAAATACAAGAAAAAACAAATCAATTAAAGGAAGAATTAATAAAGGAAAAAATCAATTTAAGTAAGGGTGGAAAAATGAAAATAAAAGAAATAAAAAGAACAATTGCAAGACTTAACACCTTCAACAGAATAAATAATGTTGAGGAGAACAAATAAACAAATGGATATATGTCCAAAATGTGGATTGCCTTTGCAAACATGTGTTTGCGAAGAAATGGCAAGGAACCAACAGAGAATACAGATAACAACAGATAAAAAAAAGTTCGGAAAGATAATCACATTGATTTCCGGTTTTCAGGATGTAGACCTGAAAAAATTAGCAAAGGACCTCAAACACAAGCTTGCTTGTGGAGGAACTTTAAGAGACCACAGCATAGAATTACAAGGAGACCACAGACGAAATGTCAAAGAGGCCCTTATCAAGGAAGGGTTTCCAGAAGATAGCATAGAAATAGCATAAAAAAGGCAATTTAAAAAAGAGAATAAATTCAATAGAGGTAAATATACCAATGGAACAAAAAAAACAAAATGAAAGTCAGGAAAAAAACAACCTCATAGCAGTAATTCGAATTTCAGGACTAGTAAAAACCCAAAAAGAAATAAAAGAAACTCTTGAAAGATTAAGATTAAAAAGAAAATATTCTTGCACTTTAATCAATCCAAAAAATAAAAACTTAATAGGAATGTTAAAAAAAGTAAAATTTAATACATCTTACGGAGAAATTGAAAAATCAACTCTAATCAAACTTTTAAAAAGTCGTGCAGAAAAATTAGACAAATCAAAAGATATTTCACCAGAAAAAATAGCAGAAGATTTAATTCAGGGAAAAAAGCTCCAAGAACTAAATATAAAACCTTTTTTCAGACTTCATCCTCCAAGAAAGGGAATTCACAGCAAACTTCAATATCCAAAAGGAGTTTTAGGAGATAATAAAAAAGACATAAATAAATTAATTGAGAAGATGTTGTAGAATGAAACTCAAAACAATGAAATTAAAATTTCAAGGCAGAAGGTAAACATGAAACTCAAAACAACTAAAAAATCAAAGAAGCAAAGGGGAAACACAACCCAAGGACATGGAGCAAGAAAAAAATGGAAAAAATCAGGACATAAAGGGGGATATGGAAATGCAGGAACAGGTAAAAGGGGAGACCAAAAAAAATCATTAATTTTAAAAAAATATGGAAACAAATATTTTGGTAAACAAGGAATAACAAGCAAAAGCACTAAAAAAAGAATAAACAAGGTAATCAACTTAGAAAAAATCCAAAAAGATTACAACACTTTATCTAAAAAACATCTTAAAGGAGATATTTTGGATTTTTCAGATTATAAACTTTTAGCAAAAGGAGAAATAACCAACCCTCTTAAAATAAAAGTAAAACAAGCAAGCCAATCAGCAATTGAAAAAATTAAAAAAGCAGGTGGAGAAATAGATATTATTGAAAATCCACCAAAAGAAGAATAAAATGAAAAATTTAGATTATGTCATTGCAGTTCCAGGACCTAAAAAAGAAACCATAACAAATAAAGAATCTTCATCTTCTTATGGGACATCTTTTCAATTAGAAGAAGCATTAGAAATCGAAGCAGAAAGAGAAGGAATATCTGTAAGAGATTTGACAACAAAAGCTCAACTTTATTATTTAAAAGCAAAAAAAATTGAAAGAGAAGGAGGTAGAATATGTGCTATAGGAAAGGTTACAATAGGATTTGGCACAGATTCTATAGGAATCAAATAAAATGGTATTCACAGATATCTTAAAAATTCTGCCTGAAGTAAAAGCACCCTTAGAAAAAAAACTAGATTTTAATACTAAATTAAAATGGACAATTATAATTTTAGCAGCATTTTTTATTATGTCTAATATTGCTCTTTATGGAGCAGACCCCGGGTTCTTAGAACAATTTGAATTTTTAGCAGTAATTATGGGAACAAGTTTTGGTTCAATAATCTCCTTAGGTATTGGCCCAATCGTCATGGCTTCTATTATCTTGCAATTATTAGTAGGTGCACAAATTCTTGAAATTGACACTTCAACACCTGAAGGAAAAAGATTTTTTCAGGGACTGCAAAAGTTACTTGTCTTTTTTTTCATAATATTTGAAGCAATTATCTATGTAATGATGGGAGGAATTAGAGCAGCACCTGGCTTCCAATACATTGTAATTCTACAATTAATTTTAGGAGGATTAGCAATTTTATTCATGGACGAAGTCTGTCATAAATGGGGATTTGGTTCAGGAGTTAGCTTATTTATAGCAGCAGGAGTTGGTTGGAGATTAATAACAGCTTCTTTCGGATTCTTAGGAACAGAAGGAAACTTCCAGCCCTCAGGAGCAGTTATATCTTTAGTATATAACTTAATAAATTCAGGAGTTCCAGGAGCACAACAAGCAATAATGCTTTCACTTGCAGGAATAATCTCAACAATAGTTTTATTCTTAATTGTTGTCTGGGCACAATCACTTAAAATTGAAATACCTCTAAGTTATGACAGATTAAAAGGTTACAGCATGAGATGGCCTCTAAACTTTTTTTATGCATCAGTTATTCCAGTTATCTTAACAGCAGCACTAATCGCAAACTTCACACTTTTCGGAGGACTTCTCCAAAATTGGTTAGGACATCCAACAATTCTCGGAAACTTTGTAGAAGGAAGAGCAGTCTGTAACGAAAACGGATGCGGATTACTATACTGGGTAAGTTCAACAGATTTAGTAGGAACAATAATCAGAGGAAGCTGGGAATTAAAACTATTAGGACAAACACTCGGGCACATAGTATTTTACATGTTCTTCGCAGCCCTGTTTTCAGTTTTTTGGGTAAAAACATCTGGAATGGATGCATCAGCACAAGCAGACAACATCTTAAAATCAGGTTTACAAATTCCAGGATTTAGAAGAGATAAAAGAATTTTAGAATCAATTCTTGCAAGATATGTTATGCCTTTAACAGTAATGGGTGGAATGGCAATCGGACTTCTCGCATCTTCAGCAAATGTCTTAGGTGCTTTAGTTGGAGGAACATCACTTCTTTTAGGAATAATGATTGTATTCCAATTCTATCAGAACATCGCACAACAACATGCAATGGACATGAATCCAGCACTAAAAAAGATGATGGGAGTTTAATAAAACAAAGAGTTTAATTTAAAAACCTTTTTTCATTAATATAAAATGACTTTAATAGATTTAATACAATCATATCCAAGATTAGCAATAATCACCTTCGCATTCTTAGTCACATTAGTAATAACAATTGTCAATTATTTTATGGTTGATAAGGAAAAAATGAAAGAGATTCGTGATAGACAAAAAGAATTAAAAAAAGAAATGAAAGAGGTAAAAAATGACCCTCAAAAAATGATGGAACTTAATCAAAAAATGCTGGAAGATTTTCCAGAACAAATGAAACTCTCCTTAAAACCAATGATTATCACAATTATCCCAATGCTTATTCTTTTTGCATGGTTAAGAAGCACATTTGCAGAAACAGCAATTGCTTCAACTTGGATTTGGTGGTATATTGGATTCTCACTACTTTTCAGCATAACAATCAGAAAAATTTTTGGATTGCAATAAAATGAAACCCTTCAACACCCTTCCAATAGTTCTTTTAATAACAATAACGCTCTTATTTTTCTTCCCAAATCCTCAAACAAACTTTCTAATTTATCTTCTAATAATTATCATTATAATCATCATAATTTTGATAATTTTCAAAAAACAATCCTCTGCTCATCATTCCTAAAACATCTCATTCCATAAACCAAACTTGCAAACAAAATCCCGGCAGAATTAATCATTATATCCTCAAAACAACAAGCTCTTCCAGGAACAAAAAACTGATGAATTTCATCTGAAATTCCATAAAAAACAGCAATTAAAACACCTAAAATAAACAAATTCAAATTCCTACAACCTCTTAAAAGAGCAATCAATAAAAATAAAGCAAAAAATAAAAAAACAAAAAAATGATAAACAATTGATTTAAACGAAAAACCAATAAAAGGAGCAGGATCAAACTGCAGCGAAGACATATAAAATATAATTCCGCCTATCAATAAAACAATCATCCAAGATACCCGCCAATTTTTTTCAAACCAATTTATCATAAAATTCAAAAAAGCAAATCTTTAAAAACATATATATTTTGGAGCAAATATGGACCAACAACAAATAATACAAATACAATTAATTGAACAAGAAGCAAATCAACTCAATGAACAGCTTCAGCTAATAGAAGAAAACACAAATGGACTTGAAGAACTAAACGAAAGTCTTGAAGAAATAAAAAACACAAACGAGAAAGAACTCCTAATAAACATAGGAAAAAAAATCTATCTTCCAGTTGAAATTACAGACAAAAACCTGATTGTAGAAGTAGGAAAAGGAAATTATGTAAAAAAATCAATAGAACAAACAAAAGAAATAATTGACAATCAACTCTCAAAATTAAGAGACACAAGAAAACAAGTAGTTGATAGATTAGAATCATTGCAATCAGAAATGGAAAGATTAGTTCAGGAAATTGAGAAACAGCAACAAAATGACAATAAAAATAAATGAAATCTTACAAAGATTAGGAGTCCCTTATGAAGAATATCCAATAGCATATGACTTCAAAGGAGACGAATTAAAAGAACAATTAGGGCTATTATCTGAAATTGATGGAACATCATTTCCATCAACAATAACAAAAGCAGCAGCATTTTATATCGTTGCTAGAGATTTAGAAAACAAGGGATTTCATCTTTTTGCTTACAGAGAAACAGAAGATAAAATCAAAGGAGCTCATTTTTCTCCAGGAAAATAAAGATTTATAATCTCTCAATTCTTTTAATCAAAGAGGTGTCAAATGCCATATGCAGTAACTCATTTTTTAATACCTGTAATTCTTTTAGAACTTTTTAGAGACTTCTTCATAAAAGACAAAAAATTATTTCCAATTTACTACATCTTAATTGGAGGATTAGCAGGGCTCCTTCCAGACATTGACTATATCTTCACACTATTTTACAAAATTCCTATTGACCACAGATTATTTTTCCACAATCTCTACATACTCTTAATTTTCCTTATTTTAGGATTTATTTTCTACAATTATAATCCATCATTTTTAGCAAAAAAACATCTAAAATTAAGAAACATTTTTTTTATAATAACGTTTTCAACATTTATCCACTTAATTCTGGATTTCATAGTCTGGGGAACAATAATGCCATTCTATCCCTTAACAACAATTGGAGGAGGATTAAATCTTATTCAATATCTCCCACCTAAATTATCAGAAAATTTTCCAGCAATCTTAGATGCCTTCCTACTAACAATATGGGCAACTTATATTGTAATAAACCACAAATTAAGTGAGTTTTTATAGAGAACATTTTAAGAACAATTTTTTAGAGAAAAATAAATTAATAGAATATCTAAATCTTTATAAACCATTTTTTTATAATCTTAAATGGTTAGAGCATCATTACATGAACATCTGATACAAGGAAACAAATTTCCTGAAAATTCATTCAATAGAATATTTGATTTAGGAATTCATAGAATGGGAAATGAATTTGTTTTTTCAATAACTGATTTTTGCAATGAAAATTATTCGCAATTTATTGGATTAAAAGGTTATGAAAGGAGATATATTGGCAAAAATAAAAGGGCAGTAGTTGTAGGAGATAATGTTTGTGTGCATTCTTTTGAAGTTCCAACAAAACAAGGACATTTATTGGTTTTAGGTTTAAATCCCAGAGAAAACTTAACACCTGAAAGAACATTAGAAGACACAATAAAACAAGCAAGAGATTATCATCCTCATGTAACCATCATCCCAACCCACTCTCATTACTATGAAGGAACAGGTGATTACTTAGAGGAAAAACTACAAGAAGTAGAAAGACAAACAACCTCTCCTAAAGAAAGCATACTTTCGCAATTAGATGCTCTTGAAATATTTAATGGAGAAGCATCTTTTGGAATACCTTTAACACCCTTTAAACACAAGGCAAATCAAAAATCCTTGAAATTCTATCAAAGAGCAAAAAAATATTTTCCAAATTTAGGTTCAATATCTTCAACAGATGGACATTCTTTTTATGAATTTGCAAAATCTTGGACCGAAATTCAACAACCAACTCTCTCTTCAGAAGATGATTTTCTAAGAATATTAAGAAATAATATAAAAGTAACAAACACTCAATCATCTCACAGACAAAATACAAAATCCGGAACTCTCGGAGCAATTAACCATATTTTATATTTACTTCCAATTGTAATAAAAGAAAAATTAACTACCTAACCTTCTCCAAAAACTCACTATAATCAAGACAACCAAACTCACTGACAACTTTATCAATATATCTGCGAGGAACAAATTCAAATGCAGGATTTTTAATCTTAACATTTTTAGGTGCTTTATTCCAGATTTCATTCAATTCTCTCTCTTCAATCTTAACTTTCTTTTTTGTAAATTTCCATGAATCTGCAATAATATAAACAGAAATATTTTCAAGCCTTGCGATACGAGCAATACCCTCAGAACCAATCTTATTAATTATTCCATTTTTTAATAAAGCATCTGCACCTAAAAAAACCTTATTTACTTTTTTAGTTTCAAGTTCCTTGGAAAAAGCAACTCCAAAACCTGAATCAACAAAATGAGTAACTTTAATTCCTGCTTTTCCCAATTCCCGGGCAGTTTTCCTTCCTTGATAAAGGGGACGAGTCTCTGTATTATAAATCTCAAATTTCTTATCCTTTTCCTTAGCATAAATCAATGCAGAAACCACATTCGTAGAATGACAATGAGTAAAAATAACATCTCCTTTTTTAATAATCTTAAAAACCACCTCATTTATTTTTCCCTGCACATCTTCAAAATGACTTAAAATATCCTGTTCACTAAATTCATCAGCCATATCAAGAACATTCTCAAGCATTGGTTCAGTCGGTCTCAAACCCAACAACTTCTTTTTAGAACTTGTCTGAGGAATTAATTTATATGCCTTTAAACCTGCCTTAGCAACATTCCGAGCACCCTGAATCTTAATTGACTTAATATCCCTGCAAATTTTTTCAAATCTCTTTTTACTATCCATATCAATAACTAGAAATCAAACTATAAAAATCTTAGCAAAATTTCAACCATATAGGGATAAAAATATTCTGTTTTTAAATCTATCTTTTTACATTTTAGAGGACAGACTTAAAAAACTCCTGACTAAATATTTAAAAGCTGTTTAATCCTATAATTATTGAAAAAGGTGTAAAAATGTTAGAAAAATTATTCACATCAAAAAACAGAGTGAAGATATTAAATTTCTTTTTATTTGAAGAAAATGAAACTCACCTGAGAGAAATTGCAAGAAAACTAAAAATATCTCCAAGTGCAGTTAAAAGAGAAATTGATAATTTAAAATCCATAAATATTCTTGAAACTAAAAAAAATAAAACAACTATTAACAAAAAATGCCCATTTCTTCAAGATTTAAAAAATATTTTTATTAAAACAGATTCTATAATTTATCCTTTAAAAGAAACTTTAAAAAATAAAAAGATAAAATTTGCATTTTTATTCGGAAGTTTTGCAAGAGGAGAACCATCCTCTGAAAGCGATGTAGACCTAATGATTATAGGAGATATAGATTCTTATAATATTTACAAAAAAATTAGACCTGTTGAAGATAAAATTAAAAGAGACATAAAACCTGTTGTTTGGACTCTTAATAATTTTAAAAAAGAAAAAAATTCAAGTTTTATTAAAGATATCCTTAAAAAAGGAATATTGATGATAAAAGGAGATGAAAATGAACTTCGAAAAATTATTAAATGAAAAAAAAATTGAAAAAGTTGAAAAAAGAGATTTTTCAACAGATTCATTTGAAAAAGACATAGAATTAGCAAAAAAAATAATTGAAACAGATAATTTCAATTGGGCAATGACCATTGCATACGAATCTATTCTAAAAATCAACAATAAATTAATGAATTTTTTAGGATATAGAGCAATAGGAAAAGAGCATCATAAAAATACTTTTGAATTTTTGAGAGCACTAAAAATAGATGAAAACCTTGTAAGTTATCTTGATAACATAAGAAAAAAAAGAAATGATTTTTTATATCGCGATATTGAAAATATAACAAAAGAAGAAGCTGAAAAAATTATAGAAAAAGCAGAAGAATTAGTTCAAAAAATTAGAACATTAGTTCAAAAAATTAGAACAGAGGTGTAAAAATGTTTGAGATGCTTACAAACCCTGCAAAAGCTGAAAAAAGACCTTGGGAAATGTTTTTCATAGGAGGTTTTTATGCTACAGTTTCACTTTTACTTGTAAAATGGATTTTTTCAGGAGACCCTGTCCTTTCAAAATACTCTGGAATTTTAGTTGTAACTTTCTGTGTAATGTTCTCAATTCCTTTTCTTTATTTTGCACTAAAAAGAGAAGAAGAAAAAGACATACAAATAACCGGATTCACAAATCTTATAAAAGAACACAACAAAGCACTAATCTATCTCATGTTCCTATTTTTTGGATTTATAGTCGCTTTTTCATTTTGGTATATTGTTTTTGAAGATGGAAATCAGAGTTTCAGAGTTCAGATTGAAACATACTGTATGATTAACAAACCAGCACATTTTGATGAATGTGTTTCAGAATATGGAGTCCAACATATAACTAAAACAACTGCATTCTTAACAGCAAAAGAAAAAATCGTAAACATATTTGCAAATAATATTTATGTTCTTATATTTACATTAGTTTTTTCATTGATTTTTGGAGCAGGAGCAATATTCATTTTAGCATGGAATGCAAGTGTAATAAGTGCAGCAATTGGAATCTTCTCAAATTCAAATATTTTAAATTTCCCATTAGCTCTTGCAAGATACATGATTCATGGAATTCCGGAAATAGCAGCATATTTTTCAGGAGCATTAGCAGGAGGAATAATAAGTGTAGCAGTAATCAATCACGATATTCATTCAGAAAGATTCTGGACAATTCTCCAAGACTCTCTAAACATGGTTATAATTTCAGTAATAATCCTCTTCATAGCTGCCTTAATTGAGGTATTTATCACTCCTGTTTTGTTTTAAAATGGAAACCTTTAAATGCAAAAATTGCAATCGAATATTCAATGCAGAAAATCCAACAGAATGTAATTTTTGTGGAATGAATTGCATTGAAAAAGAAAAAGATGCAATAGAACTTTTAGATGAAGTTGAGAATTTATTAAAAGATTAATTATTCATATTTCTTTTTAATTTAAAACTATAATCAATTGTTCTTTTAATAAACTTCATCTTACTCTCAAATGAAAAATTCCATTTACTAAAACCATGAATCCTTTCTGGAAATTCAACAGGAAACCTAACTATTTTAAATCCATTCTTTTTAGCAAGATAATAAGCATACAAATCAAATGAAAAATCCAGAGGAGGATTTTTCATTAATCCCAAAAAACTCCTGTGAAATAAATTCGGCTGAGCATTAATATCATATAAAATTTTACCAAGAATCAAACTTTCAAAAATACTCATTCCAAGAGTAAAAAAATTATCAAAAAAAGGTCTCCCATATCTCCTGCCCTTTAAAAAATTTTTCTTAGGATTTTCAGATTTCTCAATCATTTCTAATGCCTTAAGAGTGTCCTCTGGAGGAGTCTGCAAATCAGCATGAGTCCAACAAACAAATTCACCTCCTGAAACTTCAATTCCTTTTTGAATAGTAGCACCATAACCAGGAATCTCTTGAAAAACACTTCTTGCAAAAAAATAATCATCTAAGAGATTATTCAATACCCTCTTCGTATCATCAGATGAATTATTATCTACTAAAATCAATTCTATATCCTCTCTCTTAATAATTTTAGAAAACTCTTCTAAAACCAGAGGAATATTTTCTGACTCATTATAACAGGGAACCACTATGCTCAATTTCATTTTTCAAAATATTTTTTCCACAATTCCAATAAATTTTTTTCTTCTAAATCTCCTAAAACCAAATTATTCTTAACAACAAACTCAACTCTTTCATAATCATGCAAATCATCTGGTTTTCCCCAACCCACATACAAATCAACATCAAAAATAACACATTTCTTTCCCATTTGTTTCAAAAATTTTGGAACAGCATCAACATAAAACTCATTATTAACCTTATAATCCTGTTCAATCATCATTTCAACAGACTTCACAAAATCCCTTGCCCTTTTAAAATAAAAACTTGCAACAACTGCATGGTCATAAAAAGGATTATCAGAAATAGGAACCTTAACAGAAATATCTTCAATCTCACCACCCTCTCCAACATTATACCATCCCCATGAACAAGGATTTCTTTCAAGAGTTTTCCTTTGGGTGAAAGTCCATGCAATAAAATCCACATCTTCTCTATTTTTTAGATTCTCAAATTTCATAGAATCATATAAAAAACCATTATCACAAGATGCAATAAATAATTCCTCATCAGTTTCTAAATAATCTCTTGCAACTAAACAAGAACTCGCCTGCCCAATAGGATTCTCATCAACTAAAAAAATAGCATCAGGAATCTCTTTTTTAATAATAACATCAACCCCATAATCTAAATGTTCTCTGCGAATAACAAAAATCCACTTCCGAGCAGGAGGCAAATCCCGAATAACCTTCACAATCATAGGAACACCTGAAACATTAATCAAAGGTTTAGGCAATTTATAACCTGCTTCAGAAAACCTCTTTCCAAGTCCAGCCATAGGTATCAAATTTATCATCAAATATAATTTACAACAATTATTTAAACATTATGTTAAAAACAGAATAATGTTTTAAGGATTTCCATAACTTAAAATTTAAGTTTTCTCTAAAATTATTGTTCCCCTTTTTACAGGAACTTGTATTTTCCAGGATTAATAAACTCTTTAGGAAAATTATTTCCATTAAAACCAATTAAATATTCTTTTAATTAAATTATTTGAATTAGAATCTTTTATAACTTCTCCAGTTATCCCACCACCATTTCCTGAATCTTCGCCTGATGAATCTCCGTCACCACCATTATCTATAGAATCAGAAGGAGGACCATCATCTCTTGGCTCAGGATCTATAACCTCCCTAATTCCATCTGGTCCGGGAGCCACATCATCATCAACAATATTTGGACCAGGAGTTACATCATCATTATCTTTATCCATTTGAGGTTTAGCAACATTATCTATTTTTTTAATGTTATCTTCTATAACATCAACTTCTTGTTTTATTTCATTCGCTTTTGCAATATCTGGTTTTATTTCATCTGACTTTTTAACAGCATCATTTACAATCTGATTAACTTGGTCATTTGTAATAACATCAGTATTCCCCTCATCATCTACTACTACTTTATCTCCTTGTTTAATTCTTTCTTCATTAATTTTTGACATTGAAATTTTACAAGTTTCATAATCAGAAATTCCTAACTCAATACATTCCTTGGGAATAATCACTTCTTCATATTCCGTAGGTTCTTCCTCACATTCTTCTCCTTCCTTGCACATTCTTTGAACTTTTTCAACCTTCTCAACTTTTTCTACTTTCTGTACCCTTTCAATTTTTTCAACTTTGATGTTTTTTTCTTCCATAACCTCTTTGCATTCTTCAATCTCCAACCCAATGCATTCTTCAGGCATATTTATTCCAATCCCTTCTTCTATTCTTTGTTCTTCTAAGAGCTTCCCACATTCTTCAGGAGTTTCAACATTTGTTTCCTTGCATATTTCTGGAATAGCATCTTGCAAATCATTTTGTATGATTCCATTTCCTAAAATTTCTTCACATTCTTCAGGAGAAACAGGAGTTCCATCCCTCATACATTCTGAAGGAATAGATGATGTTTCAACAGGAGGAGGCAACATAATTCCAAATTTTTTTATTAATGCTTCATCGCATTCCATACTCCTTACAAAATTAACACCATCTTCAGCAAGACACACCTTAGGGATTTCTTCGGATTTAATTCCTTTTTTCTCAAGATATTCTGTCTCTCCTTCAATACTTATATCAGAAACTTCTGCATACAAAAGTTTAGCACATTTAAAGAAATTATAAGTTCCAGACTCTTGACATGCAAGAGGCATTTTTTCTTTTATAAAAACTGTTTCACATTCTTCATTTGAAAATGCTTGCCCCTGACATTTTTCAGGGAGTTTAAGGTTTTCACACGCTTCTGGAGTTAAAGCACCTGCATCAACACATTCTTTTGGAAGATTTTGTTTTAAAGTAAATATCTCACACTCTTTTTTGGTGTTATAACCTGCTTTGATACACTCTTGCAAATTCACTTTAATTTCATCGCCAGAAGTTTGTGATTTTTTTTTCATAATCTCTTTACACTCTTCAGGAGAAACAATCTCTCCATTTTTAATGCAATCTTCAGGAACCTTATCTTCCCTGACAAGTTTTTTCTCACACTCTTCCCCACTTAAAACCTGCCCATTTTCAATACATTCTGATTCTGGTTTATTTAAAGCAATAATCAATCTCTTGCATTCTTCCCCGTTTTTCACTCCTGCCTCTAAGCACTCACCTGGCATATATTTCTCCAAGATTTCTTTTTCATAATTTTCCCTTTTATCAGATTGGACATCTTTAAACATACTTATTTCCTTGCATGCAGAGCCATCATCCTGAAATTCACACCTTATTGCCAATGATTTATATTCTTCACATTTTTTTCTTTCACTTGATAAGGAAATTTCATCACATCTGCATTCCCTTGGATTATTCATACAAATCTTAATTTGGTTTTGAATTTCATTCTGAGATTTTTCCTGTTCTTGATTTAGATTTTGCTCTACTTTCTTTTCCATCCAAGAATAACTAATACATTTTTCATCTTTTAACATTAAATCATAATCCTGCATAGCCAATTCATTACAATAGTCAAAAATCTTTTTTGATAAATCAGCAGAAAGTTTGGTCTTTTCTTCTTCTGTTAAATATTTTTCAAAATAATCTAAATCAATCTCTATATTTTCTTTTTCAATTTTTTCTATGTTATTCTTAACTTTATCTGCTGTATCTGGTGACACTTTTTCCTGAACAATTTTTAGTTTAGTTATTGCAGACTCAAGATTTTTAATTGTCTCTTCATCATTTCCTATTCTGGCATTATTTATTGCAGAATTCAATTCTTTTTCTCTTATTTCTAAAGCTAATATAACTTTCCCATCTCCAGAAGAAAAAAAGAGTTTTATGTTATCTACAAATCTGTTAAATCCAGAG
>CAYUZV010000011.1:0-27198 GCA_964448605.1 Candidatus Woesearchaeota archaeon
ATCTCCAGAAGAAAAAAAGAGTTTTATGTTATCTACAAATCTGTTAAATCCAGAGTAAGTTTGGGATTGTTCTTGAGCAAAAACTAAAGGAGATACTAATAATACTCCTAACAAAAACAAAACTATCACTTCTTTTTTCATTAATAATAGATGAAAAGAATATATAAAAATCTATTGTTTTCCTGAAATACTGAAAAACCCAAATAATTCCCCCTCTTTTAACATAGTCATTTAAACATTATGTTAAAAAACAATCCTTTTATCCATTTTTCTAACTTGCTCCTCAAAATCTCTCAAAAATAATTTCAAGTATTTCCTAATCTGATTCATATCAAATTTATTCAACCTTTTAAAAAACCAATTGTAAAATCTTTTATTCTTAGGAAAGATATAAAAATATCTCTGAAACATCTCCCTATCTCCCCAATCCTTGCTACTCCTATAATAAATCCTTAGACAATTGGTAATGAAAAATTTGACAAGATTCTCAATATAATCTTCATCAATTCTTTTTTCAAAATTTTCTCTTAACCTCAGGAAATCAAGCATCTCAATTTTAACTAAAAAAATCTCTTTCAATGACTTTTTAAAAAAATACCCTTTTAATTGCCATTCAAAACAAACAAACGGATTTTCATTACATTTTTTTTCATAAGAATCTTTATCAAAAACATTAAGATTAAATAATTTTTCTGCAAAAATCCCATATTTCGATTCAATATCTCTTTTCAAATCTTCAAATTTCTTTTCAACTTCAATAATTTTCTTTTTTATAATTTTATCAAGAATAATAATTATTTGAATATTTTTCAAATCCGAATTTTCTTCAATTTTAAAATTCATCACACTTCCAGATTCAATAAATTCTAAATTCTCCACAATAAATTTAACCTTTTCCAAAACATCCTTCTCCAAATCATCCTCAACCTGATGATATCTTGAACTTGTTTTCAATTCCATAAAAGATTCAACAGGATTTTCAGAACCAAGCAATCCAGAACCTGAAACAATATATTTAGCATTTATTTTATTAATATTAGTTCGTTTAACACCTCCATCAAAAATAATCTCAAAATTATATTTTTTCATAATCTGATTTAATTTATTAACTTTTTCCAATGCCCTCAAATCAAGCCCCTGTCCGGATTTTCCTAATTCACTTATCCCCATAACCTGAACATAATCAACATAAGGAAGATATTTCAAAACAGAACCAATCGAATCATCAACCCTAATAGAAATTCCAACCTTTTTAAAATATCTCCTACACAAACGAATAACCTCAAAAATCGATTCATCAATATCATTATGAATAATAACTACATCAACATCCTTATACAATTTATTTATCCATTTTGAAGGTTTTTTAGACATAATATGAATCATTTTTTTAAGAAACCATGTCTTATTAATTTCATTCATCAAAGAAAGTTCAACCTCAGCAGAACCTCCGTAACTCTCATCAACTAAATCAATATGTATAAAATCAGCATAATATTTTATTTTTGAATAAATTTCTCTTACATTTTCTTTTTTTGACAAATAAACTGCAACACCCACCTTTTTTACAAAATCAAAAGTATATCTTCGATGAAGTGAATAACTTATCAGAAAAATCAACCCAGCACTAAAAAATCTCAAACTATTGTAACTAACAGAAGTCTGCAAATCAACAAGTTTCATCACCAAAATATTCAAAACAAAAGCACCAATTGAAATAAAAAAGAAGAATAAAAACGTCCTTACATTTTTAGAACGAGGAACCTTAAAATTCAATTTAGCATTTAAAAAAAATGCAAACAACATTCCACACAAAAAACCAGGCACCATTGAAAAAATCAAAGGCACACTATAAGAAATCAAAATCTTCACAATAATCAATTCAAGAAGAATAGAAAAAAATCCAATAACAATATAATTAATCAAATATTTGAACCGATATCTAAAATAATTCAATTGTCCAAGCAATTTTAAAAAATTCCCTACCATTTTTTATTTTTAAACACAAGTATTTTAGTTCCAAAAAAATTAATCAAAGTAGTTATAAACATTACAATTAAATTCGAAACAAGAGGATTTATTCTCAAAATTTCTACTAAAAAACTAATAAAAACAATAGTAAAGATAAGTGAAAAAGTATAAACCATGAAATAAAAAGGAAGTTTAACCAGTGAATTTGCTCTTGATTCAAAAGTATATAATTTATTAAATATAAATCCAAGTAATGTTCCCGAAATAAAACCAAGTGCAGAAGCCAGAACATAAAAAACACCAACATAATGAAAAAGAACAAGAAAAACAAGATAATTCAAAACAGTACTTTCCAGCCCAATAAGTGCAAATCTAAAAAACTGTTTACTTACTTCTCTTTTTAACAAATTTTTCATTTGATTAAAGCTTAAAAATTTCTTATAAATTTTATGGTGATATATTTTATCATTAAGAAATTAAACAACTCAACAACTAACTTTAAAAAGTCTTTATTATAACTATTCAAATGGAAACAAGGGGAGAAGAATCTATAAAAGAGAATATTCAGGAAAAAAATTTTCTCAAAAAAGAAATCCCTTCAATAGCAGACAATCTTTCCCAAAACCCTTCAAAATCTGATGAAGATGTCTTTAAACAAAGAAAAGAAAAATTGATAAAATTAGTAAAAGAAAAAAATCTCTGGGTTTTTGGAATTTTAATAATAGCAGTTATTTTTGGAATTTATATTAGAGCACTTCCAATGACAGACCATGGAGGAAATCCAGGATTATGGGATATCACAACAAACACCTGGACATTAGGTCCTGATTTAGATCCTTGGTTGTTTTTAAGAAATGCAAAAACAATTTCAGAACAGGGAAAACTGCCAAAAATTGATATGATGAGAAATGTTCCAGTAGGATTCAATACCTTCAAGGAGACAATGATTCTTCCATATATGATGGTATGGACCCACAGTCTGATAAATCTTTTTCACCCAAGTGAGATAATATTTGCAGCAGCCCTTTTTCCAGTTATAATGTTTGGACTTACCATAATAAGTTTTTTCTTATTTGTAAAAGAAGCATTCAATAGAAAATCCAAAAAAAGCAAAACAAAAGCAAACATTATAGCATTTATATCAACTTTTTTTATGATAGTAATTCCAATTTTTGTTTCAAGAACAATAGCAGGAATCCCTGAAAAAGAATCCGCAGCCTTCTTTTTTCTATTCTTAAGTTTCTACTTTTTTTTAAAATCCTGGAAATCTGCAAAAATAAAAAATGCAATAATTTTCGGAATCCTATCAGGAATTTCAACAGGAATAATGGGTTTAATCTGGGGAGGAGTTATTTATAGCATTATTCCAATAACAGGAGCAAATATGATAGCATTCATTTTGGGAAAGATAAATAAAAAAGAATCGTTCTCTTTTTTCTCTTGGACAATATCCTCTCTTTTTATTTTAATTGTTTTTTCACCAAGATATTCATTAATAGAATCCCTGACATCAATCTCAACAGGTTTAGCAAGTCTTTTATTTGTGATATTAATTTTTGATTACATCATTTGGAAAACTCCTATTTCAAAAAAACTAAAAAAAGTCAACCTACCGAAACCCCTCGTATCTCTTATTCTGGCTTTGATAATTTTAACCTTGTTAAGTTTTGTATTTTTTGGTCCAGATTTTTTAATTGAAAAAATAAAAGTAGTCCACAAGGTTTTATTTAAACCAGTCATCGGAAGATGGAATATAACTGTTGCTGAAAATCGACAACCAAATTTCAAAGAATGGGGCTCTAATTTTGGACCTTTTGTAAAAGGAATTCCACTGATGTTCTGGATGTTCTTTATAGGTTCAGTAGTTTTATTTAAAAAAATGCTATTTAAATTAAAAAACAAAGATGCCTGGATTCTAACATTTTTTTATATTTTATTTCTATTAGGAATAATCTTTTCAAGATATTCAGGAGACAGTATTTTCAATGGTGAAAATTTCATTAGCAAAGCATTTTATTATCTTTCAGCAATACTTTTATTTGGATTCTTGATTTATTATTACATACAATATCATAAAGAAGACAACAAAAGTTTTCAAACAATCAGATTTGACACTCTTCTTTTATTTGCAATTTTTGTATTCACTCTTCTTACAGCACGAGGAGCAGTAAGACTAATAATGGTTTTAGGACCAATTGCACCCATTTTTGTAAGTTTTTTAATTGTAGAAACAACAGACAGATTTTTAAAAACAAAAGATGAAACATGGAAAATAATTTTAGGAACTTTAATGATTATTTTATTAATTGCAGGAATTTACACTTTTTATAATTATTATGGGATTGTTAAAGTTCAGGCATACAATTTTGTTCCAAATGCTTATAATCAGCAATGGCAAAAAGCAATGCATTGGGTAAGAGAAGAAACACCAAAGGATACAGTTTTTGCACACTGGTGGGATTATGGATATTGGGTGCAAAGCATTGGAAACAGAGCAACAGTTACTGATGGAGGAAATGCAATCATCTATTGGAATTACCTCATGGGGAGACATGTCCTAACAGGAGAAAACCAATCAAAAGCACTTGAATTCCTTTACAATCATAATGCAACTCATCTTTTAATAGATTCAACAGACATAGGAAAATACACAGCATTTTCAAGTATTGGAAGTGATGAAAATTATGACAGGTATTCTTGGGTGGGAACATTTTTGATGGATGAATCTCAAACTCAGGAAACAAAAAATGAGACTCTGTATATTTATCCAGGAGGAACAGCTCTTGATGAAGATTTGATTATAGAAGAAAATGGAAAAGAAATATTGCTTCCAGGTCAAAAAGCAGGAGTTGGTGCAATTATTCTTCCAACCACTCAGGGAGAAGAAAAAGGATTCAAACAACCCTATGCAATTATAGTTTATCAGGGTGTTCAGCATAAAGTTCATCTAAGATATTTAAATATAAATGGAAAGATTTTTGATTTTGAATCTGGAATAGAGGCATGTGCTTTTATTTTTCCAAGTTTAAAACAAGAAGGACAAAAAATAAGGCAAAATCCTATCGGAGCTTCAATGTTTATTTCACCAAGATTATTTAGAGGAATGCTAAGTCACATTTACATAATGGACGACCCTCTTGAAAGATATCCTAATTTCAATTTAACTCATACAGAATCAAGTAGGATAATTGAAAGTTTGAGAAATCAAGGAATGCAACTTCCAGAATTCGCATACTACAATGGAATTCAAGGTCCAATAAAAATATGGACAGTAGAATACACAGGAGATGAGGAAATCAAACAAGAATATCTTGATAGAGATTATACTAAATACATTGATTGGAGATTGTAAAATTTAAAAACTTCTTTTCTTTAATCAAAAATGGAATTATTATTAATACCAATAGCAATCAGTTTTATCATAGCATTAATCGCACTTCCAAAATGGATTCAAAAATGCAGACAGGTTAATTTTTTATGGGAGGACATGAACAAACCAGAAAAATCAAAAAACATTGCAGCATCAGGAGGTATAGTCCTAATTTTCTCATTTGTATTAGGAGTTTTATCTTACATAGCATTTAGAACCTTTATACTTCAAGGAAATGGAGAGACAATGCAAATTTTTGCACTTTTAACAGTGATTTTAATTTTTGCATTAGTAGGTTTTGCAGATGATGTTTTAGGATGGACATATCAAGGACTTTCAATAAGATTTAGATTATTTTTAGCAATAGTTGCATCAATTCCTCTTATAGTGATAAATGCAGGAGATTCATCATTTAATTTTCCTTTTTTAGGATCTTTAGAAATAGGAATTCTATATCCTTTATTTTTAATTCCCTTAGGAATTGTAGGTGCTTCAACAACTTATAACTTCTTAGCAGGATTTAATGGATTAGAAGCAGGACAAGGAATAATTATAATAACATTCCTTTCATTTATATCTTATTTAACAGGAAACTCTTGGCTATCAATAATTGGATTATGCATGACAGCAAGTTTAATAATTTTTTTCATCTACAACAAATATCCTGCAAAAGTTTTTCCAGGAGACATTCTTACTTATTCAATTGGAGCCCTTATAGCAGGAATGGCAATCTTAGGAAATTTTGAAAGAATTGCTGTTTTCATTTTCTTGCCTTATATAATTGAAACACTTCTAAAATTAAGAGGAAATCTTAAAAAACAATCCTTTGCAAAAGTCAATTCAGACAAATCTCTTGAACTTCTCTATCCAAAAATTTATAGTCTCACTCATCTTTCAATTTTTATGTTAAAAAAATTCAAAAAAAGAGTTTATGAAAAAGATGTTGTCTACCTAATTTTCATAATTCAAATAACTCTTTGTCTATTAGCATTATTTATTTTCAGGAGGGCTTTGTTCTATGCTTAAAAAAATTTTTTCAGATGAACTATTCAAGGGAAGTTTTATACTTCTGATTATGCTAAATATATTTAATATTCTCAACTATGTTTTCCACTTTGCAATGGGAAGATTGTTAGGTCCTGAGGATTATGGTATTTTGGTTGTTTTAATGTCTTTCACATATTTATTTAGCACACCAAGTGAAGCGATTCAGGGAATAATGACAAAATATACAAGCAGGTTCAATAGCAAGGGAGAACTCGGAAAAATAAAATATATGTTTTTTAAAGGTTTAAAAAAGGCATTTTTCTTTTCTTTTCTTTTATATATTTTGTTTATGATTGTTTCAGTTTTTCTTTCTCCATTTTTAAGAATAGATTATTCTTTATTCCTAATCATTGGAATAATTTTATTTTTTTATTTTCTCACCCCTTTTATGAAGGGAGTTTTACAAGGACAAAAAAAATTCCTCCAATTAGGAACCACCCTGATTATAGAAGCTTTTATTAAAATTTCTCTGGGAATAATTCTCGTTATAATAGGATTTAAAATTTACGGAGCAGTTTCTGCAGTGGTTCTTTCAATTGGATTAGGATTTTTGATTTCTTTTCTATTTATAAAAGATATTTTAAATTCAAAAACTGAAAAGCAAGAATTCAATCAAATTTACATTCACTCTCTTCCTTATTTTATCTCTTTACTTTCTATAATGCTTATTTTTACCTTAGATGTAATAATTGCAAAGAGATTTTTTAGTCCTGAATTAGCAGGATTATATTCAGCAGCTTCTGTAATTGGAAAAGTAATTTATTTAGGAGTATTTGGAATCAGCAAGGCAATGTTCCCGCTTACAGCAGAAAATCAAAAAGACATAAAAAAATCAAATAAAATAATGCTAAAAGCACTTTTATTTTCAACTCTAATTTCAATAATAGCTGTCTTATTGTATGCATTATTTCCTTCATTGATTATAAGATTATTATATGGTTCTGAATTTATTGAAATTAGCCATATAATCATCTTTACAGGGCTGGCATTTGCATTTTTATCTTTAACAAATATTGTCATATTATATGGACTTTCAATTGACAGAATAAAAAAATCCTCAATAACTCTTTTAATTTTTGTCATAATAGAAATATTCCTTTTATCAGTTTTCAGTACAAATCTCACTGAATTCTCAATAGCTCTTCTGTTCCTGAACATCATCGTATTTCTTTATAGTTTATTTTTAGTATACAGATAACATATATTTTAAAACAAACACATTCTTTTTAAAAGAAAAATCTTCGATTCTGATGAATATAGCAATAATTATACCAGCACATAATGAGGAAAACAGGATTTCAGAAACCATAGAGAGTTATCTTTCTTATTTTAATAAGATGCCATCATTAGAATTTTCATTAATAATTGTTCTAAATGCTTGTTCAGATAATACAAAAAAAGTTGTAGAAAAATTTAAATCAAAAAATATAATCCTGTTAAACTTCAAGGAAGCTGGAAAAGGATTTGCAGTTACAGAAGGATTTAAAAAAGCATTAAAAGAAAATTACGATTTAATGGGTTTTGTTGATGCAGATAATTCAACTCCTCCAGAAGCATTTCATGATTTAATTAAAAATCTTAAAAATAACTCTGGAATTATCACAAACCGATGGCATAAAAATAGCAGAGTAAAAAAACAAAAACTTTTAAGGAGAATTTTAAGCAGAGGATTTAATTTTATTGTCAGAGTTTTATTTTTATTTCCATACCAAGACACGCAATGTGGAGCAAAATTATTTAAAAAATCAGCAATTGAAAAAATCATTAACAATATTTACATAACTCACTGGGCATTTGATATAAATCTTCTTTATGAATTAAGAAAGAAAAAATTAAAAACAATATCAATTCCAACAATCTGGGAAGATAGAGGTGATTCAAAATTAGATGTAAAAAGAACTCCTATTTTAATGTTCACCGGAGCAGTCCGATTAAGATTATTAAACTCTCCTTTTAGAGAATTAATAAGATTATATGATAAAATGCCTGAATGGGTTAAATTTCACCACAAATAAAATGAAACTATCAAAAATAAAACCTTCAGAATTAATAAGTTACAGAAGAATAGATTTAATTCCAAAAATAATCTATGCTAAATCTAGGGAAAAAAACATAAAAAGTAAATGGCCAAAAGAACTTTATGAACAACATATAAGAGTCTTTAATGGAGGTTATGAACTTTATCCAGTCAAAAAAAATCTGCAAGAATTTTTAAAAAGTTTTCATAAATTATTAGATTCATTAAAAAAAGGATCTTTTGATAATTCAGATCCAGTAATAGTTAGCAAAGACAATATACTACTCGATGGAGCACACAGAGTTTCTGCAGGATTCGCATATAATAAAGAAATAGCCTATAAAAAACAAAACAAAACAGGACCTATTTATGATTTTTCTTTTTTCAAAAACAAAATAAGATATGTTCCAGAAGGTTTGGAAGAAAAATACCTAGATTATATAGCATTGGAATATTGCAAATTAAAAAACAACACCTACATAGCAATAATTTTTCCCTCAGTTAAAGGGGGAGAAAATGAAATAAAAAATATTCTTAAAAAAAGAACCAACATTGTTTATGAAAAAAAAATATTTCTAAAAAATCAAGGACCTTTAAATCTCATAAAGCAAGTTTATTCAGACCAGGAATGGCTTGGAAACTGGAAAAACAATTTTAGAGGAGCAAAAAGAAAAATGATGAATTGCTTTATAAATTCAGAACCCCTAAAAGTTTTTTTAATTGAGTCTAAAAATTTAGAAAATATAATAAAAACAAAAGAAGAAATAAGAAAAATTTTCAAAATAGGAAACCATTCAATACACATAAATGACCATCAAGAAGAAACTATAAAATTGGCTCAAATATTTTTCAATAATAACAGCATACATTTCATAAATAACTCAAATCAAAAATATTTTAAAAATTTTCACAATCTATTAGCAAAATATGAAAATTGGATAAAAGAAAATAATTTTCCACCAGAGAATTTTTGCATTGACGGAAGTTCTGTCTTAGCACTTTATGGAATAAGAGATTCAGAAGATTTAGATTTCCTAAGCAAATCAAGCATCAATTCTAAAATTAAAAAAATAGAAAATCATAACTCGAATAATTCCCATGAAAAAGAAATTGATGATTTGCTTTTTAACCCTGAAAACCACTTTTATTTCAATGGCTTAAAATTTCTTTCATTAGAAAATATAAAAAATATGAAATTAAAAAGAAATGAATTAAAAGACAAAATGGATTTAAAAATGATAGAAGATTTACTAAAAAACAAACATTCTTCAGCAAAAAAAAGAAGGAATTTAAAATCAAGAATCATTCGAACAAAAATCTTTCAAAAAATAAATTATCTGCTTAATAGATTGCACACCTTATTTAATCCCCTATTAAGTAAACTTGGAATATGAAAATAGCATTTGCAACACCTGGAGGAGGACACTTGACAGAACTGCAGAAAATTTTTTCAAGAGAGGTAATCAAAAATAATCATATAGTATACATAACTGAAAAAACTTCAAGAACAGAGAAATTAAAAGAAAAAAAATATTTTTTCAAAAAACTTGAAAATAATCCTTTAGATTATTTTCCAGCTTTAATTAAAGGTTTATTAATCCTAAAAAAAGAAAAAGTGAATTTTGTAATAACAACAGGAGGAGAAATAGCACTTCCCTCAATAATCGCAGGATGGATACTTGGATTAAAAACAATTTTTATAGAAAGTATAACAAGAGTTGAAATGCCAAGTTTAGCAGGAAAACTTTGCTATCCTTTTTCAAAAATATTTTTAGTCCAAAATCCAGAAACCCTGCCTTATTATGGAAGAAAAACTAAATATTTCGGAGGAATAGTATGATATTTGTAACAATAGGAAATCATAATCAGGACTTTACAAGACTATTAAAAAAAATAGATGAAATAGCACCAGAAATAAAAGAAGAAATCATAATCCAAAAAGGATTAACAAAATACACTCCAAAAAACTGCAAAAGTTTTGATTTTGCTCCTGAATTAGACAGCTATTACAAAAAAGCAAGATTAGTAATCTCTCACGGAGGTTCAAGTCCCTGGGAATTTTTATACAATTATAAAAAACCTCTAATAATAGTTCCAAGGCAATTTAAATTTAAGGAACATATAAACGACCACCAAGTGGAGTTCTCACAACATTTAAGCAAAAAAACAGGAGTCAAAGTAATCCTAAATATAAACGAATTAACTCCTGAATTAATTAATAATTACAATAAAATAGTCCGAATAAACCCAAAAAATTTAAAAAATATTCAGAATTACTTCAAAAACCTATTTAATAATTTTTAATTTAAAATGAATTTCAGAACAGGGAATCAAATAACACAAAAACCTCTCGTAAAATGTTGGAGAAAGATTTATCAAAGGATTAATAATCCAATTCAAAAATTTAAAATTCACTCTTGTAAAATTCAATCTTTTTGAAACCTTAAACATTTTGTAAAATTCCCTATTCCAGTTTTTATTTCCTAGCATAAAGTAAGAAAAACCACTTCTTTTTTTCCTGAGCTCTGCATAGGAAAAAGCAAGTGAAAAATGATTAACAATCAAATCAATCTTAGCACCACCTTTACAAACTCTATGAAGTTCATATAAAAAATCAGCAGGATTATCAAGATAAGACAATGTATGTTCACACAAAATATAAATCACACTACCCTCTTTATAAGGAAGTTTCTCATTTAAATCATGCTTAATCACATCCTTATTAAAAGGAAATAAATCAAGATTCTCAAAACCTTCCAAAACTCTATGTCCACATCCCAAGTGCAGTTTTATACCTTCCATAAATTCCATAAATTTCACTATATAAATATATTTATATGTTTAATTCAACAAAATTTATGGACACAGAAAAACTACCTAAAATAAGTATAGTAACCTGCACTTACAATGGCGAAAGAGTAATAGAAGAGTATTTCTCACACATATTTTCACAAAACTATCCTCTGGAAAAAATAGAATTAATAATAGCAGACGGAGGAAGCAAAGATAAAACCCTTGAAATAATAAAAAAATATGAAAAACTCTACCCAAAAACTCTTAAATTTATGATAAACAAAAAACAATACTCAATTGGAAAAGGATTTGGAATGGACAATGCAACTCAAAAAGCAACCGGAGAAATAATCTTCCAATTAGACCAGGACAATATCCTGATTCAGAAAGACTGGCTCTTAAACATTGTAAAAATTTTCCTAAATCATCCAGAAATAACAGCAGTTCAATCACGAATGAGTGCAGACAAGACTTCAACCTCCTTAGATAGATACATGAATGATTTAGGAATAGAAGACCCTTTTGCAATAAATTATTCTCTAAATGCACAAATCTCTTTAAATCCTCAAAATTTCAAATACAACAAAGAAGGCGACTTTTACACCTACACAATAAACAAAAAAAACTTTTTCTATGCAGGAGACAATGGATTTGCAATTAGAAAAAAAGAATTCAGAGAAATTGGAGGATACACACAAGACATAGACAATTTCTACAGAATGGCAAACTCAAAAAAAACATATACAATTGCAATACCAAGAAAAATAAAACTTCATCACAAAACCTCAACATCCCTAAAATCAATGCTTTCAAAAAGAGTCTATTATGCAGGACATTATGTCATAAAAAATTTCCAGCAAAGAGATTTCTACTGGTTTAATTTAAAACATAACACTTTCAGACAAAATCTAAGATTTCTTCTTTCAACCTCAATAAACCTCGCAATCTTTCCCGCATTAATTAAAGCAATAAACAAATCAACTTCAGAAAAAAAACCCTATTGGTTCTGGCATCCCCTTGCAGTCCAGTTAATGACTTCAGCATATATTTATGCTTTTTTTAAAATTCTTTTATTCAAAGAAGGAAAAGAATCTGCGATATGATTTGTTAAACAACCTTCACAAATCCTAATCATTCCTCGCACTCCAAACATCACCAAATTCAAAAGGAGATTTTCTAAAAGTATCATCATCTCCTGGATTGTAGGTTTTATCCATTGTATGAAGAATAACTGCCTCTTTACCTGCAAGAGGAGTATATCCATGCCAAACACCAGGAGGAGTTTTGACTAAAATTGGATTACTCTCTCCAATAATGCAGGTTTTGACCTCATAGTCCCCATTTTTCTCAATAACTGCAACATATTTAATATTTCCCTTAACACAGGTTGTATAATCTGTTTGTTTTTTGTGCATATGCAATCCCTTAATAACACCTGGATACAACACAGAAACCAAAACCTGCCCAAAATTTCCTCCATAAATAGAATCATCTGTACGAAGAGTCTCAAACAAATAACCTTGGTCATTTGCAAAAACATTCAATTTTTTAATTTCAATATCTTTATCTCCAATAACACGAGGTTCAGGAAGATGAACAATAAACCTCCCCCCTCTTTCAATAAAATCTGATTCTTTTTTTATAATCTCTTCAGCATGATTCCAGGCACCTAAAAAAGCATAATCAGCATTATCATTAGAAAAAACATCAGGAGAAACAATCGGAATATGTTTTCCAGGACTAAACTTCCCCTGTTTTATGGGAGTTGAATCAGAAATATAATCCAAAATATCAACACCCACATCACAATAATTCTGAACAATAGTCCCTTTTGAAGCAGCAGCATAACCCACAATTTTCTTACCTTTATTTTTCAAATCATTCAACAACTCTTTCAATTTAATTTTATTTCTTTCAACATTCTCCTTAAAATTCAAATAAGTATCTAATGAACCTATTCCCTTTTCCTTTTCTTTCCCTAAACACTCTTTCAACCTATTTGTTTTTTTATAATCTCCTTTTTTACAAACATAAACTCTCATACTTCCCCCATGAACCTTCTGATGCTCACAATCAAAAATCTCCAATCCATGCATTTCAAAAAGATTAGACAATGACATCAGAGAAAAATACCAAATATGTTCATCATAAATCTGGTCATAAGAATTCTTATCCAAAATATCAACAATATAAGGGTCCTCTGTAATAAAAACACCCTTATCATCAAGCAATTCCCTTATACCCCTAACAGCATCAGAAATATCAATTATATTTAAAAAAACATTAGTGCTCAAAATAGATTTAAACTTGCCCCTCTCACTAACAATTTTATTAGCCAAATCCCCACTAAAATACTCTTTCAATGTTTCAACACCTTTTGAAATAGCAACATCAGCAACATTATGCGATGGCTCAATTCCCAAAATCTTATGCTTAAAAGATTTCAACATAATCCCATCATTACTTCCAATTTCTAAAACCTTATCTTCCCCATTCAAAAATCTTTCTTCTACTTCCGAAGCCAACTCCTTAAAATGCTTCTCCATAAATTTAGAAGTTGAAGAAAAAAAAGCATAATGAGTTTTTCCCGAAGAATCAGGAACAATATATTTATCATAAGGAACAATATTAATCAACTGAACCATCTTGCAATTCTCACAAAAACCAACAGCCATTTCATAAAAAAACTCCTCCTTATTCAAATCCTCTTTTTTCAAAAAAGCATTTGCAACAGGCATTCTCCCAAAATCAATAAACTCAACCATTTCCTGACATCCACAAACCCTGCAATTTTTCTTATCCATTAATTAAAACCCTTAACTTAATTTAAATAGATTATTATGTTTTGTAATAATCTTTATTAATCCAAAAGAAATTCTCAAATAATGGAATCAATTCAAGAAAAAAAAATAATCATAACAGGAGGAGCAGGTTTCATAGGAAACACTCTCGCAAAAAGATTATCAAATCAAAACAATATAACAATTTTATGCAGAAACTTAAACCAAAGATTAGAACCTCTTAAGGACAAAGTAAAAATAATGCAATCTCATTTAAATTCAGAAGAATTCTTAAATGAACTTGAGAATGCAGATTTTCTTTTCCATTTTGCCTGGCAAACAGATTTAAAAAAATCAATGCAAAATCCAATAAGAGATTTAGAAACAGATGTCAAAGCATTATTAAATATTTTAGAAAATTGCAAAAACAATAAAAAAATAAAAATAATTTTCCCAAGCACAGTAACGATTTTTGGAGAAACTCAAAATCTTCCAGTAAACGAATCTGAAAAAGAAAATCCTCTTTCAATTTATGATACACATAAACTTTTTGCAGAAAAATATTTAGAATTATATTATAAAACTTACAACCTAAAATTTACAACTCTAAGACTCTCAAATGTATTCGGAGAACATCAAAAAATAGACAATCCTTCAAGAGGAGTCTTAAATTTTATGATTGGAAAAGCACTAAGAGGAGAAACACTTACAGTTTATGGTGAAGGAGATTTCATAAGAGATTATTGTTATATTGAAAATTATATTGATGCACTTATTCTCGCAGCACAATCTGATAACACAATAGGAAAAACCTACATCTTAGGTTCAGGAATAGGAACAACCTTCATAGAAGCAATGGAAAAAATAAAACAGATTTTTCAAGAAACTCATAATAAACAAATAAAAATAGAAAAAATTCCCTTTCCAGAAGACACTCCTCAAATCAATAAAAGAAATTTCATAGCAGATTATTCCAAATTCAATCAAGACACAGGATGGACCCCTAAAATAAGTTTTGAAGAAGGTTTGAGTAAGACAATAAATTTTTATATATCTGAAGAAAAATGAAACTCTTAGTAACTGGTGGTTTAGGCCACATAGGTTCAAAACTAATACGAGAATACATTAAAAGAGATGACATAGACACAATTAGAATTTTAGATAACCTATCAGTCCAAAGATACTGCTCTTTATTCAATTTACCAGAAATTCAAAACAAAAAATTCGAATTCATAGAAGGAGATATAACTAATATCGACCATGCAAGAGCTTCTGTAAAAGATATAGATGTTGTAATTCATTTAGCAGCAATAACAGATGCACCTTCAACAATTAATCAAAAAGAACTAACCTTCAATACAAACTATAATGGAACATGGAACATCTTAACTGCTTCAATAAATGCAAATGTAAAAAAATTCTTATTCCCTTCAACAACAAGTGTTTATGGTGAAGCAGAAGGTTTAGTTGATGAAAACTCTCCAGAAGAAATTTACAAACCAGCATCACCTTATGCAGAATCAAAAAGAAAAACAGAAAAACTTTTAATCAACATTCACAAAGAAACAGGATTTAATACAAATGTTCTAAGAATGGGAACAATTTTTGGAAAAAGCATTGGAATGAGATTTCACACCGCAGTAAATAAATTTTGTTGGCTTTCTGCAATGAACAAACCTTTAACTGTATGGGACTCTGCTTTAAACAGCAAAAGACCATATTTAGGATTAAACGACTGCTTAAGAGCATTCCATTTTTTAGAAAAACAAGGACAACCAGGAGAACTCTACAATGTAGCATCCCAAAACTTTAGCATAGAACAGATAATAAATTCAATTAAAAGAGTAAAACCAGAAACAAAAATACAAATAACAAAATCCCCTCTCCTAAATCAAAAACCTTATGAAGTATCTAATCAAAAAATCAAATCACTTGGATTTGAATTTAGAGATAATTTAGATGAACATGTTAGAGAAACCATTGATTTGTTTAAGGAGATAAAGAATATATTTTAACGCAATAATACTTATAAACAAAAAAATTCTTTCAATCAATGCCTCAACAAAAACCCTGGATTCATGTTTATCCTTTTGAAGAAAGGGAAACAATCTTAACCAATCATAAATTAAGACCTATTTTAAATGACAAACTCCATTCTTATTCCGTGGAATTATGGCAACCCAGGGCTGAAAAAGGTTGGACAAGCTCATGGATCCCTTTTGCTAAATCATTAACATTTGGAGATAACGATGTTATTGTAAATGCAGGAACAATGTCATTCTGGGAAGTTGATGGAATGAATCAATCAATTGAACAAGGAAAACCTTTTGCACCCAAGGATGGATATACTCCTTGTCTTTCAGTTGGATTTCCAACAGCAACAAGGGATGGAAAAGTAATTTTTCAAAGAAGAGCACCAGATGTTCATTGCCCAAATATGCTTATACACGAACCTTGTGGTTATATGTCTTCAATGAGTTTTGTTCCAAGAGCAGAATCTGCTGACTCTCAATATAAGAATGACCCAAGATTATTTGATTTAACAACTCAATTAGAAGCAAGAAAAAGAGAAATTGCAGAAACATTTGGATTAGATCCAGGACAGATAACTTATAATCCTCAACAGGATTTTTTAGCAGCAGGTTGGAAAACAACTGAAATGTATTTTTCATGCACAGGAAAAATAGATGCAAATGAAAGTGACTTAAAACTTCCCGAAGGAGAATTTTTTTTCTTACCTCTTGAAGACATAAAACCTCTAATTTATAATCAGGGAAAATTGGCTGGAATAGATGCTTCAAATTACAGGCCTGACAATCCAGCAGATATTCCTTTAATAGACGAAAGTCTAACAGGGTTGATTTGGGGATACGAATCTTTAACAGGAGAAAAGATAAACATTCCAGATACAGTTGATAGATTAAGAGAAGATGGACTTGGTATAATAATCAAAGATACTTCTTCTAGAACAACATATTCTTTACCAACATCATTCTAAAATGAAACTCGCAATCCAAGCATTACAAGAAGCACTAAAAACTCAATTAAAACTTTCCGAACAAGGAACAATCGCAGAAATAGTCCCAACAAAAGGACAAGATAAAGCAACAAGAGGAGACTGGGAATCAGAAGAAGCAGTGATATCTTATTTAAGGAAAAAACAATTTCCAGCAAGAGTAATTGCCGAAGAACATGGAACTTTAAATTTAACAAAAAATCCCCAATACCTATTTGTTTTAGATGGAATTGATGGTTCAGGTGGTTTAGTAAAAAATCCTCAAAGCAGATGCGGAACAATGCTCTCAATCGCAGAAAATCTCGACCCAACTTATGATGATTTCATTTTCGGAGGCTTAACAGAATTTACAACTCAAAAAATAGCATATGCAGAAAAATTTAGAGGTGCATATTTAATTCAAAATCAAGAAAAAACCAAAATCAATTCCAACAATCTCAAATTATCAAACCAAAGCCCAATACACTTAGATTCAACAACCTTTTATCAACACCAAAAAGGAATCACTCAAGGTTTAGATGAAATAAGCAGATTAGTGGATGAAACTTTTTACAAACCATTAACCAAACAAGGATTTACAAACTTTATAGGTTTATCTTCAAGTTCTTCAATGTGTTTAGATTTGCTTTTAGGAAATGTAATTGCAGTAGGAGGAGTTATTGCAAAAGGTGTTTTTGAACCCCCTGCAGAATATAGATTACTAAAAGAAATCAGAGGAGAATTATTAGCATACACAAATTCAAACTGGCAAACAATGGGAGACAAAAAATGGTCTGAATACGGAAAACCCCTAAGTCCTCTTTTAAGGACAGCAAATTCTCAAGCAACAAGAGAGTTACTTAGTCAAATCAACTGAATAAAGAACATCCCTGCAAGTACAATAATTTCCTAAATGACATACAGCAAGTTTAGAAGCAATAAAATCAAAACTATCATAAGGTGATTTATCTGCATCACCAACACCCAGAGTTATATGTGGATGAAAATTTCCAAAACTGGATTTATTTCTAAAACTATTTATCCAATCCAAATTAATAGGTTCAACAGTTTTAGAATTATACATCATATCAATTGTAGCATCATAACCAACATAATCAGAAAGCCCCCTCATTAACCTTTCATGAAGTTCTTGAAGTTCCGAAGTTTTCTCAACCTGATAATAAGAAACCTTTTTTCCATTTTCAAGCATTTCTAATTCAAGACCTTTGATCCTTAATCTTAAGGGATCAAAACTCTTAGAAACATCATATGTTTCTCTCTTAATAACATCTAATTCATTTCTATAAATAACCCCCATAGAAAGAGAAATATGAGGAATCCCAACCATTCCGCCTGGATTTTGACCTAAAACAATTTTCCTTTCACCACTTAGAGCTTTTGATAAAAGATGCCCATTTACTTCTATTGCTTTTTCCATGGTCTCTTTAGGAGGCAACAACACAAAATCAACAGCTAACTTTTCCATCTTACATCTTATCCCAATAACCACTCTCTTTCACAAATTTAGAAGCATTAAACAATGATTCAAAAGTTCCAGCATCACTCCAGTAACCTTTAACAACACTATAATAACATTTTCCTTCTTTAACATATTTATCAATAGCATCAGTAATCTCATACTCTCCTCTCGCAGATGGCTGAAGAGTGCGAATAATATCAAATATCCTTGAATCAAACATATAAAGCCCAGTCATAGCTAAATTCGAACGAGGGTCACGAGGTTTTTCTTCAACATAACTCACTATATCTTCTTCAACAACAGCACATCCAAATCTCCGCGCCTCTTCCATAGAAACCTCCTTCAAAAACAATTTGCATCCTTCACCCTGCGACTCAAAATTTCTGACACTTTCTAAAATATTATCTTCAAAAACATTATCTCCTAAAACAACAACTAATTTTTCATTATCAGCAAAATCTTCAGCTAATGCCAATGCTTCTGCAATTCCTCCCTCTTCTTCCTGAATTGTAAAACTAAAATTAACACCAATATCCTCACCCCGCCCCAACAACTCTAAAAAATGCCCTGCATGATGCCTTCCAGAAACAATCAAAATATCTTTTATTCCAGCCCTTTTCAAAATCTCAATAGGATAATAAATCATAGGTTTGCTATAAACAGGTAAAAGATGCTTATTAGTAACTTTAGTCAATGGAAACAATCGAGTTCCCTTCCCACCTGCTAAAATAACTCCCTTTACCATTTGGCCTCTGAAATTATTTTTTTTTCTTTTAAAGGCATCCACCATCCAGGATTTTCAACATACCATTTTATTGTTCTTGCAATTCCATCTTCAAAACCTATTTCAGGACTCCATCCAAGTTCCTGCATTATCTTAGATGAATCCAACAAATACCTTCTATCATGCCCTGGACGGTCTTCAACATATTCCTTCATAGATTCAGATTTATTTAAATTTTCCAGTATTGCAGAAGTTATTTCTTCAACACTTTTCTCAACACCAGTCCCAACATTATAAGTTTCACCAATCTTTCCTGACCTCAAAATCAAATCTATCGCCTTACAATGATCTAAAACATGAATCCATTCTCTTTTATTCTGGCTCTGTCTATAAAGAGGAATCTTTTTACCCTCAAGAAGGTTTGTAACAAAAAGAGGTATAAGTTTTTCTGGAAATTGAAGTGGCCCATAATTATTACAGCAATTAGAAATTGTTACAGGAAGTTTAAAGGTTTTAAAATAAGCCCTTACAGCCAAATCTGCAGCTGCCTTAGAAGCATTATAAGGAGTATTTGGTTTATAAGAAGTATTTTCACTAAACTTATCAAAACTATCAAGGGGAATATCTCCGTAAACTTCACAAGTTGAAATATGGTGAAATCGATGAACTTTATTCCTCCTGCAAACCTCAAGCAAAGTTTGAGTCCCCATTAAATTAGTCTTAAAAAATATTGTAGGATTTATAATCGCCCAGCTATTATGAGATTCAGCAGCAAAATTAACAACCACATCTGGCTTAAAATCCCTAACAACATAATTAACCAATTCAAAATTACATATATCTCCCTTAACAAACTTATAATTTGGACTCTCACAAATATTCTGCAAATTCGCCAGATTTCCAGCATAAGTCAAAACATCAAAATTAAGGATTTTGTCTTCAGGATACTTTTTCATCCAATATCTTATAAAATTACTTCCAATAAATCCACATCCTCCTGTAACTAAAACCTTCATTTTCATAACAATTCCAAACAATTATTTAAAGATTCTTATCCTAAAAAAATTATATCCTCAACCATATAAATCCTTTAAATATCTCTCAATCTCAAAAGCATATGGAATTCCCAGAACAAGAAAAAACCTCCTATCTCAACCAATTTGAAGGAAAAACAATTATGATTACAGGAGGCTTAGGTTTTATAGGAAGCAACTTAGCACACAAACTCACTCAACTAAACCCAGAAAAAATAATTCTAATAGACTCTCTCTTAAAAAACCATGGTGGAAATATATCAAACATAAAAGAAATTCAAAATAAAGTAGAAATCCCAGATTTTGACATAGGAGGTGTGGACATAAGAAATCATCCTAAAATAACCAAACTCCTAAACAATGTCGATTATGTCTTCAACTTAGCAGGTTCAACATCTCACTCAAGAAGCAGTGAAAATCCTTTAAGAGATTTAGAAATAAATTTAGAATCTCATGTTTCTTTCTTAAATTCTTGCAGAACTTACATAAAGAACAGCAAAAAACCTCTTAAAATATTATTTTCTTCAACAAGAGATATTTACGGAAAAATACCTGAAATAGAACTTCCAGCAAAAGAATCTTTCCCTTGCATAACACCAGCAGACCCTCAGGGAATACACAATCAGGCAGCAGAACAACACCACCTTTGGATGAAAAATTTTGGAATAAACTCAACAGTTTTAAGATTAACAAATACTTATGGCCCAAGACACCAAATGAAAACTCCGGATGGATTCATAAACTGGTTTATAAAAAAATCTCTGGAAAATGAAGAAATAGAATTATGGGGTGGAGGAATTTCCTTAAGAGATTTTAATTACATAGATGATGTAATAGATGCTTTTTTATTAACAATGTCAAATCCAAAAACAAACCAACAAACATATAATTTAGGAAGTTTCACAAGAAAAATAAATCCTTGCATCACACCTCAAATAAAATCAATAAAAGAAATAGCAGAAACAATAATTGAAATAGCAGAATCCGGTTCAGTAAAAGAAATCCCTTATCCAGAAGATAAAAAACAAATTGAACCAGGACACTTTTTTGCAGACATAACAAAAATTCACACTCAACTTGGATGGATGCCAAAAACAGAACTGAAAGCAGGAATATTAAAAACACTAAATTTTTACAAACAAAATAAACAAAACTACTGGTAAAATGATTCCTTTTTTTGATTTAAAAAAACAATATATTTCACTAAAATATGAAATAGACAATGCAATTCAGAACACTCTAAATTCAGGATTGTTCATCTTAGGCAATCAATTAAAAGAATTTGAAAAAGAATTTTCATTTTACCTAAATAAAAAATTCTGCATAGGTGTTGGAAATGGAACAGATGCAATTGAATTAGCACTAAGAGCTTTAGAAATTCAAGAAGGAGATGAGATAATAACAGTCCCAAACACAGCCATTCCAACAATAACTGCAATTCTTGAAGCAGGAGCAAAACCAGTTTTCATAGATATAGGTGAAGATTATCTCATAAATCCAAATAAAATAGAACAAGCAATCACAGAAAAAACAAAAGCAATACTTCCAGTTCATTTATACGGACAATCATGTGATATGGATAAGATAATTAAAATAGCAGAAGATAACAATCTAAAGATAATTGAAGATTGTGCTCAAGCACACAATTCAATATACAAAAATTCAAAAGTTCCAATAGGAGATATAGGATGCTTTAGTTTTTATCCAACAAAAAATCTCGGAGCATTTGGAGATGCAGGAGCAATAGTAACAAACAATGAAAACATAGCCAAAAAATTAAAATTATTAAGAAACTATGGACAGGAAAACAAATACTCTGCATTACTAAAAGGAAGAAATTCAAGATTAGATGAAATTCAAGCCTCAATCCTAAGAATAAAATTAAAATATCTAAAATATTTCACAGAAAAAAGAAGGCAAATAGCAGAAAAATACAATCAACAACTAAAAAACTTCATAAAAACACCAATAGAAAATCCTTGGAATAAATCCTGCTATCATCTTTATATAATTAGGACAAATAAAAGAAATGAACTAAAAGATTACCTCACTACCCAGCAAATAGGAACAGAAATTCACTATCCAATTCCTCTTCATTTACAGGAAGCATATAAATTTCTAAACTATCAAAAAGGCGACTTTCCAATTTCAGAAAAATTTTCACAAGAGATTCTTTCACTTCCAATTTATCCTGAATTGAAGGATGAGGAAATAAATGAAATAATTAAAAAAATAAAATTATTTCATGAAGAAATCGTTTGATTACCTAGAATAGAATTTTTTTCCAAATTCTGAATATGAATTTTATAAATAATCAGAATAGGCTGTGTCTTATCAGCATCTGCATACCATATCTTAATAGGTTCTAAAATTTCCATCATTTTTTCAGTAGGTACAAGTCCCCATTTTCCAGGATTTGGTTCCAAAGCACTTTCAATCATATAAACTGGACTAACATCTTCAACTAAATCAAAAAACTCAGATTCATTCATATGCTGAAATTTATAAGTTTTCCTTTCTGAATAATAAACAGTTTGCGGAAAAGACCTGCTCAAAACAACATCATTTTTATCTGAATTTTTTTTAATCCATAATCCAGCCTCTTTAACCTGCGAATAAGTATTTATTTTATTTTTTATAATATCATCTGCATAATTTACCTGATTATAAACTCCTAATGAAACTATAAGTATGATTAAAATCCAAAAAAAATGCTTACTTCCCAAAAAACTTGCTACAAATTTCGAAAAATAAATTATACCCTTGCTGGTAAAAGCAATCATCGCAGGAGCAATAATGAAAAACCACCGATACTCAAAACTTGTAGATTTCATTAAAAATATAAAAACGAAAAATACTCCGCCAATAAGGAGCAAATTAAAAACATCTGATTTAAAATCAAGATATTCTGTATTTCTTTTAAGTTTTTTAAAATAATCATACATTAAGAATATATTGAAAAAAACAATTATAATACCCAAAAGAAAACTTAAAAAAAGCAATGAAGGCATTCCAGGAATAGTAGAAATATAAAAACCCTGAAAAATACTCAAAACCTTCCAAGTAACAGGCCTATCGGGATAATAATAAGTTCTAAGCAAGGGTATTTTTTCAAGATTAAATAAAACAAGAATAGCACCAACAATCATCAAAATCAATGAAATCAAAAATTTCTTTTTACTTTGTTTTTTAAAGAATAATTCTTGATTTAATAAAAGAACAAAAATCACAACACTTGGAAAAAACAAAAGATTTCCAGGCCTGACAAAAACCGAAAGTCCAGTAAGAATAAGAATCCATATCAGAGAATATTTAGGTTTAATAAATCCTAAATCTTCTTTTTTCATATAAACTTTAAAAAGAACTAAAATAGCTAAAAATTCAAAAATCAAAGATATATTTTCAGTATGAAATCTATTGCTATAAAAAAGATGCTCCCATAAAATACTCAAAATTATTGTAGAAATGATTGCAATTTTTTTATTAGAATACATTTCTTTAATCAAAAAATAAAAAATAACAATCACAAAAATAGAAGGAAGTAAATTAAAAATAAATCTTAAAACAATTTCATTAGTTATTCCCATAATAAAAAAAATCGACATCATCAACGGAAAACCTGGCAATCTTTGTTCAACAAGCCCATAATCCACAATTCCTGCATAAGATTTAGCAAGAGATAAATATTCTGCCTCATCCCACCAAACTGCCTGCCCCCGACTAATCCAAAAATAATAAATCCTTAAAATAATAATTCCAATTAAAATCAAAAATACAAGTTTATTTGAAGGAACATCAAACCAATTTTTAAATTTCTTTTTCAATCTCTCTTTCCTCTCAACAACACCTCCCCCCTCACCAACTAAATTCTCTGCACTTATCTCATTTTCCATATTATTATTCGCCAATTTTAGTTTTTATATTTTCCTCTAATTTTTCTAAAACCTCTTCAACTGAAATACTTTTTGTTAATTCTTCGTCATAAACATCCATTTTTTCAGGAAAAAATTCATATAATCTTCTCGAAACAATTTTTTTTAACAAACCATAATCTTCCACCTCATTAGGAGAAGTGCAAAAAAATAACCCTACAACAGGTTTTTTCAAACCCAATCCCACATGAAGAGCATAACTATCAGAACAAACAATCGCATCACACTTACCAACCAAAGAAAAAAATTCCAAATCACTATTTTTAGGATTATTATATAAAATAAAAATACCTTCTTCATTTAATTCTCTTTTTATATTTTCACATTTTTCAACATCATCAGGACCTGAAAATAAAATAATTTCCCAACCTCTTTCCTTAACCATCCTAACAAATTCTATCAACCTCTCTAAATGCCAGGATTTTGAAGGCCATCTTGGAGAAGAACCAATATGAATACCAATCAACCTCTCAACACTCTTTCCTTCAAAAAATCTATCAGCATATTCTCTAGCATCCTCCCCTATATTCAACTCAAAACTCTCCCCTCTATATTCAATTTCAGCTACATCAAAAATCATTTTTTGATAAGTCTTTTTATTTAATTTTTTTGTTTCATCATCAAACAGAGTATTTAAATAATATTCAGCACCTAAATTAAAAGAACAAACAAAACTATTATCAAAATAAAAACCAAACTTCTTATCAGCTTCTATCTGAATAGCTAATTCACATGCAACTTCATCAATATCAAAATTATATAAAATATCAAATTTTTCATTTAATTTAACAGGAATTGAAAAAATTCTATCAATCATATCAGAATGACTCAAAACCTCAAACGAAGAATCTTTAGTTATCCATGTAATCTCCGAATCCGGATACTGATTCTTCAGACCTTTTAAAATCGGAAGAGTTCTTACAACATCACCTTTAGCACCTAACTTAATTATTCCAATTTTCATAGATAAACTTAAAAAAACCATTATTTAAGAATTATTATGAAAATATATATAGCTGGAAAATTATGCACTAAATCTGAAAGAGAATTTTTAGAAAATATTGCTGAAATCTGCGAAAAACAAGGTTTTGAAACATTTTTACCACATAGAGATGTAGGATTAGCAGAATCAATAAAAGATGTTGAAAAAATTTTTAAAGGAGATGTTGAAGATGGTTTTAAAGATATAGATTTAATTGTAGCAGTTTTAGATGGATTACATATTGGAGCAGGAACTGCCTGGGAACTTGGATATGCTTATGCAAAAGGAATTCCTTCGCTGGGAATAAAAACTGATGAACCAATAAAGGAAGCACTTGAATATTTGAGCAGTATTTTAATTTACTCAACAGAAATGATTACAAATCTAAATGATTTCAAAAAAAAATTAGAGGATTTTAAAAATGACAGGTCAAATTCTGACTGAAAAACAAGCAAAAAAATTAAAAAGATATTGTCTTGGATTTTGCAGTCTTGAAGGATATGTTGAAGAAAAAGATTTAATTAAAAAAATTTTGAAAAGCGGGATAGAATCTAATTTAAATTCAGCATCAAATATGTTGAAAAAATTGACCGGAGATGAATTTTATTATGGAGTTTCGCCTTTTGGATTTCATTTTTTAAAAATAGAAAGAATAAACAGAGTTACTTATAAAGTATCCTCAGAGGTTTATTAATCCAACATTTTAGTACTCTCTGTCTCTGCCTCTCTCCATCCATCTGAATAAACTTCTTCTTTTTTTAAATCAGAAAAAGCTTTCTTATAAATCTCTTTTCGAGCATTAAATAATTCTATACTCCACTTAAATTCCTTAAATGATTTAGGATAAAAAAGAGCATGAAAAAATCCATATCTTACCTCATTCCAAAACGACTTTGTCCGAGACATTTCAGGAAAAACCTTGCTCAAATTCTCATGCCCTTTGATATTTCGAATTTTTTGATTCTCCCAATCTTTCATATTATCAGGATTCTTAACATAAACCTTAACCTCAGGAAGATATTTAATCTTATAACCTTTTTTCCAAAACAAATAAGGAATAACAGAATCCTCACTAACATCAATTGGAAAATCCTCTACAACTCCCTTTCTAATCGCAAACAAATAACCAGAACACTCAAAAAACCATTTATTATCAGAAAATTTCTTCCTCACTTTATCAATACCAGAAAACAATAAATGTGACCAATAACCAAACTTATCAGAACGAGAATCCATTGAAACAGGTTTTCCAGTAACGCATCCAATATCACTATCAGAAAAAGCACTAACAATTTCATCAACACAATTATCACTAACAAAAACATCTCCATCAGTTAATATAAAAATATCATCCTCATCCCCCTTTAACTTTTTAAACAATAAATTCAATGCATAAGATTTTCCCTCACCAGGATCTAAAAAAAATCCAACCCTTTTATCTTTAATATTTGTCTTTAAAAAATCCCTAACCTCTGGAAAAGGATCGCAAACAATTATCTTAAAATCTTGAGAAATCCCTATATTCAAAAATTTTCTAACAGCCCTTAAAGTAGATTTAGGCTCATTATATGAAGTAATTATTATATCTATCATAAACCCTAAATAAAAAGAGCATATTTAAGAATTATTAAGATAAAATATTAGAATAATAATCTCAAAATTATAAAAAGCAAAAAAAGATATATGCAACTATCAAACCTTTATTCAAAATTCTAATAACATTTTTATCTTTCATTTTTCAATTAGATTACATATGTGAATTATTATTCCAACAATCAATCCAAAGGTAGCAATCCATATATCTAAAAAATTGGAAGGATTATTTATCAATTAAATATAAAAATAAACCAATATTGGAAAATTCACAAAATCACCAAACATGTAAGCAACTCTTCCATTTTGAATAACTCCAAAAATACCTGACCAAATCAAAATTAATGCTATAATTATCAATAATTTTCTTAAAACTCTTTTTTATATAATCATTAAGATCCTTATTATATAAATTTTCCCTAACCAATGAGATTGGGACAAAATTAGCTGAACAGGTACAATAGATTATGCCAGATTCCT
>CAYUZV010000012.1:0-25759 GCA_964448605.1 Candidatus Woesearchaeota archaeon
ACTATTTTATAGTGCAGTCAGATGCTTTGCATCTGCATTTCACTCTGACTCACCAATGCAAACCTGTACATTTATGTGTAGTTCAAAACCGAAGGTTTGGTGATGTTGGGAAGGTGTTTTAATTTGCTAAGAGAATTTATTTTTTATTTAATTTTTTTTCAATTCTGTCTAATTGAGTTTTTAATTGTCTAATTTCTTTTTCTGATTTTCTGTTTATTTGATAATCATATTCTGCTCTTAATCTATCTCTTTGTGCTTCTCTGTTTTGAGACATTAAAATTACTGGAGCTTGTATTGCTGCTAAACAAGACAGGACAAGATTTAATAAAATGAAAGGGTATGGGTCGTGAGTTATTGCTTCTCCGTAGTTTTTTGTTATCCAGATATTTATGTAAATCCAGATTATAAGAAAAAATGCAAAAGAAAGTATGAATGTCCAGGAACCTGCCCAGTAGGTTATTTTGTCTGCTGCTTTTTGTCCTGTTGTGAGTTTTCTTTTGTCAACTCTGAAAGGTTTTGATATAGATTTAAAGATGTTATTTCCTATTTTTTCTATGTCTTGCGGAACTGTTTTAGTTTGCAGTTTTTTGATTTCTCTTTTTAAATTTGGTTTCCTCTTTTTCATTTTAAATTTAGGTATTGAGGGTTTTTATAGGTTTTTGTTTTCTAAAGGGTTGTAACTATTTGGTAGGTACATATAGAAAGGTTTTTAAGGGCAGTTGGTAATTAAATTTTATGAGCGAGAGTATAGCTAATTTAGAATTGAAGTTATCTGATAATGAAGATAATCATAGTTTATATAGAGGTATTTATAGTGCATCAATGTCAGGAGGTAAGGAAAGTTTATTTAATCATATAAGGTATATGTTAGCTTTGGCTAATGATTTTAATGAGGTTGGAGGTCATGATTCATATATGTTTATGGGAGGATTAGGGGTTTTGGGGAATATGATAGATTATATGGGAGAGCAAAGAATTCCCTATTGGAGAGAAATTCATGATTTAGATGTTGTATTAAAATCAAGAGATTATGGTTTTATTGCTTTTAATTTTTTTGATTTCTTGGATGTTGGTGGAAAATCAATATCAATTGTTAATAAGTGGAGTTATAAGGGAAGTTCTTATGATTTTGATGGTAGTCCTTTAGATGAAACTCATTTGGATGTTTATATTCCTGAAGGAGATCCTAGAAAAGGAGTTTTAGTGGATAGAATAATGATTGGAGAGAGAGAATGGGAAAGGAGAAAAACCTCTTTATTTTTTGGCATTCCTGTTAGTGTTTTAGATCCTTTAACTTTGTTAAGAATGAAGCTTAATATAACAAGTAACAAAAAAAATAGAAGGAGTATAAAGGATTGTCAAGATACTGTGAATCTTTTAAGGGTTTTGGAATTGGATGGTTATAATCCTTGTCTTTTGCGTGCTGAACTTTCAGATTTTTATATTGATAAGATTAGAAATATATTTGGAGAGGGAACTAATAGTTATTGTTCTGTTGAAGAGTTAAATGATGATTTGTTTCTTTTGAAACCAAGTGAGGATTATCTTGAAGAAATTATTAAATCTGAGGAGGATGAACCAGATGAAGATATTATTATTGAGTGATATTCATGATGATTATGTTCCTGCTCAATCTGGTTATGTTTTGGAAAAACCTGATTTTGTTTTAGATTGTGGTGATCATACTGAAATTAAGAATTTATTTGATTTTACACCTCATTTTTATGTTTATGGTAATCATGAACCTAGTTTGATTAAACTTTCTGAAAATGATATGCCTTTGCCTTCTAAACTTGAACCTGGACAAGTAGTTTGTTTTGAAAAAGGAGAATGTAAGGTAAGAGTTGCAGGGATTGATGGAAATTATGCAAATAAATCTAAGCCTTATAGAGTTGATTTTAATGGTATTGAGGGCTTGGAAAGATTGGCTGAAGGCGAAGTTGATATTCTTTTAACACATGAATCTCCTCTTTTAATTTTAGAGGGTTCTAATCATAAGAATCTTGCTGATAAAGTAATAAGCGAAATTGATAGGATTAAACCGAAATATGTTTTTTCAGGACATGCTGGTTTTTATAGGGAGTTAAAGACACCTTCTGGAATTAAGAATATTGTAATTGAAGGAATTTCAAGAGGGTATTGTTTGTTAGATGGTGAAAGTTATGAGGTAGAGAGGAGGGTTTTGAGATTTAGATAATCCAAGATAATTTTATTAACCCCTTTTATCTTTGTTTTTTATGGAAATTAAATCAGGACTTGAGATTCATCAGCAGTTGGATACTGGAAAGTTGTTTTGTAGGTGTCCTTCGATTCTTCGGAAAGATAGTCCGGATTTTGAGGTTAGTCGGAGATTGCATGCTGTTGCTGGTGAGAGTGGGGAGATTGATATTGCTGCAAAACATGAAGCTGGAAAAGATTTTGAGTTTGTTTATCAGGGTTATGATACTACTTGTTTGGTTGAATTGGATGAAGAACCACCTTGTTTGATTGATAATGAGGCATTGGAAACTGCTTTGCATATTGCTTTGTTATTGAATTGTGAGATTGTTCCTATTTCTCAAATAATGAGGAAGACAGTTGTTGATGGTTCAAATACTTCGGGTTTTCAGAGAACTGTTTTAATTGCTCGTAATGGTTATGTTGAAACTTCCTCTGGTCGTGTTTGTGTTGAGAGTGTTTATTTGGAGGAAGATGCTGCAAGGATTGTTTCTCGAGAAGATGGTCGTAAGGTTTTTAGGTTAGATAGGTTGGGAATTCCATTAGTTGAGATTCAGACAGCTCCTGATATTAAAAGTGCTGAACAGTGTAAGGAGTGTGCTTTGGCTATTGGAGATATTCTAAGAAGTTGTCGTGTGAAAAGAGGTATTGGAACAATTAGACAGGATGTTAATATTAGTATTAAAGGACATCCAAGGGTTGAGGTAAAGGGTTTTCAGGATGTTAAAATGTTTATTCCAGTTATTGAAAATGAGATTAAGAGGCAGTTGAAGAATTTGGAGAAGGGTTCTGGAAAGAGTGAAGTTAGAAATGCCTTAGTTAATGGTAAGACTGAATTTCTTAGACCTATGCCAGGTTCTGCAAGAATGTATCCTGAAACTGATTTGCCTTTGCTTAGAATTGGAAGAGATGTTTTGAATAGTGCTAAAAAAAGTCTGCCTAAACTTCGGGGAGAAGTTCGGGATGAGTTGAAAAAGAAAGGATTGAGAGAGGATGAGATTCAAGTATTATTGAAATCTGGAAAATTAGAAGATTTTGAGATTTTGTTGAAATTGATGGACGAACCTCGTTTTATTTTTAAGGTTTTGATTGAGATTCCTAAGGATTTGAGTAAGAGGGAGGGTAAGGATTTGAGTGGAGTTTTGACTTTGGATGTTATTGAAAGTATTGTTGGGAAGATTGTTTCTAAAGATTTGGATAAGGGTGATGTTTATTCAGTGATGGAGGAGATTGTAAAAGGAAAATCTTTTGAAGATGCTGTTAAGATTGAGAAGGTTTCTATAGAGGATGTTGAAGAAGAGGTTTTGAGATTGGTTAAGGAGAAACCTGGTCTTTCTGTGGGAGGTTATATGGGTTTGATTATGCAGAGGTTTAAAGGGAAAGTTAGTGGTAAGGATGTTAGTGAGGTTTTGAGGAAGTTTTTGGATTGATAGTGTATATTCTTGGATATATGTTCTCTTCTTTTACATCTAAATTTTGGAAGCATTTACTAACCAAAATTTTTCTAATTTTTTTGTTTTTATAAGAAAACTATTTTTACTCTTCTTATGCATAGTTCTGATAGTGCTCTTGGGAGTTGATAGTAATCTTAATAAAGGGTGATTTTTTTGTTAGTGTAGAGAGGTGAAAATGGCTAAAGTAAGTATTGGAGGAATTATTAAGACATCTATTGTTACTGCTTTTACAATTGCAGCTGCATTGACTTGGAAGGATGTTATTGACGAGAGCATAGGTTTGTTTTTTCCAGAAGATATTTTAATTTTTAAATTTATTGCTGCAGTTATTGTAACAATTTTTGTTGTAATTGCTATTTATACTGTTCTTCAGACAGAGGAGCAGGCAGAGGAGTTAGTTAGATTTTTAAAAAATATGAAAAAAGAGAGAAGAAAGAAGATACTTAGAGAGATAAGAAAAAAGCATGAAAGAGCTATGAAAAAGAAAATGAAAAAATTTAATAAAGAGACGAGAAAGATGGGTAAGAAGAAAAGATGATTTTGGGTTGTTGTGTTTTGAATGTTTGTGGTTTAACGAAGTTCTTTCATCTAAAAAAGAAGATGAAATAATCTTTGAGGTGGGAAATTTGTCAGAGTATCTCCGACAACTTTTCGTAATTCTTAAGTTTAAAGATAAATTAAAGTAGGGCAGAGCCCTACTTTAATAAAATGAGAAGTGTTATAAAGAACTTCTCAAATAAATGTCTTTCAATCGCTTATATGGGGAAGACTGGTTTAATAACCTTGTGCAAAGTGTCATAGAAGCAGGGCGAACCATTAGTTATGTTGAGATATTAAATCCGAGCAAAGCAGATAAATTGTATTTGTCAATAAAAGGAGGCGATAGAAGATTATTTATGAGGGAATTTGAAAGAGAGGTTAGGTTCGCCATAGCTAAGCTTAAATTAAAGAGAGTGAAGATTGCATTTGATACAACTGAAGATCCTACATGGATGAAAGATGATTACAATCTCAGGCCTTCAAGTTATAACGAACATGCTCCAACATGGCAGTATCTGAATGCAAGTATTGTTGAACTCTGTTTTATACCTCTAATGAGCATCCCCTACACAATGTTAAATAGTTTAGACAATCTTGTTATTGATTTGCTGAAATATATCAAAACTCTTCCAATTGTCGTCGATTTAGTGTTATTTGACAGAGGATTTTACCATGCACACTTAATTGACTATTTAGACGGAAAGAGTAGGGGGTGGAACTGGCCTTATCTAATGTTAGTTCAAGAAAGAAAACTTCAAACAAATCTCATTCAACAAGTAAGAGATTTTGGTTTAACATTTGCATATTACAAGTACGAGTTTGAACATAGAAAAGACAAAAGCAAGTGGTATTCTTCAACAACTCTGGCGATAAGAATAGTTGACGAAAAAACTGCATGGTGTTATGCAACCAATCAAAGACCCTCGCTTTATTTGACCCTTAATTACAAAAAAAGATGGAACATAGAAACAGGATTCAGAATTCATGATGAAGCAAGGATTAAAAGCAAAAGCAAGAACTCTTTGATAAGATTCTTCTACCATCTGATAGGATGCTATTAATAATTCTATGGAGATTGCAGAACACAGTTAAACCCTATATTTTTAAAAGATATTTGAAGTTTATTGAATATCAGTTTTACCCTAAGGAAATTAAAGAGGTTTTACAACCCCTTAATTTATAAATATCGGAGATACTGTTGTCAACAGAAAGATTTATATAGTTATATATATATGTATAACCATGCCACAAGAAATAATTGAAAGGAATATTTTGCATTATCCACAATTAGATACAATTCTAATGGTAGAGGATTTTATTAGAGAAAACTCTGGAGAATTTAAGAAAAAATCATTATGGGAGAATCTGCCAAGAAAAATGATCTACCAAACATTTTGTGTGATATTTGATTATCTGTTAGAATCAGGAAAAATAGCTAAAGACAGAGAAGGTTGGATTGTCTGGATCTGGAATCCAGAGTTAGTAAGAAAATATCTTAATAAACCTCATTTAAGGTGGAGAAGATGAAATCAGAGATTCAGTTCGCAGATGAAAAAGTTCAGAAAAGTTTTGAATCATTAAAAGATTCAAAATCAGAAGACAAAATGTTATATAAATGGATTTGTAGAGCATTTGAAGATTTAGAAGAAAATGCATTTTGTGGAATTAGAATTCAAAAGAGATTGATTCCTAAGGTTTATATTGAGAAATATGGGATTGATAATTTGTGGAAATATGATATGCCAAAAGGATGGAGGTTAATTTATTCTGTAGCTAATGGCGAGATTATGATTCTAAGTATTATCTTAGAATGGATGAGCCATAAAGATTACGAGAGAAGGTTTAGGTATTGAAGAAGGGAGATAATCTTTTGGGTGGAAAATTTATTGCTGCAGTTATTGTAACAATTTTTGTTGTAATTGCTATTTATACTGTTCTTCAGACAGAGGAGCAGGCAGAGGAGTTAGTTAGATTTTTAAAAAATATGAAAAAAGAGAGAAGAAAGAAGATACTTAGAGAGATAAGAAAAAAGCATGAAAGAGCTATGAAAAAGAAAATGAAAAAATTTAATAAAGAGACGAGAAAGATGGGTAAGAAGAAAAGATGATTTTATAAAGTTGGTTTTGTTGATATTTTTATGAGAGAAGATGTTGAAAAGTGGTTGGATAAGGCAAGAGATGATTTAAAGAAGGCAAGGGATAATTTTAAAATTGGGAATTATGATTTGGCTTCGTTTATGAGTCAGCAGTGTGCTGAAAAATCTTTGAAGGCATTTTTGATTTTAAAGGATGAGCATCTTGTGAAAACTCATGATTTAGTTGCATTGGGCAGAAAGGTGGGTGTTGATAAAGTTTTACTGGAAAGATGCAAGGAATTGAATCCAGTTTATGCAGAGACAAGATATCCTGATGTGAGAGATGAAAAGTTTAGTAAAGAAGAATCAAGGGATGATATGAAAATAGCTGGAGAGATTTTAAAATGGGTAGAAAAGAAGATATGAAATTTTTAAAAGATTTTAAGAAGAGGTTGTTGAAGAAGATTGATGTGGAAAAAATGATTTTGTTTGGAAGTCGGGCTTGGGGAGATATTCGAGATGATAGTGATTTTGATTTGGTGATTGTTAGCAAGGATTTTGAGGGTAAGAAATCTCGAAAAAGGGCAAGAGAGGTTTATGATTATTGGGATTTGGATTATGCTGTTGATTTTTTATGTTATACTCCTGAAGAATTTGAAAAGTTAAGTAAGAGGGTTTCTATTGTTAGTCAGGCGGTGGAGGAGGGGATTGAGATTTGAAATTATCCACATAATTTTGAGTTTTTCCTTGGGTCTTTCCAGTTTTTTGGATGTTGTATTGTTGCACTTGTGATTGGGTTTATTGAAATTGTTTGGTTTCCTTTGCAAGTAATTAAATGGTCTTGACAAAAATTGGATTCATTGCAGATTGCTGTTGTGTATGTGTATTCTTCAATTGATTGGGTTACTCTTCCTGTGATTAAAGAGTTTGTTAGAAATGTAAGTAGGGAAAGGATTATTATTGCTATTAGAGTTATTGTGATTAGTTTTTTCATTTTAACCACAGGTTAATGTTCTTTGTCCAGTTTCTCTTGGGTCTTGCCAGTTTTCTGAATATTGAACTGCTGAACCTGTAATGGGTTTTATTGAGAGAGTTTGATTTCCTGAACAAGTTATTTGATAATCCTGGCAGTAGTTTGTGTTATTGCATAATGCTTTTGTGTGAATATATTGTTCTTTATTTGAATTTGAGATTGCATCTCCTGTAAGTGAACTAACAATTATTAAAGAAGTTAGTGAAAGGACTACAAGTGTTGCAAGAATAAAGAATACAACTATTACTAATAGGATTATTAGAATTGGTTTTTGATTCCTCTTTTTCATTATAACTTTAAGTTTGATAAGTATTTAAATCTTATTGGATTTTTGGGATAAATTTTGAAAGAGTTTATTTGTCTTAGAATCTTTTTTAAGAAAGTTGTGTGTAGAAAAACTTATAAATTAGGTTTTATGATTATTTAGATGGAAAGAACCTATATTGAGAGTGCATTTAAAGGCAAGGGTGAGGTGGAGGTATGTGGTTGGGTGCATGATTTTAGGGATTTGAGTAAGGTTAGATTTATTGTTCTTAAGGATATTAGTGGTAGGATTCAGGTTACTGGTATTCAGGGAGAGTGTGATGAGAGTGTTTTTGAGAGAATGGGAAAAATTCCACGAGAGAGTGTTATTAGAGTTAAAGGTAAGATTGTGGATAATAAACAAGCACCGGGTGGTAAGGAGATAAATCCTTTAGAGATTGAGGTTGTTGCTGAAGCTGAACATCCTTTGCCTATTGATGTTTCTGACCATTCTAAAACAGAATTGCCTAAGAGATTGGATTATAGAGGTTTGGATTTGCATAGGGAGAAAATTCAGGCGATTTTCAAAATTCAGTCAACTGTTTCAATGGCTTTTAGAGAGCATTTTGTGGATAAAGGTTTTATTGAGTTTCAACCACCTTCAATTATTGGAAGTTCAAGTGAGGGAGGGACTGAATTGTTTCCTGCACAATATTTTGAAAAAAAAGCATTTTTAGCACAATCACCTCAATTGTATAAGCAGATGGTTGCTTGTTCAATGGAGAAAGTTGTTACAATTACTCCTGTTTGGAGAGCTGAAAAACATAATACTATTCGGCATTTGAATGAGTGTCGACAGATGGATATTGAAATGGCTTTTGCAGGACAGATGGAAGTTATGAAACAAATGGAAGAGGTTGTTAAGTTTATGGTTGGAGAAGTTATTAGTAAAAATAAAAAAGAGTTGGAAGTTTTGGGTATTGAGTTGAAAGTTCCTAAATCAAAATATATTAGTTATAAGGAGACTGTTGAGATGTTGGGTGTTAGGTATGGGGAAGATTTGAGTCCTGAAAATGAGAGGGAGTTGGATAAGAAATTTCCTGATACAATTGTTTTTGTTCATTCATGGCCTTCAGAGATTAAGCCATTTTATATTATGCCTAAGGATGAGAATCCTGATGCAGAGTTGAGTGAGGGTTTTGATGCTATTTACAAGGGAATGGAGATAACTTCAGGTGGGCAGAGGATTCATATTCCATCTTTGCTTGAGAAGAGATTAAAAGCAAAAGGTTTGAATCCTAAAGATTTCAAGGGTTATATTGATAGTTTTAGATTTGGTGCTCCTTTTCATGGAGGTTGGTCAATTGGATTAGAGAGATTTACTCAAGTATTGTTAGGATTAGATAATATTAGAGAAGCTTGTATGTTTCCAAGAGATAGAGATAGGTTGAGTCCTTGAAGGGAAAAGGTTTTGCTAAAGTTGGTAATAGCAGAGTTTATAATCTTGGTTATGGAGGGTATAAGATTGTTGAATTAAAGAGTAATAATTAATTTTAAATAATCTTTGTTTTTTGTTATAAATGGATAAAAATTTAATTAGAAAAGAAGCTCGGGAAATTCTTGATAAGTTTGCTAAATTGCTTGATGGTGTTGATGTTGATGAGGGGGATTTTCATTTTTCGCGAGATGATTTTTTGAGATTGGAAGAAGATGGTTTTGATTGTGCAGGTTTTAAAAAGAAGTTATTGAAAAATGCTCCTTGTAAAAATGAAGATTTTGTTTTAGTTGAGAAAGGAGGGTGGAAAAATGGATGATGGTGAGATTTTGTTGAGATTAAGAGAATATAGAAGAGGATTAGAGAAAGGAGGTTTAGTAAATGCTCAAGAGGTTTTATCAAATAGTTTGAGATTGTATGAAGACATTGTTGATAAAAGAGGAATGAGTGATGAAATGGTTAGAAGAACGAGATGTTATTTTTTGGATTCAAAAATGATATTAGAAAAAAGAGGAATTGAGGTTGGAGAGGAGATTAGAAGATATAATGAAGTGACTAATAGAGGTAGGGAAAAAGAATCTGAAGGTAAATATAAGGAAGGAATAAAAGAGAGATTGATGGAAGATGAAAATCCTGATGAAGGTGCTGTGAGATTATTTGAGAATAGAAAAAGAAATATAAAGAAAAAAAAGAGAGATGGAAGTGTTAGAAATGTTTATCAATTGTCAAGGATAAAAGGACTTTTTGAATTGCTTAAGGAAAGATATTTTTCATATGGTGAAGATTCTAATGCCTATAGGGAGGTTTTAGAGAGTTTTGAAGCAGAAAAGGTAAAATTGGTTGGAGAAGGGGTTGATGTGAGTAAATATGATACAGGTAGTTTTCCTGAATATTTTGATAGGAGGAAAATTGAGTTATGTTTTTTAGGAGGTGAAATTGAAGATGTTTAAAGAAAAACTTAAATTAATTAAAGAAGGAAAACTTTTGTGTGAGGAGAATATTCAGAGATTTGTTGATAAGATTAAGAAGGAGAATAAGGAGTTGAATATTGTTTTGCATTTGAATGAGAATGCTGTTTCTGATGCTCGGAAGTTGGATAAATCAAAAAGTGAGGGGAAGTTGAAAGGGTTAGGTGTTTTGATTAAAAGTAATATTAATGTTGAAGGTTTGATTTGCAATTGCGGTTCTCAGACTTTGGAAAATTATGAAGCTGTTTATGATGCTTCAGTGATTGAAAGGTTAAAGGAGGAAGGTGCTATTATTTTAGGAATGGTAAATTGCGATGAGTTTGCTTGTGGTTCAAGTGGTGAATCGTCGGCATTTGGTGTTTGTAAAAATTCTCGTGCTTTGGATAGAATTCCTGGTGGTTCGTCGTCGGGTTCTGCTTCAGGAGTTGTTGCTGGTTTTTGTGATTTTAGTTTAGGTTCAGATACAGGTGGTTCAGTAAGAAATCCTGCTTCACATTGCGGTGTTGTTGGTTTTAAACCTTCTTATGGTTTTGTTTCAAGATATGGTTTAGTTGATTTGGCTATGAGTTTTGATGTTATTGGACCTTTGGGTTTAAGTGTTGAAGATTGTGAATTAGTTTTTGATGTGATTAAAGGGAGGGATTTTAAAGATGGTTCAAGTAGGAATTTTGAGAGAGATGGTCGTGGGTTTAAAGATTTGAAAATTGGTGTTTTAAATGTTGATGCTGATGAGGGGATTTGGTCTTTGATTAGGGAGAGAGTTGATATGGTTTGTAGAGAGAAGGGTTGGAAATTTTCTGATGTTAAGTTAGAGTATGTAGATTTAGGTATTCAAACTTATTATCCAATTGTTTATATTGAGTTTTTTTCAGGAACACGGAAATTTGATGGCAGGAAATATGGATTGAAAATTGAGGATAGTTGTGGTTCTGAAGTTTTAAGAAGAATTTTAGGTGGTGAGGAAATAAGTAAGGCTGAATTTGCAGGAAGATATTATCGTCGTGCTTTGTCTGTTCGGAAATTAATTAAAAAAGAATTTGAAAAAGCATTTAGAAAATATGATGTTCTTGTTTTGCCTACTGTTCCTAAATTGCCTCATAAATTGGGTTCTAAGATAAGTGTGGAAGATATGTATAATTATGATGTTTGCACTGTTTTAGCAAATATTTGTGAGATTCCTGCTTTAAGTGTTCCTTGTGGTTTAATTGATGGAATTCCTGTGGGTTTGCAATTAATGAGTTCTTTAGGAAGTGATGATTTTTTATTAAAGGTAGGAAAAGTTTTTGAAAAAAATGGTTGAAAAATATAAGTTTGGATTGAGGAGAAGATTGCCAAGTGGTTTTCTTGAAAATGAAAAGTATCCTGAACTTTCTGCTATTTATGATTATCTAAGGAATTTTGATGGAGAGGTTTTTGAAAGTGTTAGGAATTTTGAGAGTGAAGTTTTAAAAGTATTTTTAGATTTTTTAGAAAATCAGGAAATTCCTCAGGGAATGGATCCTTTGATGAGAGAAGGTTTGAAAGTTCAGTATGCTGAAAGTCGAATGCCTGGTTTTGATTTTCCTGTTGATTATTTTGTTTATACTCCTGCATCGAGAAGTGCTGGAAGATGTATTTTTGGAGGTTTGGAGAGGGTTGAGTAAAATAATATTTTGAATATAATAAATTTTATAAGTTTTATTTCTCTCTTTTTTTATGGATTTTGAAGATATGCTTAAACCCTATTCTCCAGAAGTTTGGGGAGATTTAGATGACTATTTAAGAAGACAAGAAGATGATTTAGTAGATATTCAATTTCAGGGTTTTGAGTATTTTTTTAAGATTAAGGATATGAGACTTATGGTTCCAGGAAGAACTTGTATAAGGGTAAGTAATGGTTTTGTTCCTGATATTAGTTATTTTGTAAATTCTGATTATCTTTTAGAAAGCAGAGGAAGAGGATATGAAAATATGAGCCTTGTTGGAGGAGAAAAATGTGTTTATAATCCAGAAGAGATTTTAAGGAATAGAGTATGGTCTATTTCAGGTTTAGATTTTTTAGGATTTTCTGATTTTGAACAGAAAGATATTTAAATAATAAAGTTTGATATATCTTATGGAAAAAAAAGTTATAAGCAAGTGGTTGATTGTGGCTTTGATTTTAGCAGTGGTTCTTCCTTTGTTGGTGAGTTATTCTGTTGTGAATTTGATTTCAGCTGGTGAGAGTGGTTCAGGTAGACAGAATACTGGAAGAATTATTGTTGATGTTCAGAAACCTGATGAACCTCTTTGGACTGCACAAGGAAAAATTTCTGTGAATGTTAAAGATGGTGAGTAGGAAGTTTTAGAGATTCAGAGAAGTTGGAATTTATTTTTTAAAATAACTTAGGGTTTTGTCAGGAGGAGAAAACTATAATTTGGATTTATTTTATTGTAAGAAAATCTTTTTTGTTTTAGCTTAGAAATGTTGAGGATAAGGGTGAAGGATTTTTAAGGGGTTAATTTGGACCTTTCTTTTTATTTTTTCTTTACTTTGTTTTTCTTTTGTGATTTGAAAATTTTTTTCCAGAAGCTTTCTTGATTAGGTTTTTTTGGATTGTTTTTTCTGTATTTTTTATAGTAGTAATAAATTATTCCTGAGGTTAGGATTAGAATAATTATTAAAATGAAAAATGCCATTGTTTTTCTTTGAGGTGTTTCACCTACGAATCTTTGGATGTTTATTCTCAGTGGTTTTGTGACTCTTAGATTTAGAGGTTCTGAGAAAATTATTTCATTGCCTTTGATTACATTTAAAGTTAGATTTTGAGGGCCTGTTGTTCCTGTTTTTGGTTTTCCTGTTATTTCAAATTCTGCTTTTGAATTAGATATTTCACTTAGAGGATAGTCATTGAAATTGAAATTGTTTGATTCAACTCTGAACCAGAGATTTTTTTCATTTGAGGATGTGAAGTATTTTACTTTTATTGGATGTTCTTGTTCTTGTTCTACTGTTGGTGAAGATATTAGTGTTAGGGCTTGTTTTTCTGATGAGCAGGTTGCAGGTGCTCCTCCTCCGCCTCCACCTCCGCCTGATGAACTTCCACAAATACAAGGAGGACATTCTAATCCACAGGCAATAAATCCATCATTTGCCCATGAACTACAACAGTGGTCTTGGTAATCTGTTTCACAAGTTCTGACTCTCCATTGGTAGTAGTTACAACTGAAAACATCTCTTAGTTGAGGTGATTCAACTGCATCTTCTTTTGTTGTGCATTGCCATTCGTCTTCTTCAATGATTCTGTAACAAAAAATATCATGAGTTAAATCTTCGTCTGCATCTTCTCCTGATGTCCATTCAAATGAAACTTCTCCTGGGTTGGTATCTGGGACAGGGGTTAGTGTTGGAGGTGTTGGGCAGATGTTTCCTACATTAAATGTGTTTGACATTGTATTTGAACAACATAATTGTTGTTCTCCGTTATAAACACAACTTCTTACTTGCCATTGGTGGTTTCCTGTTGATAGTCCTGTTACATCTCTGCTTCTTGATTCAGGTGAACCTCCTGGTGGAATTGTGTTTGAGATTTGAGTCCATGAACTTCCATCAATTCTGAAAAAATCTCTAACTTCATAAAGGTTTTTGTAATCTGGATAAGATGTCCATTCTAAAGTTGCGAAGTTGTCGTGAGTTCCTGGTTCTGGGACAAGGTTTGGAGTGTCTGGAGGCAGGCAGATTGTAACATCAACTCTTGCTGCTTGATAAGGGTCTGCATTTCCTGTTTCTTGTCCGTATTCTATTGCTGTATTTCCATTTCTGTCTGTATAACTTGTAGGTTTTTCTGCATACACTCTTACTGCTTCATTTGCAGGAAGATTAAGATTTGCAATATCATAATAACCATCTGATTCAGATGTTGTTGATTGAGAACATCCTACTGAACATCTAACAACTGTTGCAGTAACATCTGCTCCTTGTATGAATTGCGATTCTGTGTTGCTAATATATCCTTGACAGGTTCCTACATAAACATCTGCTGAAATAAATGATATTAAAATTAGAAGTGATATTATGCTAGGGATGATTGTTTTTTTGCACCTCATTTTTATAATTAAATAATTTGTATTTAATAAGTTATTGTTTGCGGATTCCACATATAAATGAATCTTCCTTCTTCTGGATAAACTCTATCTATTGGATTGTCAGAGGATAAAGGGCTGTAAAGTTCAAATTCTTGATTGATGTTGTTCCATTTCATAAGATATCTTAAGTCGTTCATTATTCCCTGGAACATATCTGTTATTAGTGTTTCAAAAGAGTATTGGTATGCAGGCGTTGTCCAACCCTCTATTAAATCTCTTGGTTCTGTTGAAGGGTCTGTTCCTTGAATTTCAAGTGTTGCTGGTTCCCACATATAAATAAAATAACTTAAGTTGTCGTTAAAATCTGAAAAAGGATTGTCAGAGGATAAAGGGCTGTAGAGTTCAAAAGATTGTTCGTCCTGATTCCAAACCATTACATATCTCCACATTGGGTCTCCATTTGGATATTGAAGAGGTTGTAAAACATTTGTTAAATCAGTATCTTCTAAATTTTTACAAAAGGAAATTAAATTCCAACCTTCTACAAAATCTAAGACACAATCTCCAGTCATTACATTTACAATTATTTTTCCTTCTTGTTCTGGTGCTGAATTTATTAATGGAATTAAAATCAGTGTTAATATAATAAAACCTGCTTTTTTCATAGTGTTTTTAGGGGAGAGATGTTTATAAATTTTTTTAGAATGTTTTTTGTTTAAGGGTTTGATTTTTTATAAACAAAAGATTTATAAATAAACTATAGTTATATATATTAGTAACTTTGGTTTATTATTTAATACAGAGCAAAAAATAAACTATTGTCCTTAGGCAATGGACAATTACCTTGCAATTGTTTTTTAGCTCTGTCTTACCAAAACCAAGATAAACTCCGCCTTTTAAGGCGTGGTACAAAATCGAAGGTTTTGGTGATTTAATGAAAATGACACCTGAAATACCTTTAATATTGAAATTGAAAAGAACAAGTCATAAAAATGTAGCTAGTGCTCAGGATATTATTGTTAAGGAATTGTATAATGTTTTTGATAGAGCTGTTATTCATGGAGGGACTGCATTATGGAGGTGTTATAAAGGGAATCGCTTTTCAGAGGATGTTGATGTTTATATTCAGAGAGATTTAAAAAAAATAAATAGATTATTTGAAAATTTTGAGAAAAGAGGTTTTAGAATAATTAAAAAGAAAATTGGAGAGAATAGTATTTATTCTACTCTGGATTTCGAGGGTGTTTTGGTTAGATTCGAGGTTTTGTTTAAGAAAATTAAGGGATTTTTAAATGAATATTTGTTAGTAGATGGAAATTTTATAGAGGTTTATACTCTTGTTCCTGAGGATTTGATTATTGAAAAAGCAAAAACTTATTTGAAAAGGTTTAGAGTTAGAGATTTGTATGATATTTTCTTTTTATTGAGATATGTTAAGATGAATGAAGATATTAAAAAGGGGTTAAAGAAGATTGTTGATGATTTTAAGAATCCGGTGGATGAAAAAGATTTGCAAGTTATAATTATTGAGGGTTTAGTTCCTTCTGTCGAGGATATGGTTTTGAGAATTAAAAGAGAGGTTGAGAAATGATGGGAAGTGTGAAATATCAGACAAGAGTTCAAGAATTATTTGAGAAGAGTCCTGTAGTTAGTTTTGATTCTATTAGGAGGATAGTTAGAAATAAAAAAAATGTAAAAGAATATTCTAAACAATTAGTTCGGAATTTAATTTTGAAGGGTAAGGTAAAAAGATTGGTAAAGGGTCATTATTCTGTTTATGATGATTCTACTTTGAATGTTTTTTGTTTTAGAAATTCTTATTTGGGTTTGCAGGATGCTTTAAGTTTTCATGGAGTTTGGGAGCAAGAAACAATTCCAGTTATTGTTAGTGCTGGAAAAATTAGGCAGGGTTTGAGAAAAACAGATTTAGGAAATATTTTTTTAAGAAGAATTGATAAAAAATATTTTTTTGGAATTGAGTATAAAAAATCAGGAGATTTTTATTTTCCTTATTCTGATTTGGAGAAGAGTTTTATTGATATGATTTATTTTAAGGAGTTTATTAACGAGGATGTTTTAAAAAATATTAAGAAAAAAATTGATGTGAGAAAATTAAAGAGATATTTGAAAAAGTATCCTTTGAGATTTCGGAATAAGGTATTGGAAATTTTTAATAATTTTTAAACTGATATTTTTTGAAATTTTTTCTCGTCGGGGGAAATTTTTTTTACGAAACATTTATAAATAAAAAAGTTTTATAAAATGTATGGCAAAAAAAGGTGTTGAGGATAAGAGTAAGGATAAAGGTAAGAAAAAGAAGGCAGGCAATGAGAGGAAGATTCCGATTGGGTGGTTTATTGTTGGTATAATTCTTGCTGCGATTATTTCGTTTTTGTTGAGTTATGTTGTTGTGAGTTTGGCTAATCCTTCTGGAAATTATATGGGTGATGGGACTGGAACTATTGTTGTTCAAGTTAAACCTGATTTAGCAAATGGGCAGGGAAAAATTGTAGTTGATGTTCAAGATAGTACAAGCACAAGCAGTGAGAGTGAAGGTGTTTAGAGGGGGGTGGTTTAGGGGGTCGTGGTTTAAGAGGTGGTTTGGGGGAATGTGGTTTAAGAGGAGAGGGAGTGGTGGTTTATGGAGAGTGGTTTAAGAGTGATGAAGGGAGTAGGGGTTGGTGGAGATTATAAAAATAAAGAATTAAAAAGTGATGAGATGATGAGGTTAAAAAATTAATAAAATAGTTTATTAAATTAAAAAAGATGTTAAAAAAGATGAGATTTATTGAAGTGAGCAAAAGGAGGTGTCATAATGGAAAATAAAAGTTTTTTTATTACAGCGATTGTAGTGATTGCAGTGGTTTCAATATTGACAAGCATGGTGGGGGTGATGTTATTTAGGCCTGTGTTGATGGGTCCTGGAGCTGATTCAGGTGCTGTTGGTACTGCTCAGGAAGGAGAGGTTGAAATATTAGGAGGAGTGCCTGATAGTTCAGATGTTATCATATTAGATACTGATGTTGGTACTTCAGAAGGGTTTACTATTGATGATGAAATTCTTTTTTCAATTTCTGATACAGGGCAATATAATCATACTGATACAGATAGAGATGGTATTAATCCTGATTATCATCCAGATCCTTTTGTTATAAGGAATATAGGGAATGTTGATGCTCAGGTTGAACTAAAACAGTATTCAGATGATACAGATGAAACAGGTTCTCTTTTTGATTATCATCCGAATGGTTACGGAGGTGCTGATGGTAGTAGATTGAAATATTGGCTTCATGCATTTGATTCTGATGGAGAGGATATGTATGCAGGTGATTGGAAGGGTAAACTTGACGAATGTGGTGAAGGAGGATGTTTTACTGCATCTTCTTGTACTGAAACAATGCCTGATCCTGAAAATACAGATTGTTTGGTTCCTTTGTCTACAGATATTCTTGATACTGGAGAAGTTATAATAACTAATCTGAATTGGGGTGATTCAACCCAAGGTAATGATTATCAAGATGAAGCTATAATGCATATTTTAGTATATGCAGATGATGGTGAAACAGGTGGAGATAAATATACTTGGATAGAGGTTACTGGTTCAGCAGCTTAATAATCAAAATGAATCCCTTTAAATTTTTTATTTTTTTATTTTTTTTGTTGTTTTTTGCGAATAATGTTTTTGCATTAGGTGTTTCTCCTGCAAAAGTTTATCTTGATTTTGAACCTAATTTAGAAACTTATTTTCAAATGAGAGTTTCAAATACTCCTACTCCTGTTGAAAGAGATGTTGAGATTTATTTTTCAAACTTTCTTGTAGATGATGAAGTAGAAGATGAGTTTGGAAATATTATTATAGTTCCTAATAGAGTTGTTCATTTTGAAGAAGGTGAAAAAAGTAAAAGTTTTAGAGTTTATTTGAAATTTCCAGAAGGATTTAGTAAAGGAGGTGTTCATGAATTAAGAGTTGGTGCAAGTCCTTATGTTGCATCTGTAGGAGGTGTTGCAATTAAGGCAGGTAATCAAATAAGGGTTTTTGTTAATGTATCTGATGAATATGTTGATGAAAAATATAAGGTTGTGAAAATGGTGGATATATTGGGAATTAGGAGTGGTATGATTAAATCAGGTGATGAGGTTGATATTGAGGTGATTGTTAAAAGTTTGTCTGATGTTAAGTTAGATAATGTTTATGCTGTTGTAAATGTTACTAAGGATGGAAAAGTTCTTAGAAGTTTGGAAAGTGATAGTGTTAGTATTAATCCTGATGAGGAAAAGAGTTTGATTGTTAGTTATAGGGATAAGGGTTCTGAAGAGGGTTTTTTAGGTGTTGAGGCAGAGGTTTTTTATGAAGGAGGTTCGGTTAGGGAAGGAGGTGTTTTAACTGTTGAGAGTGATGTTGAGAAAGTTAATAAGGGTATTGAAATAGTGGTGAGTGAAGAGAAGTTTTCTTGGTGGTGGATAATTATTTTAATAATTGTTGTGTTGTTGTTGATTGTTGGATTATTATATTATTTAGTGAGAAAGAAGGAGAGGAAGAGGAAGAAATAGGTTGTTTTGTAAGGAGATTATTTATTTTTTGAATTTGTTTATTAAAAAATTTAATTTTTCTATTATAGGTTCTGCTTCTTCAAAAGTTATTTTTCTTCCATAATAATTAATATCATTTTTTATTTTTCTTAATTCATCAAATATTCTTGCTTCATTTGATAGGTTTAAAATCTCCTTAAGAAAGGCAGTATAACATTCATGATTATAAATTTTATAGCCTTTTTCTAATGCAAGTGCTTCAAGATATTCTCTTAAGGAATCATATAAAAGAGTGATTTTTGAAATATAGAATTCTTTATTTAATGAATTTGCTGATTTTATATTGATTTCTGCGATTTCTCTTGTAGAGTTTATAAGATTAATATCTTTTTTTGATTCTTTTGCAATTCTTTTTTTTATACATTCTTTCCAATCCATTACCATTCTCCATCTATTTTATATCCATTTAAAATATTATTTAATAGATTTTTATTTTTTATATTCTCTTTTTTTTGAAATAGGAAAATCTGTATTTTTCTTTTTAGTTTTTTTTCATATTTATCTATATTGAGTTCTTTTTTTGTTGGAGTGAAAATTGCTAAATCGATATCGGAATCTTTTTTAACTTCTGCTTTTGATAAGGAACCAAAAAGGATTATTATTGGTGATATTAATTCTTTTTCAAAATATTTTATTAATTCATATTTTTTTAATTTAATTTTCCAATAGATTCTGGAGAAATCAATAAATAAATCAGAATCTTTATTTGCATAATAGTTAATGTATTGATTTTCTGTTTCTTTTTTTAATAGGTTTTCTTTATAGAGTTCATTAAGTATTTTTGATGCTGTTGGAGGGCTTATTTTTTGTAATTTTGCATATTTTCTAATATTAATTCTTTTATAATTGTCTTCAAAAAAGGGTTTTAATCTGTAAATTATTTCTAACATATGTTAAAAATGTTTAATAGATATTTAAATATTTGTATCTGTAAATAAAAATTTATAGGTGTTAAATAATATTAACAGCTTTTAATTGAAGGTTTTTTTATTTTTTCTATTTTTTATAATTTGATTTTTATCAATTTTATAAATAGGAAGTTTATGTTTATAAATTTGTTTAGATGTTTAGTTAAATTTATAAATCTTGATTAATTTTTATTAAAATGAAAGAGAGAGATTTTATTATTTTGTCAGGTATTGTTGTTTTAGTTTTAGTTGGGGTTTTGGTTTTTTTGGTTGAGCCGGTTTTGACTGGCAATGTTATTGCAGAAGATATTGAGATTAATAAGACGATTCTTGTTCAGGAAATGAATGTTATTTTTGAAGTTATTGACGAGAGGATTATTGGGATTAATGCGGACAACGATGCACTAAAGTATGGGACCATAATTAAAGGAGGTTATGGAAAAAGAGGAATTATAATCCTTAATCCTTTTAATTTTACTGTTAAAGTTTTTTTAAGTTTTAGTGAAAATATAAAAGATTCTATGAATATTAAATATGATGATTTTATTTTAGAAAAGAAAGGTCAGAAGAAAATGAAAGTTATGGTTTTGACTGATGATTTGGAAATTGGAGAGTATGAGGGTAAGATGTTTGTTAGGATGGAGAGGTTTTAGAGATTTTGAATACAGAACAAAAAATAAACTCCTGTTTTTAGGTAGCGGACAATTACCTTGCAATTGTTTTTTATTTCTGTTTCATCAAAACTACATCAAACTCCACCATTTAAGGTGTGTAAACTAATGGACCATAAAGGTTACTTTTTTTGATAGCACTTTTTTAATCATAAACTCTATCTCTTTTGTCAATTTTAGTTACTAATGTTATTTTTTGAGTTTCTTTAATACAGAAATAAATCTCCATTATTTATAATGGAGTTGGAGATTGATTTCTGTCCTCACCAAATCCAAGACAAACTCCACACTTTAGTGTAGAGTTCAAATCCAAAGGATTTGGTGATCTTTATATAATGCTCTGAATTTTCCAATTCTATATCTAAAAACCATTTCTCCATTATCTCTTCCTATAAATTTTGAATCACTTGAAAAAGATTATTTTCAAGATTCTCAAGTCTACTCAAAATCCTATTTGAATCTTGCTTATCTAATCTTTTTAGAAAATTCTTAGCTTGATTAGAAAATTCAAGAGAATACATTTAAACTCCTAATTCTTTTTTCAAATCTTTTAACGAAGTTGTTCTCCCCCCTCTTAAATCTTCTTCCGCTTCATTTAAAGAACTTATATCATCTTGTGTTAGAGTTACATCTACAATATGCTCTTTAACAAAATTTATTTCCTGTTTTAATCTATCTAATTTGTTTATGATTAATTCTTCGTTTTCCATATTCCACATTAAGAAATCAACTATATAATCTTTTCTATAATAATACTTTGCGGTACAAAACATAAGATTTTGGGAGGTATACAAACATTTTTTAAATGTTGTTGTTTATTTATTAGATGGTAAAAAAAGAGTGCATTGTTAGTTTGAGTAATGATAAAAGAGGTATAACAAAAACTAAGATTATTATTTTGGGTTTTGTTTTTGGAGTTGTGGTTTTAGGAGGTTTGATTTATCTTTTGTATTATTTTGATTTTTTGATTTTTGGTTCTCCTGAGGGAGAGTGTGTTTCTTTAATTGAGAATTCTGGTGATAAGAAAATAGATATTGTTTTTTTTAGTGAAGGTGTTTCAAGAGGGAAGATAGAAGATTTTATGAATTATTTTTTAGATTCAGATGCTTTTGTTGATGATAAAGAGAAGTTTAATTTTTATTATGCAGGGAATGCGATTTGTGAGATTATGGATGAGAAAGCTTTGTATTGTTATTCTAAGAAATTGATTAGGGATTCTTCTGTTTGTCCTAATGATTATGTTGTTGTTTTGTCTGATCAACCTAATCAGATAAGGAGCAGTGCTTATATGAATGTGATGAGTTTAAATGCAAATTCTCCTAAGAGTGTTTTATTGCATGAATTTGGGCATGCTTTTGCTAATTTAGCTGATGAGTATGTTCCTTCTATTATTCCATGGGGTTCTAAGAATTGTCAGAGTGTGTGTTCTGAATTTGATGAGTTAAATAAGGAGTATGGTGAATTGGAAGGTTGTTTTGTTGAGTGCAGTAGGAGTGATTATTATAGGTCAAGTGAAAATTCTGTTATGAGGACTTTGAAAACAGATGATTTTGGTATTTTAAATAGTGGTTTATTGGGGAAAGAATTAAATAATTATGAGTAGTAGTCTAAAATGAATAAATTGATTATTGTGTTTGGAATTATAGGTGTTTTAGGAATTTTTTTGTTTTTTTTAGGAGTTAGTTTTTTAGGAGGAGATGAGAGTGATAATTATTATCTTTTAGAGTTTAAATCTGATGGAGAAAGGATGGTTTTGGGTGATTTGAGTATTGAGAAAGGTTATTTTGAAGAACAGGTTAGTCGAGATAGAAAATATGAGGTTAGATTAATTTCAGATAATGGTGAAAATCTTTATTCTTATTCATTTAATTCTGAACTGGTTTTTACAGATGAGTTGAGAGGAGATGCACTTACTGGAGGTGCGATTGTTAATTGGGATAGTTTTTTTGTTAAACTTCCTGTTTTAGAAGAATCTGAAAAAATAGAGATTTTAAATAAAGAAACAGGTGAGATTGCAGAATATAGATTAAGTGAATTAGTAGTGTAAAACTTATTTTTAAGAAGGTTTTAGATTTATAGAATGTTATTTGGATTAAGTTTATAAATCTAAAATTCTTGTTTTTATAATAATTGTTTACACTACAAAAAAGATGGCATATAAGAGAGATAGTAATGAGAATAATGAAAGAGTTTTTATATTTATTGATGGAAGTAATTTTTATCATAGTACTTGGAAGAAAGGTAAAAAGATAAAATTTAGAAAATTGATTAAAGTATTAGTTGGTGAGAGAGTTTTGATTAATTTGTTTTATTATGTTGCTAATTTAGATATAAAGATTGATGAAAAAAAGTATTGGCAACATCAAAAATTTCTTAATATTCTTAGAAAGATACCTAAATTTGAGATAATTTTGTGCACATTAAGAAAAGTTAAAAATAAGGAAGGTAATTTTGATTTTGTCCTTAAGGGGGATGATATACATTTAGCAGTTGATTTGGTTGATAAGGCAAATAAAAATGAATATGATACTGCGATACTTGTTAGTGGTGATGAGGATTTTGTTCCTGCGATTAAGATAGTTCAAAGAGAGGGTAAAAAAGTAGAAAATGTTTATTTTAGTGAGAGTTCCTCAAATACACTTAGAGTCATATGTGATAAATCATTATGTTTAGATAAAATATGTGATGAGATAACTTAAATAACGAGTCCCAGTATTGTCAGAGACCATACTGGGGATCATTAACATTTAATAAAATAAAAATAAGTATATAAAGTTTTCGAAAAAGATGGTATATAAGAGGTATATTTATAGAAATGGAAAAAGATATGGACCTTATTATTATAGGACTTATCGTAAAGAGGGAAAGGTTATTTCAGAATTGGTGAAGGATTTTCATGAGGTTGAGGAAGCTGTTTCAAGTAAGAAGGGGAAGAAGTTTATTTTTATAGGTTTTTTTGTTTTTTTGTTTTTAGTTTTGTTTTTGATTCCTAATTTGGGATATAATAATATAACTTTTAGAGTTGTTGGTGTAAATCATGTTCCGATTTTTGATGTTTCTGGTTTGGTTGTTTCTGGAATTGCTGATGAGGAAGTTGTTGAGAGTTATGAAAAGGGAGCTAAATTGGAAATTAAAAAATCTAAGGAAATTATGGGTAAAAAAGTTAGTAAAAATAAAAATAAGAGGATGGATTTTGAGGTTGTTGGGAGGAATATTCGGTTGTATTTTGATTTAATTGATTATGGGAGTTTTGTTAATAAAACTGTTGAGGAGGGTTTAGGTAAAAAAGTTGTTCAGTCAGGTTATGGAGAGGATTATGAAGATGGGAGTTCGAGTATTACTGCTCTTATGAGTGGAAGAGTTATTAAAGAGTTTTTTGATTATGCTGGGAGAATTGTTGGGTTTAGTGTTAAAAATTATAGTGAAGAGGTAGATTTGAATGAAGTTATTGAATCTATGAATGAGGATGAAGTTGAGAGAGTTGTTGATGAGTCTGTTGTTGAGATTGATGAAGAGGATTTTGATATTGGGGTTGATGAGGAAAAGGCAGAGGAGAATGATGTTGATTATAAATGGGGGTATAATGTTGAGTTGAAGGAGATGGATTTTATGGCTAAGATTAAAGTTACTTCTGATGATGCTATTAGGATTTATGATTCTGATACTTTGAGGATTGGAAATAGTTTGCTTTCTTTTTCTGATTTAGTTGAAAGAGGTTATGAAGTTAGGTTAGAGAAGCCTGTTGTTAATGTTGATAGTGTGGAGGTTGTTGAAGAGAGTGTTGTTGATGAGGTTGTTGAAGAGATTGAGGAAGTTGTTTCTGATGAGGAAGAGAGTGGTTATGGGCAGACAGGTTATGGATTGGATGGAGGGTTTTTTAATTTTTTTATTGCTTTGATTGGGAGAGTTATTGATAGTGTGGAGATTGATGATTTAGAGTATGAGAATAAAATAAATGTTTTTATTGAGAGAGATTTTAGTGAGGGTAGTGAGGGTTTGGTTTTGGGTGAGGATTTTATTGATAATGATGGGGATGGAAATGTTAGTGTTGGTGATAAAATTAATCTTGATCCAAGTTTGGTTATTTTGATTATTAAAGCAGAGCATTTGGATTCTAATAGGGATTTTATTGCTGATGTTTATGATTATGTTAAGGAGAGGGATAATAATTGGACTTTGATAGATGATGGTGAGTATGTGAGGGTTACTTTTGAGGAGAATTTAACTAAGGAGAGGGATATTACTATTTATGGGCGAGGGAGTGGGGGTAAAATTGAAATTTATCGTGAAGAGGATGGAGAGGTTGTTGGAGTTATTGAAAATGTTTCAGGTGAAGGTTGGTATAAGACATATTTGGATGGTAGTTCAGGTGCGGGGTTGGATGGGGGGGAGAGTTTAAGGGTTTTTGATTTAGGGGTTGTGGGGGGAAATATTGAATTTGATTATATTGTTGATCCCTCAAGTGTTAGTTCTGTTTATTATCCTAATTCTTCAGGAGTTAGTGTTTGGAATGTTACTGATTCTATTGTTCCTTCAGGTTCATTAACTTTTTCTAATGAAGAAATTGTTACGGATTTAGATACTATAGGTGTTGATGATGAAAATTATTTATTTTTAATGTCTATTAATGATAGTCATGACAATGTTGGTGTAAAAATAAGGTATAATTTAACAGAATCTGAAAGTTCAATAAATAATATTACAATATTGAAAAGAGGTTTTGGTAATGATACTAATTCTTATTATAATATTAGTTTGTATTTATGGAATTATTCTTCATCATCATGGTTGTGGTTGGATGAACACACAGATAGTATAAAAAATAATCTTAGTTATGTCTTGGATTCGTCAGTGGGAGATTTTATTAATGAATCTGATAGCAATTCCTTATATGTTTTGGCTTATCATTCTGCTGATGCTTCTATTTTTTATTCTTCAGTTTATCTTTATTATTCAGAATTGCAAGTGAGTTATAATACAACTTCTTTGGATATTAATTTTACTAATCCTACACCTTTTTCAGGGGATTTGGTTTATGAAGGTGATTTGCTGGTTAATTTGACTTTTTTTAGTGATTCTGATAATTCAAGTATTAGTTTGTATGATTCTTCTCATAATTTATTGAATTCTACTTTGAATACTTCTGCATCTCCATTTTTTATTAATTTTAGTGGATTGGATTCAGGTGTTTATTTTTTTAATGCAAGTGTTGTGAATGGGAGTGATGTTAATTATACTGAAACTCGGAATGTTTTGATGATTAATCCTAATTTGACTGGTGATGGGAGTGTTAAATCTTCGTATAAGATTAATGAGAGTAGGTTTGGGGATGGTGATGAATTAAGTGGATGTAGATTGGGAGAATCTATTGCTAATATTGGTGATTTAAATGGAGATGGTGTTCAAGATATAGTTGTGGGAGCTGAGGCTAGTGATGATGGAGGTTCTGAAAATGGTGCTGTTTGGATTATGTTTTTGAATACTTCAGGAGGAGTTGAATCAGAGTATAAAATTAATTCTTC
>CAYUZV010000013.1:0-18816 GCA_964448605.1 Candidatus Woesearchaeota archaeon
ACTATTTTATAGTGCAGTCAGATGCTTTGCATCTGCATTTCACTCTGACTCACCACTCAAAAAATCTAAGATTTTTTGGGACATTGAAAATCATGGATTTTCAAGTAAACCAATGCAAACCTGCACATAAATGTGCAGGTTCAAAATTGAAGGTTTTGGTGATTTTAAATTTAAATGAGGTTGAAGATGGAAAAACAAAAAATTTATAAATCTAAGAGTATTGGAAATATTATGATAAACCCCGGTGATTCTTCGGAGTTGCCGGATGATTTTTTAAATGTTGCTGTATTTGTTGATAATGCATATTTAATAAGGCTGAAAAATTATTTTTTTAAGAAAAAGTTTAGATATAATTTGAAGGACTTTATTTTGGAAATTGCAAGGGAGTGTAGTTTTTGGGTTAAAAAGATATTGGTTTATGATGCTCCACCTTATCAATCTGGAAATCCTTCTGAAGAGGAAAATCGGAAAAAAGAAAAATATGATAAATTTGCTAATTTTTTTAAAAAGCAGGGAATTGTTCTAAGAGAGGGAAGAACACAGAGGTTAAAAGTTAATGATGAATTTATCTATAGGCAAAAGGGAGTTGATATGCTTTTAGGTATTGATGCTGTATCTGTTAAAATTGATTTTCCTGATGTTAGTGGAATTGTTTTATTAACAGGAGATAGTGATTTTGTTCCATTAATTGAAAAATTGGGAAATCTTGATATTTCTGTTTATTTGTGGACGTATTTTGATAGGATAAGAAAAAGTCCTTTTTCTAAGAGCAATCATTTAATTAATTCTGTAGGAGATTATTTTAAAATTGATAGAAAGTATTTTTTGAAAGCTGAAATTAAAAAAGATGGAAAGAAAAATGAAAATTAAAAAAGATATGAGAAAAAAGGGAATGGTTTTGTTAGTTGGGGTGGTTTTGATGAGGGGTTTGAGAGGAGTGGGTGGGGAGGATATGGGTGGAAATGAAACAGCAGAACTTGAAGCAGAGCTTAATAATTTAACTTCTTATGTCGGAAACTTTGAAAACCGCACCATTCATGGTGCGGTAGTTTCCGAACATCCTAAAAATCGTCCTGTGGAAGAAAAATCTCCAATCAAACCACCGACTTTAGTCGGTGGTGGAGATTTTTCGGGCGATTTTTTTGATTTAGAAGGAGAGGGTTATGATTGGTTGGTGGATTATAGTATTTTAAAGTTAAATTTAAATATTGGTTTAACCAATAAGTTTATTGGATTATTCAATAAAAATGGTAAAGAAGATTAAGAGTAAAAAAGATATTTTAAAGGTATTTGAAATTAATAGTTGGAAAACTATTAAACAGGTTTCAAAAGAAATGAAGTTATCATATCAACCAACTTATATGTATTTATCTGAAATGGCTAAGGAAGGATTTTTGAATCACAAAAGAGAAGGTAATGTTCATTTTTATTCTCTTAATTTAAAAAATAGAGAAGTTATAAGAGAAATAGAGAATTTTGAGTTTGAAAAAAGTCAGAATTTATTTAAAGGGATTGATAAAAAAGTTTGTTCTTCTTTAAATGAGTTTATTGAAAACATTAAAAAAGAGATTTCTGCAGAGACAATTTTAATTTATGGTTCAGTTGCAAGAGGTTCTATGAAAAAGAGAAGTGATATTGATATTTTTATTGTAGGAGATGATGAAGATAAGATTAAAAGGATAAGCAGAACAATAAGTATGAAATATAATCTGAATATTTCATCTGTTGTTGTTTCTTTGGAAGAGTTTAGGAATATGTTAATAGAGAGAAATAAGTTTACTCAAAATTTGCTTGATGAAAAAATTGTTTTGTATGGTTTTGAATTTTTTTATAATGAATTAATTAAATCTATGGAGAGGTTAAGATGGATTTGAAAAAAAGAATTGAATTTTATAAAAGAAAAGAATTGTTAAAAGAGAATTATAGATATAGGGAATTAGCAGAGAGATATTTGCAAAAAGCGAGGAATAATTTAATTGCTATGCAGATGGATTTTAAGATTTCTGACAGAGATGATGTTAAAAAGGTTTTAGGGATTTCAGAGTTTAAGGAATATGATTGGGTTGTTGTTAAGGGTTATTATGCAATGTATATGGCTGTTTTAGCTTGTTTAGCTAAATTTGGTTTAAAATCTGACAATCATAATGCAAGTATTTATGCTTTAGAATTTTATTTTGTTGAAAAAGGAATGTTAGAAAATAGTTATTTTGAGTTGTTGAAGAATATTAGATTAGAAAGGAGTTATATTGATGAAATAAACGATGTTAAGGAGGCAAGAATAACAGCGCAATATGATGTTTCAGAAGAATTTGAAAAAAGGAAAGCAAATGAAGTAATTGAGGGAGCTGGGAAATTTGTTGATAGGTTGGAAAAATTATTTTATGAAATAAAAGAGGAAAGTAAGAAAAATGAATAATAAAAAAGAATTTGGAAAAAAGGGAATGGTTTTGTTAGTTGGGGGTGGCGAAGGGGGTGGGGATAATGAAAAAAGTAAGGGTTTTTTTAAATCTATTGAATTGAAAGGAGGTGTTCAAAAATGACTTTTCGAAAAAGAAAAGAAGATAGCAAAGTGAAATCCATATTCATAATTTTAGTAGTAATATTAATAGGAACAACAGGGGCTGTTGTTTATAATCATTATAATGGAGATTTAGCTTCAGGAACTTTTAACAATACTTTGTATAATGCAACAGGAGAGTATGTTTATTTGAATTATACAGATGATACAAATACGAGTTATGTTGAACAAGGTAATTATACTTCAACAGTTATTGATTTAGGTGTTGAGACAGGTTTTGTAGAGATTAAGTGGAGTGGAGGAGGGACTTGTCCTGAAAATATGAGTTATATAGATAAATTAGGAGGTTATTGCATTGATAGTTATGAAGCATCAAGACCTGATGCTAATTCAACTGATATGGGAAGTGATACTTCAATGGCTAGTTCAAAACCGGGTGTTGTTCCCTGGGTTGATATAAATCAAATTAATGCAAGAACAGCTTGTGAAAATGCAGGAAAGCATTTATGCACTTCAGAGGAATGGTTAGGTGCTGCGAATATTAAAGGACAGATTTATTATCTTCCTTCAGGTGCTAATTCAGATAATAGGATTCCGAGTGATTCATCAGATGATAGTGCTTGTGTAACTTACAGCCAATGCAGTCCATGTCTAACAGGAAGTCATACTGATTGTGTTTCAAGTGAAGGTGTTTATGATATGGTTGGAAATTTATGGGAATGGTGTGATGAAGTAGTTGATACAATAAAGCCATGTGATTCAGGAAGTAAGGGATATTGTTATCCTCAATCAGATGGAACTTGGGATACATCAGGAGATGCAAAATATGGAAGTGATGGTGTTTATTTTTTAGCTGGTACTGAAACAGGCCGCGCTGTCTTACGCGGTGGCGATTGGTATCGTGGTGCAGATGCTGGTTTGTTTACTGCGTACTTGTACAAGGCTCCATCCGATTCCGGCACTGCTCTCGGCTTTCGCTGCTGTTCAGAACCTGATTAATCTGTTAATCTAAGTTAAGATGCGCTTGCGTCGCGCTTGAAAATTTAGATTAATAGATTAAAGTAGTTGAAAAAATAAAAATGGAAGAAAGAAAGAGAAAATATTTGGGAAGAAAATGGAAAAAGGAGAAGGTAAAAGAGGAAATGGAAAAGGAGAAATAAGGAAAGAAAATGGAAATGAAAAAAGGTAAAAGAGGAAATGGAAAAGGAGAAATAAGGAAAGAAAATGGGTGAAGAAGAAATTAAAAACATCATGAAAAGGAATGATTCTACTGCTAAGTATATTCTTTTTGAAAAAACTAAAGTGCTTTATACTATTTTGCATCCTAAGTTGGAACTTTTTCCAAAAAGTGAAAAATTTACATTAAGGCAGAGGATAGAAGAGCTGATTTTAGATTCTCTAAAATTATTAATAAAACAGAATTATATGGTTCGGAATTGTGAAAGGAGAGAGTTGATTTTGAATTACCTTGCAAATATTGAGCTTTTGATTTGTCTTATTTATCAATCTGCTGTTTTTAAATATATATCTTTGGATGTTAAAGATAGTGTTGAAAAATTATTAAAAGAACTTGTTGCGATTGGGACTGCAAGGTATAGGAACTTAAAAGTAAATGAAAGTGAGGGTGAAAATGAATAAGGAAAAAAGAAAAGGTAGAAAAGTTTATAAAGTTAGAAAGATTAATAAAAATAGTATTTACCCCGGTGATCTGAAAAGGTCGCCGGATGAGTCTTTTTCTCAAGAAACATTAGTATTTATAGATGAAACATTTCTTGAAAAGTTAAGCAAATATTTTGGAAATGGGAAATATTTAAAATTTGATAAGGTTTTGTTTGCTGAAAATTTAGCAAGAAAACAGAAGCTTGATTGTAGAAATATTTTTTATTACACTGCCCCTCCTTTTCAAAGTGGTAAGCCGACAAAAGAAGAAAAAAATAAGAATAAAGGTTATGGGAAATTTATTTACAAACTAAAAAAGAGGGGAGTTGTTGTTAGGGAAGGAAGATGTCAAAGATTAAAAATTAATGGAAACTTTATCTTTAATCAAAAAGCAGTTGATATTTTGCTGGCAATGGATTTAATGAGTGTCCCATTAAAATACCCAAAGATTAAAAAGGTAATTATCATCTCTTCTGATAGTGATTTTGTTCCAGTGGTTAAGGAATTAGAACAAGAAGGTATTAGAATAATTCTTTATACTTATTATGAAAAAATAAGAAATACTCCTTTTTCTGTAAGCAACCATCTTATTAAATCAGTTTATAAATATGTTTTATTGTCAAAAAATGATTTTACTGATGCTCCATTTAAAAAAGAGGAGGAGAAAGAAAATGAAACAATATAATAATTTTTATTCAAATGCAGTATCTTTGCCTAATTTATATAATGCCTATGAAGGTGCAAAAAAAGGAAAGAAAAATAATGAGAATTCCTTGAATTCTCAAACTCTCGCTTTAAGAGGTAAAGCTTCGAGTAAAAAAGAAGTTTTAGATTTTAGTGAAAACTTGCATGAAAATTTGTTGAAATTGCATTTTGAGTTGTTAAATAAAACTTATTTTATTGGTAAATATAAAACTTTTTTTGTTAAAGATTATAAAAAGAGAAAAATAACTGCTCCAAGATTTAGAGATATGATTGTTCAGCATGCATTATATAATTTTTTGGAGGATATTTATGAAAAAACATTTATTTTTGATAGTTATTCGTGCAGGAAAGGTAAGGGAACTCATAAAGGGTTTAAGAGGGTAAAATCTTTTATTAATAAATCTTATTATGATGATTATTTCATCAAATGCGATATAACTAAATATTTTTATTCAATTGACCATTTTAAATTAAAAAAGATTTTAGATAAAAATAAAAATGAATAATAAAAAAGAGTTTGGAAAAAAGGGAATGGTTTTGATAGTTGGGGTTTTGTTGGTGGTTTTGGTTGGGAGTTTGGGAGGAGTAGGTGGAGAGGGTATTGAGGGTAATGAAACTATTAATGAAAGTTTACAGGTAGAATTAGATAATTTAACTTCTTATTTAGAAGGAGAGGGTTATTCTTGGTTGGTGGATTATTCAGTTGAAGATGTTTCAGTAGAGGTTTATACAGAGAATGGAAGTGAGATTATTGCTAAGATTTTGAATATTTCTTCTGAAGGTTGGTATAAGACATATTTAAGTGGTGGGAATGAGAGTGGGGGTGGGGTGGGTTTGAGTGAAAATGAAAGTTCAAGGGTTTTTGATTTGAGAGTTGTTGGGCATTGTTATGATAATGAGACAAGGATTATGACTTTGAGTGAGGTTGAATGTGGGTTGGTTGAGGTTGGTTCTTCCTCCACCCTTCGCCAGTCCAATGATGAATTAGAAGATAGTGAGGATTATGAAAATATTGGTAATTTAGAAAACAGAAGGTTGGGAGATGTAAAAGATAGTTATGGAAGTGAGCAAGAGAGTGTTAATAAAAAATGTTATGTTAAAGAGTTGAAGTATTTTAAGGATTTGGAGGAGGATGATAGAGTTATGACTTTGAATGCTGAAACGGGTGAGAGTGAGTGGGAGATTCCTATGGAAAGACAGGTTTTTGATAATAGTGAGTTAGGTGGTGAGATGTTCAGGATTGAGATGGTTGATAGTAGTGGGAAGGAGAGTGAGTTGGTTGTTAGTGAGAAGCATAAGGTTTATTCTGCATCAAGCAATTCTCTTAATTCTTTTGTATTAAATATCTTAACTGAAGATTGTTCTTTAAATCCAGGTTCATCTGACCAGATTGGTGTTTTGTTAAGTGATAATGATAGAGCAAAGTATGGGTCATCTTTGGTGTCTTTACCATGTGGAGATAGTTTGTTGGCTTTGGATAAAAACGAAGAGTATTTTTCTTCAGAGAGTGTTTCAACATATTTGTTTAATAAGGATAAATTAAATAAGAATGAGGTGCTATCAATTTTAGAGTATTTTAATATTTCTGTTTTGTTTTTTGATAGTTCTAATTTAACAAAATATGGAGAGTATAATTCGCATCCTTTTGTTACTAGTTTGTTGATTAATTGTCTTCTTGCAGAATCTGATTTGAAGAATGAAAATAATATTGAAGCATCAATGATTAATTTATCAGGAATCTTTGATGAAAGCATTTTTTATAATCCATGTTTTTTAGCAACTTCTCTTTTTAGTTCATCTGCAAGTCTAATGCAATCTTCTTCAGTTAATTGGCTATCTTTTAACAGTTCATCTGCTATTGCAAATTCTATTGATTTAACTAATCTTTCAGTAGACTTAGCTAATACTGTTTCGAATTTATCTTTTAATTCTGCAGGTACATCAACTTTAACACAAACTTCTGCCATTTTAACAGGTAATAATGAGAGAGCAGATTTAAATAATTTTCGGTTAGAGGGGATAAGTGATGTTTATTCTTCTATTGAAAAGGGTGAGATTGATGTTGAGGATTTGGTCTTTTTGGATGTTTATGGGAATGAAGTTCAGGTTTTGGATATTAGTAAGTTAGGTGGTGAGATGTATAAGATTATTTATGAAGATGGTTTTGGGAAGGAGAGTGAGCTGGTTGTTAGTGAGAAGCATAAGGTTTATGCTTTTAATAGTTTTATTAATTCAGAAGTTGTGAATACTTTTATAGCTTTTTTTACAGGTTCTTCTTGGAAGTGTGTATCATTAGACCAGAGAGGCATTCCTAATTCTATTGATAGTGCTAGGAATGGAGCATCTGATTTGTGTGAGATTAATTTAGATGCTTTGGATATTGATTCTTTTGAAGGTTGTTTAAGTGAGACTATTTTTAGAAGAGATTGTTTTACTTCTTCGAAGAATTCTGGTGGAATATTTGATTTAGAACAGATAGTTTTGGAGTGTTTATTTAATTCAATGTTTAACCAATCAGGGCTGAATAATTTTAGAGAGTGTTCTTTTAATAACTTTTTTGTGAATGAATCTTTTTTGAATAATGAGAATACTATGTTAGTATCACAGACAAGTTCCATTTATGCCTTGCCTTCTTTTTTTAATCTCTTAAATAAATCATCTTTTACTTGTTCGCCTAACTTTAATGCATCTTCTTCAGTGAATTCGCTATTTTCAGAGAGTTCTTCTAATTTTTGCATTGCTTCTTGTTTTTCTAATTCAGATTCTATAGCTCTTTCAAGTATTTTAGCTAAGGCTAATTTAGAGAATTGTGAAAGTTTTTCTTCAAATTCATTAGATATATTAATAGATAATTGTGGCATTTTGACAGATAATTTAGAGAATAAGGATTATTTAAGTTTTTCTATGAATAAAGGTATTAATAATTTGCAAACTGGGACAGATATTGGTAATTTACAAAACATACGATATGGTGAGGTTGATGGTTCAGAGGATTTAGCAGGTGAGAGTAACCTTTCTCAATCAGAGAATAATAATTGTGTTCTTGTAAGGGATAATAATAAAATAAATAAGGAGAGGGTGGATTTAAACAAGTTTAGTTTACAGCCAATTACAGATGTTTATTCTGATTTTGAGGATGGTGAAGAGGTTTGGTTCTTAGATAGTGAGGGAGTGCCTGTTAAAGTTAAGAGTATTTCCAAGGTTCCATATTTCGGAAAGATTTATGATGTTGATGTGGAGAATGATATTGTGCTGGTTAAGAGAGATAGTGTTGAGTGTGGGGATGTTGATGAGGTTTATGATAGATTAATTGGTAATTTGGAAAATAAGAGAGGAGATAATCAAACTAAAGATAGTAAGTTGGGTGATGATGTTTTATTAGATACTTTTTTTGTTGATAATCTTAATAATAGGTATGGTTTAGAGGGGGTGGGGTGGTGGTTAGAAAATAGGCAGGTGTGTTATAAAGTTTCAGGAGTTCCTGTTTGGTCAGGTAATTCAGATTTTAATGAATCTGGATTTGTGGGTTTAGAGTTTGATTATATTGTTGACCCTTATTATCTTAATGAGAGTGGGGGTAATTTAACTTATGAAAATGTTTCTGATGTTTATCACGGGTTTTTGTGGGATAAAAATAATATAAAAATGCAGATAAGAAGTTGTGATGATTCTGAATGTGCTGGGGAGAGTTTTGTTGGACCTGATAATACTTCTGCGAGTTGGTTTAGTGATTTTAGTTTTAATGAATTGAATTCAACTTTATCTAATAACCAGTATTTTCAGTATAAAGCTTATTTGTTTAGAAATGTTTCTGGAAGAATTAATGAAACTTTCACTCCTACTTTGTATAATGTTAGTATTGGAATTTATAATTCTTCTGCTCTTTATGTTAAAAAACCTGGCTTAAGCGGGTTTAACAGTAGTAGTTTTAATTGTTCAACAACTGGTTATAGTTTAAGTGGGAATGTTAATATAAGTTATTATTGGTATAGGAATAATGTTTTTTATGTTGAGAATTTGGAAGAAGAGAGTTCTGGTGTTTTAAGTTCAAATAGTATTGACCCTTATACTGAAAGTGGAGATGTTTGGTATTGTAAGGTAATGGCTTATGATGGAAATTATTCAAATAATAAAAGTTCAGATAGTTACACTACGCCTTTAGAATATCATTCTGTTTTTGATGTTTATCATGATTTTAAAAGTGTTGAGAGTAATTTTATAAAAATGCAAGTGAGGAGTTGTGATGATGCATCATGCTCTGGTGAAAGTTTTGTTGGTGCTGATAATACAACTTCTTCGTGGTTTGAGAATCCTGTTTATAGTAATTTGACAAATATAACTGAAAATAGATATTTTCAGTATTTTGCTTATTTTTGGAAAAATGATAGTTTGAAAATGAGTTATAGTCCTCAATTGTTCAATGTTAGTATTGAGTATGATACAACTAATTGTTCTACTTTGAGCACTGCTGGGCAGATATATACAATGACTGATGATGTTGTTCAGAATTTAAATGCTGATTGTATGGTGATTAGTGCAGAGAATGTTACTTTAGATTGTGCTGGTTATTCAATTACTTCGGATTATAATGTTTCAGGTATTTATTCTAATCAGTTTAATACTACTGTGAAGAATTGTGATGTGAGTGTTGGTGGGGATAGTGGAGTTAATACTGATGCTATTGGTATAGAGTTTAGTTCAGTAAGCACAGGTTTATTGTTTAATAATACTGTTAATGGAAGAGTAGGTTATGGAATTTACACTTTAAATTCAGATAATCTTAATTTAACAGATAATAATGTATCAACATCAGGTGATGAGGCAATAAGATTAGATGGAACAGAGAATAGTTATTTATATAATAATTATGCAAATTGCAGTGGTTCAAATTATGGAATTTATCTTTATTCATCTTCAAATAATAATATTTTAATAAATAACACAGGAACATCTAATTCAGGTTATGGAATTCATCTTTATTCATCTTCAGATAATATTTTAACCTCAAACACAGGAACATCTGATTCGAGTTATGCTTTGTATGTGTTGGGTAGTAATAATAATAGTTTTACAAATCATAGGGCAGAAGGTTATTTGTCTGGAAGTTATGGGATTTATTTAAGAGATGCTCAGAATAATAGTTTTAGGGATTGTGTGAATGTTTCAGGTGTTGATTATGATGTTTATGTTTATGATGATGCTTCTCCTGGAACTTATAATACTAGTTTTATTAATTGTTCTTATAATATTTCTAAGGAAAGTGTTAATTTAGCTGGAAGTGATTTGTATAGATATTGGTACTACCGAGCATATGTAAATGACTCATCGGGTTTAGCAGTTAATAATGCGAATGTTACTGCTTGGAATGTTTCAGGAGATTATCAGTTTAATTTGACAACTAATTCAAGTGGTTATACTCCTCGAACAGAGATAATTGATTATGTTAATTTAGGTGGGACGAGGGTTTATTATAGTGAATATAATGTGAGTGCTGTTAAGACTACGACTGTTAGTGATGTTTATAATGTTAGTGCTAATGAGAATAATCTGGAGCATAATATTGGGATGTCAGGTAGTTTGGATGCTCTTTGTGATTCTGGTAGTTTGGATACAATTTGTTATGTTAATCATAGTTTTCCTGTTCAGGATGGAATGAATATAAATGGGAGTGGAAGTTTGGTTGTGCAGGATAGTGGGAGTTTGTTTAATTCTTCTGGGATTAGTTTTGTGATTAATTTAACTGGGAATGTTACTATTGAGAATGGGGGGAGTGTGAATTTAAGTGATTCTGCAAGTGAGATTAGTTCTGATGATAGTGGTTTGGTTGGTTTATGGCATTTGAATAATGATAGTGCTTATTGTTATGATAATGAGACAAAGATTTTGACTTTAGAAGAGGTTGATTGCGAGATTGGTGATTATGATTATGTTGAGATTGATGGTGAGTTGGTTGAGGTTGGTTCTTCCTCCCTTTGCCAGTCCAATGATGAATTAGAAGATAGTTTGAATGTTGAATATGTTGGTAATTTGGGACAGGGTGAGGGGGGTGGGGTGGAAGGTAGTTGTTATGGTGGGATGGATGTTTGTAGGGAGGATGGATGTAGAAGTGAGCAAGAGAGTGGATATAATTATTTAGGTTTATCAGATACTTCTGAAAATAGGGGGAATAGCCAGACGAATGTTGGTTATGGAGTTAAGGAGAGTGTTGATAAAAAGTGTTATGTTAAAAAATGGAAGTATTTTAAGGATTTGGAGGGTGATGAAAGAGTTGCTAGTTTGAATAATGTGACTGGAGAATTTGTTTGGCAAAAACCAATTTCTTATCCTACTTTTGAGTATAATGGTGAGATGTATAATATTGAGATGATTAATAAAGAAGGAGAAGAAAGTAATTTGGTTGTGAGTCCTGAGCATAAGATTTATTATAGGGTTGAGGATAATGACAGGGCAGGAGGCATTAGCCAGAATAGTGAGGATGAAGAGAGCAGAGGAATTCTTAATTTATTAATCTTGATTTTTATTGTATTTGTTTTATTTTTAGTTTATGGCTATAAAAAAGAGGAGTTAGAATTAAGTGGGTTGAATGAAAAAGATATGTTAAGTGAGTTGAATGAAAAAGATATTTTAGAAATAATTAAAAAAGGAGAGAATGAGAGGGTTGAGTTTAAGGCAGGTTTGAGTGAGATGAGGGAAATTGTAGAGAGTGTTTGTGGGATGGTTAATTCTAAGGGAGGAGTTGTTTTAGTTGGTGTTTCTGATTCTGGAAAGATTTTAGGAGTTGATGTTGGGGGTGATAGTATTGAGAGATTAGTTAATAAAATAGTTGATAATAGTGAACCTAAAATATATCCGAGTGTTGAAGTTGTGGATATTGAAGATAAAAAAATAATTGTTATTAATGTTTCTGAATCTGAAGAAAGAGCATGCAAGGTTTTTGGCAGAGCTTTTAAAAGAGTTGGCAGGAATAATAAGCAGTTGTCTAAGGCAGAGTATGATAGATTGATTATCCAGAAAAAAAGGATTTTTGATTCTGAAATTTGTTATGGAGCAAGTGTTAGTGATATTGATATGAAAAAAGTTAAATGGTATGTTAAAAAAAGAGAAGAGATTAGAAATATAAGGAAACCTGAATCTATGAATTTTAATCAGGTTCTTTTGAATATAGGGGCTATTAGGAAAATTAATAATGAGTTGAGAGTTACAAATGCAGGTATATTGTTTTTTGGAAAGAATCCTGAAAGATTTTTTCCAAATGCTAAATTAAGATTAATTAGATTTAAGGGAAATAAAATTACTAATCCTACTTTAGATTCAGTTAATTTTGAAGGCAGTGTTTGGGAAAATATTGAGCAGGCAGAAGAATTTATAAGAAAGAATATAAAGTTGTTTGGAGAGAGAACTGAAAAAAGTTTTAGAAGATTGGATAAATTTGAGTATCCAATTAGAGCATTAAGAGAATCAATTATTAATGCATTGATTCATAGGAATTATTTTGAAAATGGGGATGTGAGAGTATTTATTTTTGATGATAGGGTTGAGATAATAAATCCTGGAAATTTTCCTGAGGGAGTTAGCCCTGAAAATCCAGAGCATAAACCAGTTAATCCTATTTTGTGCAATTTGATGTATGATGTTGGGTTTATTGAGAAGTATGGTTCTGGAATTTATATGATTAAAGAACTTTCAAGAGAGATGGGAAATAAAGAACCTTATTATGATTTTAGTGAAGTTCAGACAAAGGTTGTATTTGTTTCGCAGATTAAAGAGAGCAGTTATGTTGAAGATAGTGTTTTTGAAAATTTGAATGAGAGGCAAAAGAAAGTTGTTGAATATTTGAGAGAACATAAAAATATTACTCGTGTTGAGTATGATAAATTATTTAATATAATTTCAAGAACTTCTCAAAGGGAATTGAAGCAATTAGTTAATAGAGGTATAATAGAAAGAAAAGGGACTGGATATAATATTTATTATGTTTTGTCGCGAAGTGTCGCGAAGATGTCGCGAAGTGCAGTTTCTAATCAAGATTTTAACAGGACATTAGAGGAACATGATGAAGTGCAAAATAAAGTTGATAAAAAAGAAAAGAGTAAGAGGTTAAAGGTTAATTTGTTTTTGGTTTTAGGTATTGGATTATTATTTGGATTAATGTTAATGAGTAATTTGAGTTTAATGGGATTGGTTGGGGCAAGTGGTGATGGTGATTTTATACAGGGTAAGGTGGTGGGGGGTGGGGTGGGTGTTGATGTGAGTGGGGTGAAAAATATAAGTGAGTTTAAATTAGGAAGAATCTCTGATATATATTCTAAGATTCAGGAAGGTGAAGTAGATGTTAGAGATATTGTATTTTTAGATGCTTATGGAAATGAAGTTAGGGTTTTGGATATTCATAAGGAAAATTATTTAGGAAAGATTTATGATGTTGATGTTCCTGATTATGGTGTTGTTTTGGTTAAGAGAGATGAAGTTGAATGCAAGGGGATTGATGAGATTATGAGGAATATTGAAAATGAAAATATTGGTAATTTTGAAAACATAAGATATGATGGGGTTGATGGTGAGGTTTATGAGGGGGTTGGGTTTTATGAAAGAGATAGTTTGAATGATGAGTATGGTTTAGAAGGGGTGGGTTGGTGGTTAGAGGATGAGCAGATTTGTTATGAGGTTGATGGTGTAGGTGTTTGGAGTGGTAATTCAGAAAATGACACTCATGTTTATGATTTTAGTGGGAATGGGAATAATGGGAGTGTTACTGGGGCTGTTTGGAATTCAAGTGGGAAGTTTGATGGGGGTTATTATTTTGATGGAGCAGATGATAAAATAGTTATTTCTCATGATGAATCTTTGAATATTACTGGTAATTTAACTTTAGAAGCCTGGATAAAAGCAAGTTCTTCTACTGCAGGTGAAGATGTTATTATTGGAAAAGGTTCTGATGTTGATTCTGGTTCTGGTAATCAGTATGGATTGTATTTAGAAGGTAATGAAGAGATTTATTTTATTTATAAAAGCAGGGCTTTGGATTCTAATGTTGCTGTTAATGATGATGAATGGCATCATATTGTTGGAACTGCAAATGATACTCATGTAATGTTGTATGTTGATGGTGATTTAAAAGCATCAAATACTGTTAGCACTTTAGTAACAAATGAAGAGGATGTTACTATTGGAACTGAATCAGATAATGGTGAGGATTATTTAGGGTTTGTTGATGAAGTTGGAATTTATAATCAGACATTGAGTGCTGAGGAAATTTTAGAGCATTATGAAGAAGGCAGAGGAGGTTTAAATTTAACTGCTGATTCTGTTTTTGTTTATGATATTATAACTGGTGCAGAAGATGCTTTAGGTGGAAATGGAATTATTGATTTAACTTACACAACAGATATAAATGTAACAACAGCAAATATTCAACCAAACCCTTATATATCTAAGGAAAATGAGCTTGGCAGGGTTAGGTTTGATGATTCTTTGAATTATTCTGTTGCTGTTTTTAATTCTACAAATATTCAGGTTTTAAATATGAGTATTATTGTTGAGAGTGATGCTGAGCCAGAGTTAGATGTTAGTGCAGAGTTGTGGTTTTATGATGTTCCTTGGAGTAATGCTTGGTTGTTGAAAGATGGTGAGGTTTGTCCTGGTGCAGTTTGTTCTGGAGGAGATGTTTCAGAAGGTGTTGCTAAATTTGATGTTACTGGATGGACTAATTATACTGTTGTTGAAGGTGGGACTGGGATTTGTGATTATGGTGATTTAGATACAACTTGTTATGTTACAACATCTCATGGTGTTGATGATGGTGAGGTGATAAATGGGAATAATGTTGTTGTTGATGGGGGGAGTTTGTTTAATGATACTGCTGATTGTCCTAATGCAACAGGAAGTTCTCATCATGGTTGTTCAATGGTGATTAATTTAACTGGTAATTTAACTGTTGAGGATGGGGGGAATGTTAGTGGGGGGAATATAACTATAATTGCTGAGGGGTTGAATGTTAGTAGTGGGGGGTTGGTGAGTACGGATGGGTTGGGGTGGGATTTAAAGTTTGGAGATGGAAAAGGGACTAATTCAGGAGATTATGCTTCTGGAGGAGGTTATGGGGGTGTTGGAGGTCATTCAACAGTACTAGGAGGAATAAGTTATGGAAATTCTTCACAACCAAGTGATTTTGGTAGTGGTGGAGGAGTCTCTTCTGGTTATGGGGGGGGAGGTGGAGGTATTATAAAATTATCAATAAAAAATCTGTTAATAATTTCAGGGAATTTATCATCAAATGGATTACCTTCTACTTCTTGTAGCCAAGGTTGTGGGGGAAGTTCTGGAGGAAGTATTTGGATAGTTTCAGGTAATTTGTCAGGTAATGGAAAAATAAAAGCGGAAGGAGCAAATTCTATTTCTGGCAAGGCATCAGGCGGTGGTGGAGGTGGAAGAATTGATGTTTCAAATGTTAGTAATGGGGGATTTTTTACAAATGGAGGTTCTTTATCTGTTAAAGAAGGCCAAGGAAATGCTATATCTGGAAAAGCAGGAACAATTAAATTTCCTTCAAACTTTGATTTAGTGATTGATGATTCTGGAGCAGAAGGATTAAGGAATTTAACATTAGGTGTTGATGCAAATAATCAGAGTGTATTTGAGAATTTATATAATTTTTCTACCATTACTATTAAAGAGAATTCTTCTTTAAGTTTGTCTGGAAATATATTAATTATAAATGGTGGAACAATCGAAAATCCCTATGGCATCGGGGTTACTATTTATGCAAATAATATAACTATTGAAGAAGGGGGAAGTTTAAATGCTGATGGTGGGGGTTTTGGAGGGGTGGTGAGTTCTGGTTCTGGATATGGACCTGGAGGGGGAATTAGAAGTAGTGATTATGTGGGTGGTGGGGGTTATGGAGGAAAAGGAGGTAATGGAACTGATTCTGCCTATGGAGGTTATGCTTATGGAGATGTAATAGAACCTATTGCTTTAGGAAGTAGCGGTGCAAATAGGTATAGTGTTAGAAGTGGTAGTGGTGGTGGAGGATTAAAACTTATTGTTGATAATTTAATTGTAGAAGGTACTTTGTCTTCAAATGGTTTATCATTTTCTGCAGGGGGTTCTGGAGGAAGTATTTGGATAATTGGAGATATCAGTGGAAATGGAAATGTAAAAGCAGATGGAGGAGATTCTATTTCTGGCAAGGCATCAGGCGGTGGTGGTGGAGGAAGAATCCATATTCAAGGAAATATTAATTTCACAGGTAATTTTTCTTCCAAAGGAGGAAGCCCTTATTCTACTGGTCTTTTAGGTCAAAACGGCACAATCGTCTTAGAATTCACAGATTCAATTGATTTAACAGGAGGAACATTAGTAACTCCTGTGAATTTGGCAAGAAATACTACAAATGGAAGAATACTTTATCTTCCGAATTATGCAAATAATGAATCTACTGATGAAAGTCAGACAGATATGACTAAGAATGTTAGTTTAGTTTCAAGTGCTGATGATTGGATTGTTATTAGTCCTAATAATATAACTGCTTATAGTGAGCTTAATAGTGATTTGAATAAAAGTGCAGAACTCTGGTTTTATGGTTTAGATGGTGCAAGTCCTGTTTCACCGCAGATGTTGAGAAATGGTGTGAATTGCACTGGTGGAATATGTGATTGGATTGATAATGATGGGCCTGTGTATAAATATAATGTAACGGGTTTTACATCTTATAGTGTTGCTGTTGATTCTGAATATCCTTCTATATCTTTTGGTGCAGATGTTTTATCAAATGCTTCACAGACTGCTAATGATTGGATTTATATTAATGTTAGTGCTGATGATAATTCAGGGAATAATATAAGTGTTGTTATTGATTATGATAATTCTCTTGTTTCATGGTGGAGGATGGATGATGTGAATGGAAGTTGTTATGATAATGAGACAAAGATTATGACTTTGAGTGAGGTTAGTTGTGATGAGATAAAATCCACCACCCCTTTCCATGTTGAATTAGAAGATAGTTTGAATGTTGAATATATTGGTAATTTGGAGAATGAGGGGTTAAGAGGAGAGAGGGTTGGAGATGTTAATTATTATACTAATGGTAATGAGATTGTAGTTATTAATGGAGAAGATGGTGAAAGAGTTGTTGTTGATGGAGAGGTTTATGAGAGGGTTGAGGTTTATTATGAAGATAGTGAGGATTATGAAATTATTGGTAATTTGGAAAATGATAGATTGGATGAGATAGATAGTTATGAGAAAAATAAAAGAAATGCTACAAATGTAGCATCAACGGTAAAGCTAAACTTGTCCAAAGATTATAATAATTATAATGACAATAACTATATAAATGTTTCTGTTTATAGCAGTGATGTAGGTGATGATAGAATAAATAAAGTAGAAGATAATTACGAAGAAAATAAAAATGAAGAGACAAAAATAGTCTCAATAGTAAAGCACTTCCTACCAGATTATGATTATAGGAGTAACAATAAGTATATAAATGTTTCTGTTTATGAGGGAGCAGAGGATACAAATGCCACGATAGTCTTAATAGTAAGGCACTCGCCTGATGAGCGAGATCTTCTTACCAGAAGAGTTCCGGGTGCAATTCCCGGTCGTGGCGTATCCTCTATTTTTGAGGATTATGAGTATGTTGGTAATTTGGAAAACAGAGGGTTGGGTGGGGTGAGGGTTAGTGGTTATGGTGGAGATGATTATGCTGAGGATTATGAGATAATTAGTAACTTAGAAAATGAAAATATAAATATAGGTAATTTATTTAATAATTCAGTAGGCATCATCATGATGTCCGAAGAAGATGAAAATGACTCTTTTGTTTTTTTCGTCAATAATGAATTTGAGGATTTGGTTTCTCAAAATATGGACTCTTCTTTCACCAGCGAGTTCATTCCTAAGGGGTTTGTAGTGGTAAGGGTTAGTAATGATTTCATTGATTTTGTTGTTCAGAATTTTAGTCAGGATAGGGTTTTTTCTAATAGCTTTGTTAATTTGTCTTCTGCATTTTTCTTCAATAACTTTTTTATAAATCATTTATCAAGTAATTCTTCTACAGAATTAAATTCAATGAATTTACCTTCTTTTAATGCTTTTTTCAATTCTTCAACATGCTCTGGCTTAGGAGGGAGTTCATCAACAGGATGCCAGTCAATTGATTCGCAGAATTCCCAGTCTTCATCAGTTACTTCTTTAGTTTCTTTGTATCTGTTGAATATGTCTTGTTTTAATAATCTAATTACAAATTTAGAAAGAAGTTCGGAGTTTAATATTTTTTCAGATGATTTAAGTTCTTGCATTTTAACAGGTAGTGATGATGATTATTTAAGTTTTTCTATTAATAATGATGAGGATAGAAGTAGGATTGTTATTGATGGAGAGATTTATGAGAGGGTGGAGGTTGGTTCTTTCTCTGCCTTTCGCCAGTCCAATGTTGAATTAGAAGATAGTGAGGATTATGAAAATATTGGTAATTTAGAAAACGAAGGGTTAAGGGAAGTGAGAGTTAGGGGTTATGGTGGAGAGGTTTATGATAAAGATAGTTTGAAAGTTGAATATATTGGGAATTTGGGACAGGGTGAAGGGGGTGGTAGTGAGGATTATGAAAATATTGGTAATTTTGAGAATGAGTGGTTAAGTGAAGTGAAGGTTGGAGATGTTAATTATTATACTGATGGTTATGAGGTAGTTATGATTAAGGGAGAGGGAGGTAATAAAGTTATTATTGATGGGGAGATTTATGAGAGGGTTGGGGTTTATGAAAGAGATAGTTTGAATGTTGAATATATTGGTAACTTAGAAAACGAGAGATTGGGAGATGTAAAAGATAGTTATGGAAATGAGCAGGAGAGTAGTGGGTTAAGTTTATCAGGTTCTGATAAAAAATGTTATGTTAAAGAGTTGAAGTATTTTAAGGATTTGGAGGAGGATGA
>CAYUZV010000014.1:0-18788 GCA_964448605.1 Candidatus Woesearchaeota archaeon
GTTGATAGTAGTGGGAAGGAGAGTGAGTTGGTTGTTAGTGAGAAGCATAAGGTTTTTAGTAGTAAGAAGAGAGAAGAGTCAATAGGCTTGGTCGTGATGGACGAAATTTTCAAAGAAAATTTTGTCTCCTTTGACTTGAAAAGTAAGGACAAAACTTTCAACATGGACTCTTTTAAGATGACTCATATTTCCCCTAAGGTTTTTAAAATGTTGAATAGAAGTTTCATCACAAGATATAATTTGTCTAATCTTTTTGTTGATAGCAAGAGTGAGATTTCTATTTTTTCTTTCGAGTCTGTTGAGAATCTTTTTCAATTTATCAGAAAGCTCGAATCTGAAGGTCATTTTAAGCCCATTAGTTTATCTAATTCTTCTATTGTCATTTCAGAATGTGGTCCTTTTTCAATCTCTTTAAGTTCTTTAACAAAAGATTCTTTTAAGGGAAGTTCATCAACAGGATGCCAGTCAATTGATTCGCAGAATTCCCAGTCTTCATCAGTTACTTCTTTAGTTTCTTTGTATCTGTTGAATATGTCTTGTTTTAATAATCTAATTACAAATTTAGAAAGAAGTTCGGAGTTTAATATTTTTTCAGGTGATTTAAGTTCTTGCATTTTAACAGATAGTGGTGTTGATTATTTAAGTTTTGTGGTTAATGAATTAAGAGATAGTGAGGATTATGAAAATATTGGTAACTTAGAAAACGAGAGATATTATAGTCAAGTAAGTGAGAATAACCTCTCTCAATTAGAATTAAACAACGAAATTCTTGTAAGTGATATTAATAATAAAATAAATGGGAAAGGAGGGGATTTAAGTAATTTTGAATTAGTGAGAATATCAGATATTTATTCTGAGATTGAAGATGGTGAATTAAATGTTGAAGATTTAGTATTCTTGGATGTTGATAGTAATGAGGTTCAGGTTTTAGATATTAGTAAGAAGGATTATTTCGGAAAGATTTATGATGTTGATGTTCCTAATGATATTGTTTTGGTTAGTAGAGATGGGGAGAGTTTGATTTGGAGTGGTAATTCAGATCCTGTTGATTATTTTGGAAGAAATAATGGTTCGAAGCAAGGGGATGCTGTGCAGGTTGCTAATGGAAGATTTGGAAAGGGGTTTGAGTTTGATGGGGATGGGGATTGGGTTGATGTTGAGGTTAGTGAAGATAAAGATAGTGTTTCATTATGGTATAAGAATTCAACAAGTTTAGATTGGGTTTATATTGCTTATAATGGAAGTGATTATTTTGTTAATGGTGTTGAGAGTAGTGTTGATGAATATCCTTTGAATATTTCTGGAAATAATATTAGAATTGGTGTTAATGGAAGTGAATGGTTTAATGGTGTAGTTGATGATGTTATGATATTTAATCGTTCTCTTGAAGATTGGGAAATTGTAGGATTATATGCAAATCAGTCGTCTAAATATGTTAGTGGGAATTATACAGATGTTGCAAATGGATGGCATACTTTTACTGGTTATGTTCAGGATTATGCTGGGAATTTGAATTATACTGATGAGTTGTGGATTCAGAAGGGTGTTAATACTAATGTGAGTGCTTGGGATTTAGAGGATGATGATGAGGATTATTCTGCTTGGTTTGGTTTAGAGGATGAGCCATTGCCTGATGAAATGACTTATTTCTTTGCGAATTATACTCGGACTGATTTGAATGAGAATGTAAGTGGGGCAGGGTGTAATGTTACTTTTGGGAGTGGGTTAGAAAGCGGTATGTTTAACATGTCTTACAACTCATCAGCAGGACTTTATTATTATAATCGTAGTTTTGATAATACTGGGAATTATTCTTGGAATATTTCATGTGTTAAATCTGGTTATGAGGAGAAGAGTGATTCTGGTGAGGTTAGGATTAGATTGCCTCTTTATAATGAGTCGTCTGTTGCTTTGGATAGTGGATTGGGTTATGTGAATTATAATGAGAGTGTGAATTTATCAATTAATCTTCCTGCTGGTGATATTGATGATTCTTCATCAGGTTATAATATTAGTTCTGTTTGGGCAGAGGTTAGTATGCCTAATGGGACTATTGTTAATTATAGTTTGGAAAGTATTGATGGTGAGTGTTATGATAATGAGACAAGAATTATGGTTTTGGAAGAGGTTGATTGTGAGAGTTTAGGTGTTGATGAATTTGTTATTAACCCCCTTCGCCAGTCCAATGATGAAACTTCTGGTAATTTGATGCAGGAGATGTTGGATAGAGTAGGAGATAAGGAAGGGAATGGTGAGTTGAATTATGAATATATTGGTAATTTGGAGAACGAGGAGTGTGGGGTGAGAGATAGTGGTTATGAAACGAATGATTATATTGAGTATTATGAAGATAGTTTGAATTATGAGAAAAATAAAAAAGAGGGTTCGAACAGAATGGTCGAACACAACCAATTGACACCAGGATTTTATAATAATTGTAGTGAACAGAAGTATTTAAATATTTCGGTTGAGTTGGATGAGAGTTATGTTGGTATGGCTGAGTGGTTAAAGCAACCTGATGACACCAGGTGCCCTTTGGGGTTCGGGGGTTCGATTCCCTCTGCCAGCGTAACAAAATATTATGAAATTTCTGGTAATTTGATACAGGAGAGGTTGGGTAGAGTGGGAGATAATTATAATGATGATTATAATGATGAGAAAGACGAGAGTTGTTTAGATTTATCAGATACTTTTGAAAATATGCGAAATAGCCAGACGAATGTCGGCTATGGAGCTGAGGAGAATGTTGATAAAAAGTGTTATGTTAAAAGTTTGAAGTATTTTAAGGATTTGGATGAGGATGATAGGGTTATGACTTTGAATGCTGAAACAGGCGAAAGTGAGTGGGAGATTCCTATGGGGAGGCAGGTTTTTGATAATAGTGAGTTGGGTGGTGAGATGTATAGGATTGAGATGGTTGATGGTAAGGGTGAGGAAAGTGAGTTGGTTGTTAGTGAGAAGCATAAGGTTTATGTGGGTAAAAAAGAGAAAGAAAATTTAGTAAGCTCTGTCGTGATGCCTAAATCTGATAAAGGTGATTATTTTCTTTGCAAAATCAATCTCGAAGACAAGAACAAAACTTTGCATAATATGAACTCTCCTTTCACCCCTGAGGTCATATTTGAGGGGCTTGTAATGATGAGGGTTGACAATAATTTCTCTTATTTTGTTATTAATAATTTTCTTGAGAACTTGATTTTTTCTAGTAGCTTTAGCAATCTCTTTTTCACAAGTTTTGGTGAAAATAAATTTATAACTCATTTTGAATCTAAGTCTTTCCAAAATTCTTCAGTAGATGTATATAATTTGCCGGTAGGTTCATCTCTTGCTTTTTCCAATTCTTTGACAAACTCTTCTTTTAATGGAAGCTCATCAACAGGATGCCAGTCAATTGATTCGCAGAATTCCCAGTCCTCATCAGTTACCTCTCCTGTTTGTTTGTATCTTTTGAATATGTCTTGTTTTAATACTTCAATTAATGCTTTACCAAGTAATTTAGAAGCTGATTTAGATTGCAGTTCTTTAGGTAATAGGGATTGTTCCATTTTAAGTGATAATAATAGAGAAGTATATAAGTTTTTCTATAATAATGATTTGAGTGACTTTGAGTTAATTGGGATTAGTGATATTTATTCTTCTATAGAGAAAGGTGAATTAAAAGTTAGTGATTTAGTATTTTTAGATGCTTATGGGAATGAAGTTCAGGTTTTAGGTATCAATAAAGAAAAATATTCAGGTAAGATTTATGATGTTGATGTTGAGAATGATATTGTGTTGGTTAGTAGAGATGGAGAGAGTTTAATTTGGAGTGGTAATTCAGATAGAGATGGCGGTTACTGGAATTTGACTAAAGAAATTAGTGCTGGTGAGTTGGGTGATTATTATGTGACTTGGTATGGAAATTTAACAAATGGATTTGATATTGTTAAAAGTGTTAGTAGTAATTTTTCTGTTCAAAATACTACAATTAGTATTGTTCCTGAAAGTTTGAGTGTTAATACTACTGATGTTGTAGGTGTTTCTGGTTTAATTAGTCGTTGGAATGGAACAGAGAAATGGGCATTGGATGATAATTTGTTTATAATGAAGTTGAATGATGTGACTGTTTCAAGTGATACTTTGAATGATAGTAATTTTGTGGGGGGAAATGGAAGTGATGTGAATATTAGTGATGTTGTTAGATTGAATCTGACTTCAGAGGGAGATTTGATTAATTTTATTGATGATTATAGTGATGATCCTGCTGATGGAGTTGATGATGAAAATGTGAATAATAGTTATAATGTTGGACATGCAGGAGGTGTTATTTTTGACAGGAACCAGATGAGCAGTCCTTATATTGGAAATATAACTTATAAGATTTCAAGTGTTACTGAATTTTATGATATGGAGTTGAGTTTAAAAACTGGAAATGTTGAAGTTACTGGGGGTAATGTGAGTTTGTGGTATAGGACTGGAAGTGATTGGTATTGTTTGAATTCAACTATTAGTGAGTTGAGTTATCTTAATGCAAGTGTTCCTGTTAAAGGTTATGAAGATGTTTTTGTAAAAATAGAGGCAGATTTAAGTTCTGCAGAGAATACTGTTGATGAGTTTGGGATAAATTATACAAATTATAATTATTCTTCTATAGGTGTGTTTAATTCTTCAGTTATTTATCTTCCTGATGTTACTTATACTGTTTTGAAGTGGAGTGAGAATTTATCTTCTGCTGGTTTAATTAAACTTCAAATAAGAGAATCAGATGATGGTTCTTCTTGGGATTCTTGGAGTTCTAATTATACAAATAATCTGAATAATGATATTTCTTCTTTAACTAAAGATTATATTCAGTATAGGGCTTATTTAGAGACAACTAATCAAAGTGTTAGTCCGATTTTGAAAGAGGTTAATATTAGTTATTTTAATGCTTCAACTAATTCAACAGGAGGTTATGAATATAATATTACAATTCCTGTTGATAGTTTAGGTGCTCAGAATTTAGAGGTTAGTGTTTTGCAGAATTCAGAGACAGGAATTTTAGGAACAAATACAACAAGTGTAACTGTTTGGGCTAAAACAAGTGCAGATTATTATAGTTATAAAAACTATACAGGAGGTGAGAGTAATTATAGTGTTTGGACTAATTATACAAGAAGTGATACAGGTGGTAAAATTAATGGGACGATTAATGTTAGTGTTTATGATTTGAGTGGAAACTTTTTTAAAGGGCATCAATGCAATGGTGTTTCTGAATGTGTTGCATCTTGGTTGACTTCTTCGGATTTGGATTATGGAAATTATACAATTAATATTAGTGCTTATAATGAGAGTGGTTATTATAGAAATTCTTCTGCTGGATATTTTGATTATTTAGAAGAGAAAAATACAACTGGAAATATGTTTGTTGCAAATAAATCTATAGGTGATTATTCTTATGGAAGTGAGTATAGCTTTTTATGGAATGTTAGTATTAATAACACGGGTAATGCAAGTATGGATGAGATTTATGCTTATGAGGTTTTAGGAAATTCTGTTTTTAAAAATATAACTGAATATTCTGGATGTTCTAAGGTTTATCCTAATGGGACATGTGATTATGTTGTGAATATTACTTTAGTTGATAATGCTGCTGCTAATGATTATAGAATGTCATGGAGAGTTAATTGGACAAATAATGATGATAGTGTTGGTCCTTTTGATAGTTCTAATAATTATATTGCTTATACAGATATGTATGTGATTATTGTAGGTAATGCAGAGTTGGAGTTGTCAAATTATACTGTTAATTTATCTATGGAGCATGATTCTTTTAAGAATTTTAGTTTTGCTATTAGATCAACTGCATCATCTACTGCTTTAGAGATTTACAGAACTTTTATAGAGGGTAATTTAACAGATAGTAATAATATTTCAAGTTCATGGATTTCAATGCCTGGTTCAAATCCTATAGCAAATATTCCTGCAGGTGAAGAAAGAAATGTTACAATTAATATTAGTGTTCCTACTCAAACTGCTCCTGGAGAATACACAGGGAAGATAAAGGTAAATTCTACAAATGCAAATGCGACTTATTTGAATCTGACTTTGAATATTGCTTCAAATGGTTCGTGGTATTTGACTCCTTTAAGTAATTTTACATATAATAATTCGTATTCTTTGGATATTGCTGGAGAGATAGGGAATTGGACAATAACTAATCTTGGAAATGTGCAAGTTAATTTTAGTATTGCTTATTCAGATTCTGGAACTTTTGATTATACTAAATTAGGAACTGATTTATTTGAAGAGAATTATGTTGTTGGTGATTTGACTACCAATCCTACGAGTATTAATGTTTCTAATGGAACAAATGGGACAATTACCCTTTATCAAAAAGGGGATTCAAGTTCTCATAATGATATAGGTGTTATTATGAGTATTACGAATTCTACTAATGCAAATCCTGCGAGTTCTGTTATTGAAGATGTTTGGCAGATTGAAGAGCAGGCACCTAATGTTACTTATATCTGGTTTGAGTATGAAGGTATTGCTGGTGAGATTGCTGAACAAAATTCTAATTTGACAATTAGAGTCAGAGGAACAGATGATATTGCTTTGAATGAAACAGCAGGTATTTTGAATATTTCGTGGAGTGGTGGACAGACACAAGTTGATTTAACTGGATTAAGTTCTTCATTTGGGCAGTATGAAGGAGGACCTGATTATACTGTTTTGAATTATACTGGAAATTATTCTCCAATGACTGCAGAAACTTATACTGTTACTGCAACTATTTATGATAAGGGAAGTCCTGCAAAATCAGTTACTTCTTCTGAATATAGTTTTATAAGTTATGGAACAACAAGTGTTGATTTAGTTCAGAATTATTCTTCTGTGAATGTTTCAAATGTTAATTTGGAGAATGGTGCAATTGTTTATGTTAATTATACTATAAATAATACAGGTAATGTTAAGGCATATTCTCCTACTTTGACTTTTAGTTGGAATGATAGTATTGTTGTGAGTAATTATAGTTTTGGAGATTTGTCGAGTAATTCTACATTGAGTTATGTTTCTCAATTGAATATTAGTCAGATGACTAATGCAGGAACTTATAATATTACTGCGACTTTAGAGTGGACTAATCCAAATACTGGAACCTCAAGTGATTCAGAGGTTTTTAGTATTGGTGTTGAAGAGAATAAGTCAATGACTACAACTCCTCCTGTAACTATTTCAACTGGACTTAATTCTGGAAGTTCTAATTCAAGTGTTTTGGAGATAAATAATACTGGCAATGCAGAGTTAAGTGGAATTAGTTTAAGTTGTTTAAGTGGAAGTTTGTGCAATACATTGAGTGCGAGTTATAATGAGAGTAATTTTGATATTGAAACTAATAGTTCGAGGTTTGTGAATGTAACTTTAACTGCATCTGCTGGAACTGCTGCAGATACTTATCTTGGTGTTATAAATATTTCTGAAAGCAGTATTTCTAAGACAGTTGATATTCAGGCAATTGTGCCTGAAACAAAAACCTGGACAATTTCAGTGGATAGTTTGAATGTTACTAAGGGTGCTGGAACTTCAGGAGATTTGCAGTCTGTAAGAATTAATAATACTGGAAATGTTAATATGACTTTTAATTTTGTGAGCAGTAATAGTTCGGTTTTTGGAATTAATGAGAGCAGTTTAATGGTTTCATTAGGAACTTCAAGGGCTTTTATGATTAATTATTCTGCTTCTTCAGAAGGTGAGTATTATGAAGTTATTAATATTACAAATACTGATGCTGGTGCTTTGCCTGTTCAGAGAAATATTACAATTAATATGACTGCGACTTCAATGGGTGTTGAAATTTTATCTCCAACTGGAGCAAGTCCTTTGACAAATGTTAGTGCAGGGGATTTGGTAGAACTTCATACTAATGTTACTTATCAAGGTTCAATTATTAGTGATAATGTTACATGGAGTATAACAATTGGAGGAAGTTCTTGCAGTGGTTTGAGTTCAAATCATACAGGGGATTACTGGAATATTACTTGCAATGCACCTTCTGTTGATGATGGTTATTCTTATAATTTAAGTGTAAGTGCTGACCATTCAACTTATGGTGAGAGGGTTGATACAGAAGATGATGCTGTTAGTTATGCTGATGTTAGTTATCCTTATTTTTCTGTAATTAGAAATCATATTGATAAGGGAGATAGTATAAATTTGCAGGTTAATGTTACAGATAATATTGCTCTTGATAGTGTGAAGGGTTATTTGACTTATCCTAATGGAAGTGAGATTAATGTTTCTTTTGCAAGTTCTGGAGGTTATTATGTGAATGATTCGTTTGTTTTGAATACTGCTGGAGAGTATTTGGTGAATTATACTGCAAATGATACTTCAGGTAATTTTAATTCAAGTGTTGATTGGTTTGAAGTTTATGACAGGTATGTTTGGAATGTTAAGTTTGTGAATTATAATTCAGAAGCTGTTGCAAATGCAAATGTAAGTTTGTTAAGACCTAATGGAACAATTTTAATGAGTAATGTTACTGATTCTTCAGGGGAAACTACTTTTAGTGTTAATAAGAGAAATTATGATGTTAATATTAAATTGTCTGTTGATGAGATTGTTATTAAGAATGTTAATTTTAGTAATGTTACACAGAGTAATATTAGTTTGAATTTGTATAGGATTGATGGTGAGGATTTGACAGAGGTTGTTCCTTTGTATAGGCCGTTTATGGGTATTGCGAGTAATTCATCTGGTTTGGATAATTTGATTGATGTGATTTTTAATTATTCGAGTTATAGTTATGAGAATCCTTTGGAGTTGAGTGTTGTTAAGTGTGCATCCTGGAATTATCCAAATAGGACTTGTTTGAGCAGTTGGAGTGTTGTTGATTCATCAAGAAGTATTGATAATAAAACAGTGACTGGAAGTTCCAGTGGATTTAGTTCTTATTTCCTTGCTGAAAATAAGTGTGGTAATGGTGCTTGTGAGAGTAGTTATGGTGAGACAACAACTACTTGCACTGATGATTGTGGTTCTGGAGGGACTACTTCTTCATCAAGTAGTTCAAGTTCAGGAGGTGGAGGTGGAGTTAGTTCAAGAGATTTGGATAAAATAAAAGAGATTATACAGAGTTATCTTCAGATAGGAGGTGTTAAATTAGAGACAACTTCTATTTACAAAGAGTTATTTCCAGGAGAAGTTGCGACAGTAAGGTTGAATGTTGCTAATACTGTGAGCAGTCCAAGAGTTATTGAATTTGAAGTTGATGGTGAACCAAAAGAGTTTATCTTTTTTGAGAGAAGTAGAGTTGAGCTGGAAAGTAAGGAGGAAAGGAATGTTATGATGAAAGTGAATGTTCCTTTGGATGCTGTTCCTGGAAATTATGAAGGTGATATTATAATGAAGTCAGAAGATGAGGAAGGAAAGATTCCTGTTACAATTAGAGTTTTAAGTCCTGAAGGAAAATTGTTGGATGTTAAGATACAGCCATTGAATTCTGTTGTTCCTCCTGGTGATGTTTTGAGATTGCAGACTGATTTGATGAATTTAGGTAAGACAAAAAGAGTTGATGTTCAGTTTGATTTGCAGTTGTTGAATCCTGAAACTGGTGAGATTTTTGCTCGGCAGGAAGAGGCATTTGCAGTTGAAACTTCTATGAGTGTTATTAAGGAATTGAAAATACCTGAAGATACTCCAACTGGAAGATATATGGTTAAGGCAACTGCTTATTATTCAAATGTTGAACAAAATATGCAGGCAAGTTCAATTGCTTATATTAAAGTTGATTATGCTTTGTTGTTGAGAAGTATTTTTGGAATTCCTGTTTGGGTTTATCTTTTGATAGGTTTGGGAATTGGTATTGGAATTGGTGCTTATTTTTATATTAAGTGGATTAATTTTAGAAAGAAAAGATTTAAGATAAAAGTTGATATGGGTAAGCTTCCTCATGCTGGACCTCATGCAGGATTTGTTGGAAAGATTGCAGAGTCAGATGTTCGTGCTTTTGTTGATATGAATAAATTGCAGATGCATACTTTGGTTGCTGGTTCAACTGGTTCAGGTAAAACTGTGGCTGCACAAGGAATAATTGAGGAGGCATTGTTGCATAAGAAATCTGTAATTGTTTTTGACCCAACTGCACAGTGGACTGGATTTTTGAGAAAATCTAAGGATAAATCTATGTTTAAAAGATATAAATATTTTGATATGAAACCAAAGAATGCAAAAGCATTTGATGGAAGTATAAAGACAATTCGGGACCCTTATGAATTGATTAATATAAAGAAATATTTGAATCGTCCTGGTGAGATTACTATTTTTAATGTTAGTCATTTGACTCCGCAGCAGATTGATATGGTTGTTGCAAGCACAATTGAGCAGGTTTTCAGAGCAGAACCACAAGAGAGTTCAGAGTTAAAGACATTGATAATTTATGATGAGGTTCACCGGCTGTTGCCTAAGTTTGGTGGAAGTGGAAAAGGATTTATTCAGTTAGAGAGAGGTGCAAGAGAGTTTAGAAAATGGGGTATTGGGTTGGTTTTGATTTCACAGGTATTGAGTGATTTTGTTGGAGAGGTTAAAGCAAATATTGGAACAGAGATACAGATGGGAACAAGATATGAAGGTGATTTAGAAAGAGTTAGTATGAAATATGGTGAGGATATTTTGAAGTCATTGGTTAAAGAGCCAATTGGAACTGGAATGGTTACTAATCCTCAGTATAATAGTGGAAAACCTTATTTCATTGCTTTTAGGCCTTTGTTGCATAGCACAAAGAGATTGTCAAATGATGAGTTAAAGAAATATGAAAAGTATTTTGATGGTATTGAAGATTTGGAATATCAGATTAGAATGTTGAAGAAACTGAAAGTTGATGTTATTGATTTGAAGTTGGAATTGAAACTTGCAAAGAGCAAGGTTAAGTCAGGGCAGTTTCAGATGGCTGATATGTATTTGGAGTCATTGGTTCCAAGAATTAAAGAAGAGTGGAAGAAGATTGGAAAGAAGCCAATGCATTTGGTTAAAAAGAAATTGAGTAAGGAAGAGATTTTGTCAGGTGTTTCAAAAGCTAAGAAAGCAAGAGAGAAGTTTGTTAAGAAAAAGGGGAATAAGGCAGAGAAAGAGTATTCTGTTAAGACAGATATTTTAGATATAAAGAAAATGATTGAGGAGAAAAAGAGAGCTGGTAAAGATACTTCGAAGATTGAGTTGAAGTTTGAAGAATTGAAAAAGAAAATGAAACCTTATATGGAAAAGAAAATTTCAAAAGGAGAGGCAGGGGGAATAATTAAAGAGGTTGAAGGATTTAAAAAAGAGGTGAAAGAGTTGTGAAAAGTTTAATAAATGCTTTTAAATTATATTAATAATGGAAGTGAGTAAAAAATGGATTGATAAGGCAGAAAAAGATTTAGAAACTGCTAAGTATAATCTAAAAGGAGATATTCTTGATGCTTCTGTTTTTTTTGCTCAGCAATCTGTTGAAAAAGCATTCAAATCTTTACTTTTAAAAAAAACTAATAAATTTCCTAAGATTCATGATTTAACAAAACTTGGAAAATTAGTTAATGCACCTAATAAAATAATTGTTTTATGCTCTAAGATTAATCCTGGTTATATTGTTGTAAGGTATCCTGATTTGGGAGAAGATTATTCTAAGGAAGAGGTTGAGGAGATAATTAAATTTAGTGAAGAGGTTTTGAAATGGATAAAAGAAAAGCTGGAACTGTAAGGGAATTGAAAAAATTCAAGGATAAAATTTTGAAGAAATATAAACCTGAAAAGATTATTTTTTTTGGGAGCAGAGTTAGTGGTAAACCTCGCAAGGATAGTGATGTAGATTTGATTGTAGTTAGTAAAAATTTTGAGAATTTGAGTGCTTTGAAAAGATGTCCTGATTTATATTTAGAATGGGATTTGGATTATCCTGTTGATTTTTTATGTTATACTCCAGAAGAATTTAATAAATTAAAAAAGGAAGTAACAATAGTTAGCGAAGCTCTTGAGAAAGGTATTGAGATTTGAGATAAATTGGAAAGGTGATAAAATGGAAAATAAAAAAAATTGGTGGAAGAAGCATTGGACTGAAATAGTATTTTTTATAATTATATTATTAGCAATTTATTATATATTGAAAGGAGCTGGATATTTTGGATAATGAAAAAATCAATGTGGGAAAGAATTAAATTTGTAAAATGACTAAAAGGGTGATAAAATGGATTGGAAAGATTGGAAATTTGGGTATTGGCAGGGTTGGGAATCTTTTTGCTATTGTCATCTTTTTTAAAAGGAGGATAAATGAAAATATCAGATAGAGCAATATGGATGAATATTGAAAATAGTTTTGAAAATATAAAGGAGGATATAGTTTTGATTAAAAAGAATTTAGATATTAAATAAAATGGGATTTAATTTTTTTAAAAAAGATGATGGAGTTCCTGATGTGGGACAAGAAGAGAAATTTGATTCTGAAAAAGAGAAGAAAGAGATTTTAAAGAAAAAGAAGGCAGGAGAGGGGGCGAAGGGTGGGAAAGAGGAGAAAGATGTTTTTAGTTCAGATTCTGAAGGAGTTTCAGAAAGTTCTGGGAATTCTAAATCTGGGAATTCTAAATTAGCAGGTTCTAATTCAAATGTTTCTTCAAAAGGATTTTCTGAAGCAAGTAAATTAGAGATGGATAAAATAAAAGCAAGAGTTGAGTCAATGGGTTCTTTATTGAAAAGTTATAATGAAAGATTTACAACAATTAATCAGCAGATTGGTGAGTTAAGGTCTTCAAATCTTAGTAATGAAAAAAATATTTCTTCTGTTAAAAAAGATTCTATGAAGGCGATTGATATTGTTAAGGAAGTTAGTCCTGAAAAGTTGAGGATTGATTATCAGAAAGCAAGTAATAAGATGAATGTTTTGAGTGAGAAAATTGAGGCGAATCGTCAGTTTATGAGCACTGTTATTGAAGAGGTTAAGGATTTGAGGAAAAAGGCAGGAATTTTTGTTGGAACAGATGCTTTGTTAAAATTGAATGAGGAGATTAAGAAGGATTTGGTTGAAGTTCAGAAAATGTCTAATCGTGTTCGTCTGAATGCTGATAAATCAGAGCAGTTGTTTATTGAATTAAGAAAAGGTTTTGCAGAGAATCAGAAACTGAATGAGGTTTTTAATAATCTTGATAGTTCTTATTCTGGTTTGAGAAAAGAGATGGAGAAATTGAGAGTTGATTTTAGTAATATTGTTAAGAGCAAGGATTTTGAGGATTTTAAGAAAAGGACTCAGGACAGGTTTAGTGATATGAATGGTTATTTTAGTCATGTTGAACAAATGAAAGAGGAGAATGAGAGGTTGGCTCATTTGGTTGAGACAACTCTTTCTGTTGTTAAAAGAAATGAGAGAGATATTGCAGATATTGCAGTTAGTGTGGGTAATGAAAATATTAAAGCGGTTAGTGAACATGAGAATAAGTTTGAGTTGATTTTGAAATTAGTTGATGAACTCGCGAGCGAGGTTAGAGATATTAAGAGAGGTTCAGGAGTTAAGAAAAAAGTTGTTGAGAAAAAAGATAAGAGTGAGGAAAATGTTGAAAAAAAACCTGTTGAAAAAGGGAAGGTTAAGAAAGATTTAGAGAGTAAGGAGAGTAAAAAGGAGGGTGAAAATCTTTTGGGAATTTCTGATGATTTGGTGAATAAGTGGGGAGGTGATAAAGGAAGTGATGAAAAGAAAGAAGTTAGTGGAAAGAAAGAGGTTGCTGGAAGGGGGGAGGTTGAAAAGAAACCTATTGAGAAAAAAGAGGTAAAATCTGAAAAGAAAAGTTTTGGAGATAGAATTGACAGTATTAAGGGAAGAATAAAGAAATTGATTAATGTTGAAGAGGATTTAAAAAAGATTAAAAAGGGTAGGGAGAAAAAGAGTGAGAATGAGGATGTGAAAAAGATTAAGAATGATTTGAAAGATGTTAAGGGTGAAGAAAATGTTTCTTTGAAAGAGATTAATGATGAGGTTAAGGATTCTAAAAAAACTAAAGAGAAAACTAAAAAAGTAAAAAAGAAGAAAAAGAAAAAAGATAAGAAAAAAGATAAGACAAGGGATAAAAGGTTGAAGGCATTGGAAAAGGCGAGGAAGGTTCATATGGAGCATGTTAAACATGATAAGGAAATTAGGGAAAAAAGATTGAAGAATTTGGCTAAGGCTCGGAGAGCGAGGAGAAAGAAAAAGAAAGGGAAGAAGAAATAGGATTTGTGATGTAGAGAATTTTGGGAGGTGATTTTATATTCATTAGGTTTTGGAGTATCTCTGATGAATTTTTACTACCTTGTAATTCATGGCTTACCATCCTGCTCGTTATTTTCTTATTTTTACTTCTCGCAAAATGGTTTGTTTCCTCCTGAATTCGTCTATTGATGAAACTCGGATTTTGACTTTGTTATATTTTAAGATTTAGTCAAAGTCAAAACCTTCCCCTCTCCCAAAATAAGATAGGAATTACAAAGTTTATTTATAAATATCGGAGATACTCTTTTGTTGAAAATCTTTTTAAAATGCAATTATTGAAAATTTTTCAAAGAAAAACTTTTCTAAATTTTGTGAAGAAAAGTTTTCAGGCAAGAGTTATCTTTTATTTTTTTGTTTTGTGAATTCACTCGTTCTCTCCTTGGAGGAGAGATAAAAATTAATTATTCTAATCTCTTTAACTTATTTTCAATTGATTTTATTTTTTGTTCAAAATCCTGTTTTTTTAAATCTTTGCTATGACTTATTTTTGGTGGAGAGGTTTGCTTTTGTTTTATGAAACTTATGACACCTAATCTTTTGTAAAGAAGATATATGAATACAATTAATACTGCTATGAGTATGACGAGAATTACTATGATTATTATCCATATGTAGTTTTCCATTTTGAATGTGGGAAGTTTTGGTTTTATTTGATTTTCAATGTCTTTTACACAGTTTTTTGTTAAATCTAAATTGGTTTTTGCATTAATAAAATCTTCTTTTTCAACATCTGAAATTAATTCAGCTAAAATTTCTTCGCAGTTTTTTAGTTTGTTTAAAAGTTCCTGGTCGTCTGTGCTTGATTTTATGTCTTGTATTGATTTTTTTAATTCTTCAATTTCATTTTCATAAGCTTCTTTTTCAGAGGTTATGATTATTGTTCCTGTTTTTTGTTTTGATAATTGGTCTGTTTTTATATTGTATGTGAAGATGTAGTCTTCTTTTTTTTCAGGTGAGAATGTTATTATGAATTTTTTTGTTTGTTCGGGTTTTATTGATTCAATTAGTATTGGTTTTGTTTTGTAGATTATGTCTGCTCCTTTTAGAGTGAGTGTTATATTTGTTAGGGTTTTTGTTCCTGTGTTTTTTATTTCAACTGAAATGTCTTTTTCTATATTTTTTGCTAAGTAGATTATTTCAGGTGCCTGGATTGTGAAATCGGTTTTTTCTTGAATTGTTGTTGTGCTTGTTCCACCACCACCTCCTCCTGAAGATGAACTTGAAGAAGATGAAGGTGGTTGTTCACCTGATGTTGTTGTGAATGTTTTGTATGCTCCTGCTTTTTCTCCTCCTGAATAATATCCTAAGAATGTTATTTTTACAGAACCAATATAACTTGTTGAAGGTTGGACATACCAGGTTTTTTCTGAACCTGCTGAAACCATGAATGTATCTGAACCAGAATCTAAAACTGCATTATTATCTGTTCTTGATAGATTCCAGGTTAGTGTTAAGTCTTTGTTTGCTCCTCCTGTGTTTTCAGTTACTACTGAAATATTTAGTGAACTAATATCTGTGTCAATTACATTAATATCTCTGACATCAAAAGGACCTCCGACTACATTCCAGAATTCGTTTGAATAGTATGATGTTCCTGATTTTGTTGCATTTACAATTGTTTCCCATTTTCCTTCTGTTGCTGATGAACTTACTGAATAAGTGTAGTTGTAAATTCCTGTTGATTCTTGTGTCATTGATGCAGGTCCTACTGTCAGAGAGCCGAGTGCATCATAGATTTTTATTTCCATTGAGTCAGGATTTGAGTAAGTTCCTGATGATTTGAAAATTCCTTCTGCATAATATGAGTTTCCTGTTACAACTTCTGGATATCCATTTACTTCAATTGAGTATCCTCCTCCTACTGCTGATGTAACCTGAATTTCCATGTTTGAAGAGTTCCATTCATTTCCGTATTGGTCTGTATAAGTTGCATTTATTGAGTATGTTGTTTCTGTATTAGGTGTTGATAAAAACCATTCTGCTGTTTTAGTTTGATTTGCTGTAAAGTTTCCTAATGATTTGTTTTGAGGATAGTCGTTTAAGAATGTGAAATCTTCATGGGAGTTTAGATATGCATAAATATTTTTTAGAATGTGAGTTGAATTTAGTTTTGTTGATATTTTTACAGTATGTTGAGGCAGTGCTGTTGAAGGACAGGATTCATCTTGTGAAGATGCATTAGGTCTTGATATTGTGAAGATTTGCCATTCTGATGAATCATTTAGATTTCCTATTGTATCATTTGCCCATGTTTTGAATTGGTAGTTTCCTGTTGATATTGCTGTCCATGTTATGTTATATAAATTTGGAAATCCTGTTGTTGTGTTTGTCATTGTAAGGTTGGTTTGAGGAGTTGTGTTTATGGAAACCCAGATTGTGTTTATGTTGGGTTCTGAAATGTTTGCGTAAATTTGGATGGGTTTTCCTGAAGTTATTTCTGAATCAATCCATTGTGCTGTTATGTTTGGAGGTGTGTTATCTATTAAGCTGACAATTGAAAAAGATGCATCTGAAGTGTCGTTGCTTATTGAGTGTGTGTCGTTTAAAATTATTATTAGATAGTATGTTCCGTATAGTTCTGTTGTGTTCCATTCATAAGTGCAGGTGTTTGTTGTTGCTGTGTCTGAATCTGCATCTGTGCAATTATTTGTTAGGTTTACATTTGATGCTAATAAATGTTCTGTTGTGTCCTGAGTTTCAGAGTAGTAAAGGTCTGCAGTTAATAGGTCTGAATCAGTGTCGTTTACATTGAATTGTATTTCATAGTTTCCTTGTGAGGTTTGGTTTATTGTTTCTCCTCCGTTTGGTTGAGTAATTGAAGGTGTTGGGTTGTGGTTCATATAGAATTGACTTGAGTTTGTTGATGAGCAGTTGTATTCGTCACATATTGCTAACCAGAATTGTGTTGTTCGGTTGTCTGTTGATTGAATTGTGTAATTGCATGATGAAGGGCTTGATGATTGCATTGAGGTGTAGCAGAGAGTTGTGTCATTGCATCCTGAAGTATTTATTGCTGTTGAATTGCATACAAATAATTGTGCTGAATTTGATTCTAAATCTGTCCATTCAACTGTTATGTTTACTTGTTCTCCAACTTGTTTTAGAGAGGTTAGTGAAGAATCTGTGGAGATGTTTGTTATTTGAGGTGCTGCATTGTCTGTATGTTCAATGAAAAATAAAGGTCTTTGAGCTGAATTGGGTTCATTAGTTGATGCAAAATAAGTATAATTTCCTGAAGCTGTGTTTGGTGCTGAAATTATTATTCCATAGTTTTCATAACTTCCATTAATCCAACCCTGAACAATAGATGTTATTGTGAAGTTGTAGAAAACTCCTGATTGGTTTGTTATGTTTTGAGCTGTTATTTCTTCTAAGTAATCTCCTCCTGATGAAGTCCAGGAAGTTCCTGATTTTCTTTCATTCCAGGTTGCTCCGAATTCTGTCCAGTTTGCAGTTACTCTATGAATTTTTATTGTTAAATTTGATTTTCCATAAGATTCATTTACATAAAGTTGCAGTTTTGCAGTTACAATTGTATCTCCTGAACTTATTCCTGATAAATTATTTTCCTTTATTATAAATCGATATTCTGTTCCTCCGCTTACATTTCCAACTCTTAATGTTTCTGAAGTTCCGAAGTTGTTTGTTGGAAATTGTTCTCTTAAATAAGTGTCATTTATTGTAGAGCCGTCTGAATTTGATTGATAGATTGCGAATCCTGTTATTTGAGAATTCTTTGTGAGAATTACTAATGAGAAGATTGATACAACTATTATTAATTCTAAGATTACCAGTAAATGCCAGTTGTTTTTTTTCATTTTTTATTTCCTTCTTTTTTTAAGAGTTCAATCAGTGCTTTATTTAATGATATAGAACGAGGAACTTTGTTTTTCCATTTATTCCAGACTTCTTCAGGTATTTCTAATAGAAATTTTTTTAGATTTTCCTTTTTTTTCATTTTACTTAGTGAAAGTTAGTTATTATTAATTTTATTAAGTTTTACTTAGTATTTAAGTGTTTTGGGTTTTTTGTTATTAACTCGCACCTGACTTTGTCAAGGTGCTCGTTTTATTTTTACTGGTAGTTGATAATCTTGATAGGATACTCAAGGTTGTAGATTCTTATATTGATGATGTTTCTATTTTTAGATTAAGAATTGTTTTCAATTAACTTTATAAATGAAAAAATCTATGAGGAATTATGGAAAATAAAAAAGAGGATAAAAAAAGCACTTCTGTTTATGTTTGTCCAAGGTGCAAGAGCAAGGATGTTGCTAAGGTGCATGGACTTGGAAATCTTTTTGGTTTGATTTCTAAATGGAAGTGTAATAAATGTGGGCATAGTGAAAGAGTTTTTCCTCAAGTTGGGAAAAGCTCTAAGCCTGCCCTAAAACCTATGAAGAAATAGTTGCTTAATGGGTTGGGCAGATGAATCTGTTTAAATAAAGAGATATTTGTTTTTGTTTTATTTAAACAGATTGGGTTATTCAGAGTAAAATAAAACTGCACTATTTTATAGTGCAGTCAGATGCTTTGCATCTGCATTTCACTCTGACTCACCA
>CAYUZV010000015.1:0-15882 GCA_964448605.1 Candidatus Woesearchaeota archaeon
CAGATTATTCTTCTGAAGCTGTTGGCAGGGATTATCCTGGGACAGGGGCGGGGGCACGAAGGGCTAGTCCTGTTTCAAAGAAAACGACATTGAGCAGTAAGGGGAGTTCAGAGAAACCAGAGGTTGTTTTTAATAATTGGGGAAATAGAGAACCTCCAAATGTTATATTGAAAAATTTAGGATATGATGATAGAGATTTAGTTGAATTAATATTTGGTCAAACTTCTGCAATTTATTTGAATAAAAGAACAGGTGAAAAAATAGGGATTGTTCCTGTCGCAGGAAGTCGAGGACCTTCAGGAAAACAAGTTGCAATTATTCGTAATTATGGAGAAGGATTTCCAAATGAATATTGGTATTATATTGATAGGTCCAGCATTACTGATAGAGAGAAAGGGATATTTTTAAAATTGGATAAGAGAAAAACAGGGGAGAATAAGGGTGCATATAGTATTAGAAAATATACAATTTCTGGAGGGAATCAGGATTATTTAGGAACTTATCATTATTCAGAAGATAGTCATATTTTTTATGATGGAAATATTTTACTTGAGATTCATAAGATAAATAATCTAGAAAGTACTTGCAGAGTTTATGCTTATGAACCTCTGGTTTATGATGAGGTTAGGGGATGGATTATTTATAAAGATTATAAGGGTGAATTGAGGGCTTATGAAATGGGTAAGATGGATTCTGTTCCATGCAATCCAGATAATGTTCCTGCTGAATTAAATGATTTAATGACAAAGGCAAGAATGGTTGTTGAAAATGGTGAGGTGTTGATTGCTCCTGGAACCCATAAACCTGATTTTTTTCCAGTTAGATTTCAGGTTTCAAGGGAAGGTGTTTTTGATGGTTCTAGTAGAAGTTTTTTTGTAGAAAATGTTTTAGAAATGGATAAGGGTGTTATGAATCAAGGAATTGGTTTTTATCAAATTCCCAAAGTGTATCAATATTTAGATGATTTGAGTTTACTTGAAGCAAATAGTTTTAAAAAGAGTTGGAGTCGAGTTTCTGTTTTTGATGCAGGTGAGGGGTATGTTTGGAATAGGGATGTGGTTGCAATTAAGATTGATACTGGAGATGAAAGTATTAAAAAAGTTATTTTATATGATTTTGAAACTGGAAAACAAATAATTGTTAATGAAGAATATAGGATTTGTTTAGCAGATGAAGCAGGGGTGGAAGTTGTTGAAGATTTAAAAACATTGAATAGAGAAGATATTCAATTTGTTTTTGAAGAAATTGATAAACAAAGGGTTATTGAAAAAAAGGTAAGAAGAATGTACTGGACAGGTAATGATCTTGTTCAAACAGATATCTCAGTTCCTGATGTTTATGTAGGAGATTTAAGAATAAGAAGCAATAGGATTAATGCGAAGTTTGATAAGTTTATTGAACGAATGCTTTTTAAATCAGATTCAATTGAAGGGCCTTTGCAAGAGGTTGGAAGGGAATTAAAAAGGTATGATTTTGGATTAGAAGGTCCTAAAAATCTTTTAGAAGATATTGGAGATTCTAATGAATATCGTATAGTAAATATGAGAATTTGGAGAGTAATGGATGATAATTTTATTCCTATTTTAGGTAATAATAAGATGTCTCGAAATTATTTAATAACATTAGATGAGCAAGGTGTTGCAAAATTATATGAATTAAATAGATTTTTTTATAAAGATAGAAAATATGCATTTAGGATTGTTATTTCAGATGGGCAATTAGGATATTATGATGAAAATGGGATTTTAAGGCCTTATCAAATAAGAGATTACTCAAAAAAAAGAAAATATATATCAGTTAAAAAAAGTGACTTAATTATTCTTGAAGATGTTGATGGATATCCTTTGGATAGTAGTCCGATAGGACTTAAGAACTGTGAATAGTGTTAAGAGGGAGAGAGATAATCCAAGGGAAAATTTATAAACCTATTTTTCATAATTAGTCTATGAAAAAGAGTGTATTCATGTTTATAATTGTAAGTTTACTTTTTATAGGGAGTGTTTTGAGTGTGTGTTACGACGAGGAATTGGATTTTGGCAGAGAGAAATTTGACTTAATGCTTCGGGGAAAAGTTTTTGGAGATTATGAAAAATATTTTGGGTTGGTTGTTGAGGAAGGAGAGTTTGAAGATTATTGTTTAAGTGATAAAAAATTAAGAGAATATTATTGCGAAGATGATAAAATTGTTTATGAAGATTTTGAGTGTAATTGTGAGATGGGTATTTGTCATAGTGGTTTTAGAGAAGATGTTTTATTGTCGCCTGTTGAAGATGAGGTGATAGAAAATTTAAAAGAAAAAAAAGATGTTGATTATTTTAAACCTTTAAAAGATTTTTTTTCAATGAAATGGCTTGGTTGGTTATTTGGAAGAGGAGTTTTGTTTGGGCCTGGTGAGGAGGAGCCTGTTATGGAGTGGGAAAATATTGATTCAGATAGTAATATTTTTTATGATGCTAAGGTGGATGATTATGGAAATGTATATTCAGGAGGAGGTGAGGGAGATCCATATGTTGGATTTAGTGATGGATTTGCTTCTATTGTTAAACATGATTCTTCTGGAAATAAGTTATGGCAGGAAAGTTTTGCTGAAAATATGCAGAGTTTAGCAATTAATGATGAATATGTTTATTTTAGTGGTTTTCCTAATTCTGGGATATTATCAACCAGCAATGTTTTTTATAATAAATACACTTTAGAGGGTGAACATATTGATAATAATTTTCATTCAAGTCCTGGCACTGGTGCTTGGAATTTTCCTACAGATATTGTCTTAGGAGATTCAGGAGAACTTTATTTTGTTTCAAGAAATTTTACTGGCAGTTTGCTTACAAAATATGGTGCTGAAGATGTTGCTGAATTTTCTGTAATAGATTCTTATAAAATAAATGAATCAAGATTTGGAAATGGAATGGAGTTAGAATCTGATAGCAGATTTGGAGATTCTGTTGCAGGATTAGGAGATTTAGATGGTGATGGAGTTGAAGATATTGTAGTTGGTGAACCTCTTAATAATGATGGTGGGAGTCATAATGGTGCTGTTTGGATAATGTTTTTAAATAGTGATGGAAGTGTTAAAAGTGAATATAAAATAAATGAATCAGAGTTTGGAAATGGGAATGAATTGAATGGAGATGGTTTTGGGTCATTTATTGCAAATATAGGTGATTTGGATGATGATGGAGTTACTGATATTGCTGTTGGAAATTACAATGATGATGAAATGTGGATATTGTTTTTAAATAATGATGGAAGTGTTAAGGATGAAAGTAAAATAGTTGCAGGAGATATTACAGGGCTTTATAGTTTTGGACCTTTATCAGATATTGGAGATTTGAATGGTGATGGTGTTGAAGATGTTTTAGTTGGAGAGCCTGGTTTTACTGGAAAAGTATGGACTTTGTTTTTGAATAAGAGTGGAGGTGTTGTAACTTATAATAGTATTGAAAAAGGTGGAGGAGGACAATTTGGAAGTTCAATTGCAAATATAGGGGATTTGGATGGGAATGGAGCTAATGATATTGTTGTTGGAGAACCTACTAATGAAAATGGTGCTGTGTGGATAATTTATTTAGATAGTTTTGGGTATGTTTTAGGAGAACATAAAATAGATGAAACAAATTTGAATAGAAAAGAAAAGCTTGATTCAGGTGCTCAATTTGGGAGAGCAGTTGCAGGAATGGGTGATTTAAATGGTGATGGGATTACTGATATTGCTGTTGGAAATTATCATGATAGTCAGGTTTGGATATTATTTTTAGATTCTGATGCAAATAGTATTGATGAATTTATAATAGATGAATTTTATCTTGGAAGTGATGAATTTTATACTTCAGGTTATTTTGGAAAATCTGTTGCTAATGTAGGAGATTTGGATAATAATGGAATTAATGATATTGTTGTTGGGCAATATAAAGACCTTAATGGAGGCAGTGTTTGGAATTTATTTTTAGATGATTCTTATCCTGAACATATTCGTGAAGAGCGAAAATATAATAAAACAATAACTGATGCAGGAATTGCAAGTATTTCTACAAGTTCTTCTGGATTATATGCATGTGGAATGTGTCCAATGGATTTTTGTTCTCCTGATTGCGGTTCTTATAATGAAGCTGATTGGAGAAAGCTAAATCATACTTTTTGTGTTTTGAAATATGATTTTGATGGTAATGAAATTTGGAGAAAGACATATGAGCAAAATCCTGGAATTTGTAAAAATATTCATTTTGAGAATGGGAATATTTATGCATCTGGTGTAATGGATATAAATCCTGATTATGATATTTTAGAAAATTATAATTATGTTTTAAAGGCAGATGAAAATGGTAATGAGATATGGATGGATAGTTTCTTTTCTTCAAGCAGTTCTACTCATTCAGGTTTTGGAGGAGATATTGATATTGATGAAAAAGGAAATGTTTATGTTACCTTTTCAAATGAAAGTATTATTACAAAAAGTTTTTTGAGGAAATATGGAAGTTCAGGAAATAAGATGTGGGATTTAGACTCTTTTGGAAGCATTGAAGGAGTGGGAGTGTATAACTCAAGTTTGTTTTATGTTGTGGGTGGTACATCAGGAGGTAAAGCTTATACTTCTATGTATGGTATCTCTTATAATCTTTCTGAAGACCCAACTCCTCCTACAATAAATATTTTATATCCAGAAAATCAGTATTATGGGGAGAGTGTTAGTGAATTGCAATATACTTATTCTGATGAAAATCCTGGTTATTGTTGGATTGGAGGGCAGATTGTTGAAGCAGGGATTAATTTTAGTGGGTTGAGTTCTGGAGAGGGTTCTAATAATTGGGTTTTATATTGCAATGATTCTTATGGTAATGAAGCTGTTGATAATGTTGGTTTTAATGTTGATACTCAAGCTCCTTATTTTACTCAAATTGAAAATCAGATAATTTATGATAATGCTGAATTGAATTATAGGGTTTATGCTGAAGATGATGGTGTTGGTGTTGATAGTTTTTCTATTTCTCCTCGAAGTATTTCAGGAGGTGTTGAATGGACTAATGAAATTTCAATTGATTCTCAAACTGGTGTGATTAGTAATGTTTCTGGATTAGAAATTGGAATTTATTATGCAAGTGTGAGTGTGAGTGATTCTTTAGGGCATTCTTCATCTGAAAATTGGTATGTTGAAGTTCAAGAGTATGTTCCTGATACAACTCCTCCAACATTTAATAATTTAAGGAATTTTACTTCTTTAATTAATGAAAGTTTTTCAGAATATATTACGGCAAGTGATCCAAGTGGAATTGATAGTTATTGGTTGGATGATGAGAGTGTTTTTGATATTGATGATAGTGGTTTAATTGAAAATGTTTCTGGATTAGATGTTCAAGTTTATGAATTTGGAATTAGTGTTAATGATAGTAGGGGGAATGTTCAGACAGGCAGTTTTAGTATAAATGTTACAGGACCTGGGGATTTTAGTGGGCCTATTATTAGTTTGATTGCTCCTCTTAATGGTGCAAGTTATACTTCAGATAGTCAGGAAGTGACTTTTGGATATAGTGTTGAAGATGAAGGTGATATTGAAAGTTGTAGTTTGATTGTTAATAATGAAGAGTTAGAGACAAATAATAGTGTTTTAAAAGGTATTCTTCAAACATTTGTTCATGTTTTTTCTCCAAATAGTTATTCTTGGAGAGTTAAATGCAGTGATGAATCTGATAATGAGGGTGTTTCTGGTTTGAGGAGTTTTAGGGTTAGTTCTGGGAGTAGTAGTTCGAGTGGGGGTGGAGGTTCTTCTGGAGGAGGTGGGGGAATTATATCAAATGAAACTTGTATTCCAAATTGCACATCAAAAATATGTGGTGATAATGGGTGTGGTGGAAGTTGTGGGATATGTCCTATGGGAAAAATTTGTAATGATAAGGGCAGGTGTGTTTGGATTAAAGGAGGATATCCTGCAGGAACTCAGGTATTAATGGCAAATGGAAGTTATAAAAATATTGAAGATGTTAGAAGAGGAGATAAAGTTAAGAGTGAGGCAGGAAATGGAGAAGTGTTAGGAACAAGAATAGCACAGAACAATAATCTTTGGAGAATAATTCTTGAAAATGGCACTTCATTTATTAGTTCAGAAGGTAATTATATTTTGGTTAAAGGAGGATGGAGAGGAATTGAAACTATAGATGAATCTTTTTATTCATTAGTAAGTGGAGATAAAATTTTAGTAGATGGTGAGTATAAGGAAGTTGAGAATATGCAACCTTATGGGAGGGATAAGGTTTATCATCTGGAAGTTGATAAAAAAACTTTTTTAGTAAAAATAGGAAGCACAATGGTTTCCTGGCATATGCATGGAACTCCTCCATCATCTTCTGGAACTTCTGAAGAAATTGAACTTCCAGAAAGATGGAGTAATTGGATAAAAAGAGCAAGAGAAATAAATGGATTAAATGTTATTTTAGATCTTTCAAGTTCAGCACTTGGACCTCGGGATTGTTTTGTATTAATGGATGAGAATAGACAGTTTTATATGTATCAGTTGGGAATTTATAAAGGAGATGTAAATGCTTTGGTTTATAGAAAAGGATGTGATTATCTTCCTGACCCTTTGGAATGGACTGGAAAATTTTATGGATATGAAATGCCTGCTAAAATAACTCTTGATGATGGAACTGTTGTTGAGATTAATGGTGGTGGAGGTCTTGGAGGTGGTTCATCAGGAGGAGGTAGTGCTTTTTATGTAAGCCATCCTTATAAATTTAAATTATATGAAGAATATAATGAAGAGGATTTGGATTATTTTTTCTATGTGGATGAAACTCGAGCAGAAGTTACATATCGTTGGTGGTCGTGGAGATCTTGGAGGGACTGGAAAAAGAGATCTCCTTTAAGAATTTCTTACAAAAGTGATGAAGGTTGTGCACCAGGAGAACCTGAATCAGGCACACTTCCATCCTTGGAAGATCCTGATGGACCTTCATGCACTCCTTCTTCTGGAAGTTTAGTATGCACTTCAGATGGACGTCCTTGTCAACCAATGGGTGATGCTTCTGGTTCTGATTGTCCTGGTGCTTGTTATGTACGTGAAAAAAATTCTGATGATGAATGGGAATGGGTTTATCAATGCAAACCTGGTCAGATATGTGATACTTATCTTGACCCTAGAGGAGGATGTGTAACACCTCCTACAACTACAAGATTTTGCAGTGATAAATGCGAGGCAGGAGTAGGAGATGGTGGAACTTGTTATCAGAAATATAGTGATGTTATTAGGGAGGCTGTATCCGAGCGGCAGGGATGGGGTTCATATTGGTGGGGCACCACTACAAAGGGTCCAAATGCGCTTGAAGGAGGACCTTGCATTAGTTGTGACCCTTCAACAGGGGGGTATCTAGGAAGTGGTTCGAGGATTGAATTGTCTAGTTGTGTTGTGCCTATGGGTTATAGGCAACAATCAAAACCTTGGGATGAGCCTGATGATGGTGTTGATACTTATATTTATGAGAAGGGAATCATGGTGGAAGATATTATTAATGTTACAACAACTATAACTGGAACAAGTCCTCGAACATGGACTGTTGAGAAACCAAAAGGCAATATAGAAAAACAGGTGGTTATGAAATGTCCTGGTTCAGGGGGTTTAAGTGATACTTATGTTCCATATGCACATCTGGTTGTAGAAGAAAGTGGTCAGTGTAGAAAATGTGTTGAGGAAAGAGTGCAAGTTAACTTTTCTGGCCCTTGGTATCCAGGATTTTATTATGATAGGGCAGTTCGAAGTCTTGTTGATATAGGTATTGAAAATCTTCCTGATGGAACTCCTTGCGAGGGTCCTTATGTTGGAAGAAATTTTTTGATATTTGGTGAGGGTGAAGCAGGAGATAATATTGGAGGTGTTTATAAAGATATAGAAAATTACGAATGTAGAAGTGGAAAATGTGTTCCTGTTTATGGTGATGGTTCTGTTGCATATGATATTGAAGAGATAGAACCAGAACCTATTGAATATGAACCAGAATATGCAGATGTAGAAATTTGTGAAGCCTCGATTGATGGAAGTTATAGTGAATGTATTACTGATGAACCTCAATATGCATTGGGTGAAAGATCTGTGTGCTATGATTATGAATGTGCTCTTGCTTAGAGATAAATTTAAATAAAAAGGAGAATAAAAAAGAATATGAAAAAAGATGGAGTAATGAAATTGATTATTGCAATATTTATTTTAGTTATTATTAATGTTAATTTTGTTTTAAGTTCAGAATGTGATGGGGATTATGATATTGTAATTGAGGATCTTATAAATGAACAAATTCCTGAAAGAACGAGTGATGAAATAATTGAAGAATATCATAAAAGATTGAATGAGATTGAAGAATTAAAAGATAAATGGAAAAAATATTTTTCAGAAAATCCAGGTAAGAAATCAAATTCTCAGGTTGTTGAATTTGCTAAAACTCAAAGAAATGTTGTTGAAATATCCTTGATTGATTATGCTAATAATCAACATTTAATAAATAAAAAATATAGTCTTGAGTCTATTGATTTTTGTATTAAAAGGTTAGAGGATTATAGGAGATGTGTTCTTGCTTCAAAAAGAATGAGTCATTTGGGAAATTCATTAATATCTCAACTTTTAGCAAATCTTTATTATAAAAGAGGAATAGTTAGGATGAATTCTGTTGATGAGGTTAATCAATTGGTCTTAAATCAAATAATAACTTTTAATAAACATGAATCTTATGAGAGTTCTACTATAGGTATGCAATCTCCTGAAGTACTTTCAAAGTGTAAAAAGAGTTATCCAAAAATAGAATTAAAAAGAGATATTATTCCTATTTATAAACCAGACCCGCAAGGACAGGGAGAGCATCTTTCAAATGAATTTTGTGTTAATAAATGGAGATATCAAGGTGAATCTGAATGGAAAGAAATTTATGAACTTATCTCCTTAGGAGAGGATTATAAGGAGCTTGTAGATCTTATTTATAATACTGCAAAACCTGTTGGAGGAACAAAAGTTTGTGGTAATTATGAAGCAATAAAGCATTTTTTGACATTTAATGCTGATAAATACCAATCTGATTTTGGTTGGGAAATAGAAAATAACCCCATATATAGAGAAAGTTTGATGAATTTTGAGGAGGCATTAGAGAATCTTGAAAAAGTTGAAGAGTTTAAATTAAGAAGATATGAAAATTCTCCACATGAACCTTTTTATATTGAAGAGATTAATCCTCAACTTAAATCAAATTATCTTTTAGAATATGTGAATACTCTTTTAGAAAAAGGTAGAATTGCATTTGAGATGAGTAATTATAATGTTCCTTCAAATAGGGATTGGTATGATAATAGTATTCCTCGTATTATAAGAAGTTATGATTTATCTGTAGAATCATATGAGGAGGCTATAAAGTTTCTGTCAAGATTAGGGCTTGAAAAAAGTGAGATGTATGCTTATGCGCAATTGGGATTATCTCAAACCTTAAAAAACAAAGGAAATTTATTAGATGCTTATGAACATATGAGGTTGGCATTAGAAGCTTCTCCGAATAATGCAAATATCCAAGAAGCAAAAACAAGATTGCAATTAGAAACTTTAAATATTATTGATAGGGGAACTAGTAAAAAGTTTACAAAAATAAGAGATACTCCTCGGGATTTTTTTGAAGGTCCATGGTCTTTGTGGGATACTGTTACTACTGAAAGTGCATTTATTGCAGATGTTGTTGGTATTCATGTAGAAGATGTAGAAGAGATTGTAGATATTAATAGAAAAGAGGGAGATGTTGCTATTTGTAATAAAATGGGGGTGAAAATTTTGAAATGGGCATTAGAAGAAGGATATAATTTAGAAAAATTTTTCTATGATGATGTTAAAATACCTGGATGTGATGATATTGAAAAACTTCGTCGTCATAAACCGAAATATCAATTTGGACTTAATCCCTACCCTTGCTGGGCAAAGGGATATTATTCTGATAATCCTAAAATAGATTATGATATTCAAAATTGGCATTTAGGCGTAGAGGAAGTGAGTATAAGCCCTACCTTGCCTGATGGGATTCTTTATGGATTTTATGCTGATGCAAAAAGGCCTGAAAATTATTATAGAGAGGGTTCAAATGCAGATGCACTTAGAATAGATATGTTGGAAAATGCTGAAATAAGTTTTACTGATTTGGCTCTTTATTCTAAAAGAAGAAAACAAGAAAGAAAAGTGTTGTATGATATGGTTCATGAAATTTTAGTGAGAAGAAGTCTTGATTCTTCTGGAAATCCGACTATTACTGAAGAACAAAGTAAAAAAGCTATGAAATGTGTAAATAGAGTTATTAGGATAAATCCTGATATTTCAAAATTGGTTGCAATGGGAGATCCTGAAAGGCAAAAAGAATTATTATTTCAGTTAGGAATTATTCCAGGTTCTGAAGATTTTCCAGAGGGCATTATTAAACAAGTCACTGGTCCAAAAGAATTTCATGAGGGCATTTGGACATTAAGTTCTAGATCCGGAATCATTCAAGGTTTTTATGATGTTAGAAGATATATATTGAAGGATTTTCTATTTCTTGGAGGGACTCCTATTTTACCCATTAGAGATTTTTATTCTGATTATACAACTATTAGGCCTGTTAAAGATATGTATAACTATGAATACACCCCTATACATAAAACTTGGAAGCATTTTCTTTCAAGAGAGTTTGGTAATTGGATTAATATTGCAATGTTTATTGCTCCTAGTATTCTTATGAGACCTGCTACTGTTTTTGTGCAAGGTGAAAGAGTTACTCTTGCCCGTATTGGAAGTGTTCCTTTATATGGTTTGAGAGGTCTTGAAAAAACTGATGATGTTCTTTACTCAATGGGATATTTAAATCGTGCTCAAAAATTAGCTAAGTTTAATGAGGGTGCTTTTGATATGTATATGGGAATTGTTAAAGGAGTCAGACAATTCAGAGGAACTGTTCAAAGTATTGATCTTGCAAAGCCCTTGGCAAGATTTTCACCTTCTCTTTATAAAAGTGTTAGTACTGGGGCGGGAGTTGTTGGGAGCATGGGTACAGGAATTGCAATTGGAGGAACTAATTTTATTGTGACAAATAGTATTGGAGGGCCTTTTTTATCAATTCCTACTGCTATTGCAACTGATTGTGTTTTAATAGGTGTGTTTTTTGGAAGAAGTATAAATGGAATAAGAAGGCAGATGGCAGTGGATGTTAGTGTTGAAAGTTCTTTTTTAAGAAAAATAGATGATGTTGGAAGGCTTGAAAATACTTATGTTGTAAGTGTTCCAAGGAATAAAATTGGTTTAGTTAAGGATTATTTGATAACGAGAGGGGCTGTTCCAGATGCTGAATACAAACTTCCTTATAGACTTGCAGATGAAAGTTTGGAAGAAGCATTAAGAAAAGGGGATAGATATGTTGATGATGTTCTTTATTTAAGAGGTGGGAAAGATGATAATGCAATTGGAAAGGTTATTTTAAAGCCAGAGGGAGATGGAATTGAGTTTCTTGTTAATGGGCATTCTGTGGAAACTGCATCAGGAGATGTTTTAAGTTTAAGGAGAATTGCAGAAATAGATGAATTTGGAAATATAGTAAGGCCTTATGAAACAACTCAAGGAGTTATGAGATCTATTTTTAATCAAGACGATATTGAAAGTATAATTCGGAATAATCCTAAACTTGATGAACTTGGAACCAGAAGAAAAATAAAAGATTATATTTATTCAAATCGAGCATTGAGAGTTATTCATGGTTCATGGGATGAACTTAGTGTTTATGGAAAAATAAAAGCAAAACCTAATGGATTGTTATTTAAAGTGGGGGAAGGTGTTAAATTTCCTTCTGGTGCACCTGCACTTCCTCCTGGGACAGGAGCAAATAGAAATTATAAAATCTGGAGTTTATGGGAGGTATTTGATGAAAATGGTTTAGTTAGGAAAAAATTTAGAGGAAAAAGACTTTATTGGAAAACAGATGCTTCAGGACATACCACGATTGCAGATTCAGAGAGTGCCTTAAAAGCTATTACTCAGGATGGAGAAAGTGTTTATTTATTAACTCAAATAGAAGTTGATGCAAATGGGCATATAGGTGCAATCAATCCCTATAGAAATAAGCATTCTCCTTATGCTACTGCAAATTCTTTTACATATTTTGATTTACAGGATAGATATCAGATGGAAATGGCACAAAGAATTGCCAGGATAAATGGTTATAGAGGGTTAGATACTATTCCAAGAGATATTACTCTAACAAGTATTGCGAGAAAATCATTTAAACAAAGTAATGAAAATCCTTCAAGAAGTGCTCCTTATAGTGCAATGGATCATGAAACAGGATTAAACTTATTAGGGGTGGATAGGGTGGATACTGGAGAAATGGTTAGAGTAGGGGTAGGGGTTGGTGCTAAAAATAAACAGCTATTTATTTCTGATGAAAATGGAGTTAGAAGATATCATCCTGATTTTGATCAGGAAATTTTCGTAAATCAAATGGATGGAACTGCTGCTGTAGTTATACCTGCGAGAAGTGTTCATAAAGCAGGAATTGGATTAAGAGATACATATACTTTCAAGGACACAATAGTTGTTGAGGGAAAGCCTGTAGTTTCTGAATCAAGGTCTGGAAGACTTGTTTTAATAGATGAGGGAGGGTTCTTAAATGGGCGTGTTTATGTTGAAGGAGTTGGATTAAGAAAATATACTCCTGAAGAATTTGGGCATTATCTTTTAAATCCTCATACTGGAGAGGCATGGGTTGAAGTGTATGGAGTTTTAAGAAAAACTCCTGAAGGTGAATTAGTTGGAGGGGGTAGTCCGTTGGCAAGGGCTTTTTATGATGATGTTAGAAATAGATTTTTGGTGTCTCTTGAATCTGAAATTGATGTTATTAGGGCTGGAGAATATATTCGAGTAAATCCTGATTCTGCAATTAGAAATAATATTGCAGAAATGGTTAAAAATTCTTATTTAGCAGAACAATATATTGATCCTACTGATTCAAATGCAAAGGCATTAGCTTCTTTAGCAGAATCAACTAAACAAAAAATAATTGACGGTGAGGGAAATGCGGATTTATTTGTTACTTATGGGATTGTAGAAAGAGAAGCAAAACCTGATTTGCATTATATTCCAAGAACCTCATTAAGTGTTTTTGATAGTGAATTAGCAGATGTTATTGAGGGAAAATATGGTGGGAAAGTTAGAGAAGCAGGAAGATTTGGGGCAAGAATTATTCCTCTTCCAAATGGAGGTTTTGAAAAAGTTGATACAAGTCCAGAAGAAATGATAAGATTATTTAGAAAAATCTTAACATATTCTAAAACAAGAAAAGATGTAAATACTCTTGTTTTTATGAGTAAAGAAGAGCATTCAAAAACCTGGTTAATGCTTGGAAATGGAGAAAGAGTTGGATTAGGCAAATCTGCAATAGACATTACTCAGGATATTGTTAATGATGAAACGACTTTTGATAAACTTGTAAAAAGAAATCCTGATTTGTTTAAGGAGGGAGATTCATTAAGAATGAGAACAGGGTTAGGAGATTTAGAAGTCAAGATTACTAAAATGGATGTTGATTTAGCACTTGATATTTTTGATAGAAAGTTCAGGAGAATACTTCCTGAAGATTTGCATGAGGGCAAGGATTATTGGGTTAAACCTGGAAGAGGGACTGGAACTTTAGATGATGCTGGAAATTTTCAAGAAGTTTTTGCAAGACCTGTTAGTAGTTGGGAATCACCTAATTTTCCAAATCATTTAAGTGGCAGAACAATGACCTTAGTTGATGATGGGGCTGGATTAGGAAGTAGAAAAGAATTAGTAGAAGTTAAAACATATGTGCAATATGATGATACTGTTCTTTATCAGCATCCTATTACCGGAAATTATATGGTTAGAACTGGAAATAATGTTCCTGAAATATGGACTTTAGGGCAGGATACAAGATTTTTTGTTGATGATTTGAGTGGAAATGTTTGGTTGATTCATAAAGATGGAAGTGTTATGCCTGGACTTTTGCATGCCACTTCTGCTGAATTTGAAGGAAAAGGTATAAAGGCAAAAATAGGAGATGATGTAGTGGATATTGGAGAAAATTTTGAAGTAGATATTCCCGGCGGTGGTACTTTAAAACTAGGATATTCTGGAGGTGTTTTTTATCAATTAGAAGATGGTTCATTGCATGTTGTATTAAGAACAGTTGAGTTAACTGGTGATGGAAATGTGGCAAGATTTGTTAAATGGGAATATGGAGAGATAACTCCTGATTTAGTAGAAGAATCTTTTTTAATAACTGGTACGAGTCCTTATGAAGGTAAAACTCTTGTGATTGGAACTGAAGAAGTTCCTGTTGCTGTCTTACCTGTGAGTGGTGTTCCTAGGACTTTGAGTTTAACCTATGGACAATCTATTGCAAGAGAAGCTATTCCAAGTATTCGTGTTGGACCTCAGGTCTGCTTCCTACCTGGAACAGAAATAAATATGGCTGATGGTTCTAAGAAAAATATTGAAGAAATTGAAGTTGGTGATGATGTTTTAAGTTGGGATTTTGAGGATGAGGAATTTGTTTCAGGAGAAGTTGTAGATAATTTCAAAAGAGAATCTGATTCATATTATGTTATAAATGGTGAGATTAAAGTTACTGGTGAGCATCCTTTTTGGGTTAAGAGGAGGTAGTTTATTCTGATTTAAGAAAGAAATCTATGAGTTATTAGTGAATTTTCTTAATGGAATTTCCCTAATTGCCTGTTGAGTATTAAACTCAAAAGACAATTAAAAAATAAGTCCTTGTTTCATGCATTCAGCAAGAGAGTTTCTTGCTCTATTCATTGTTCTATTGAACTTTCTGTCTCTTCCATGTCTTTGTTCTCTTAATGCTCCTACTGAATCATAAAAAAACCATAAATCAGAGGAATCTCTATCTTGAACAGGTTTTTTTAAAACCTCTGCTATTCTTCCCTTATAGAGTTTTATTTCTTTTTGCGCGTATTTATTTGCCATTTTCTTAATTTTATTAGTTATTTAGGGTATTTAAATGTTTCTATTCTTTAGTAGTTACATAACTAAAGGTTTATAAAGGACTAATTTCTATAATTATAAAATGAAAATGGATTTAATAACACAAGAAGAGAATCATTTAAGATGCCTTGGTCCAGAAGATGCAATAACTTATTGTGATGCTAAGGTTTGGGAATGGGAAGATAGAGTCAGCAATAGTTATGGTTCTGAAAGAAATTATGCAATAAGAATGGCTGATTTTTATTTTCAGGAAACTGGTGGTGTTGATACTTTTTTTAGTTAATTGAAAGAGTTTAGTTTTTTAATTTTTATTTATAGTTGGTGCTTTGATTAATTTTTAATGAAATAAAATAAAAAGAAAAAACTAAGAACTTGCGATATTTAAAACAGATTTGAATGCTATTATTATTGCTGCTGGAACAAATGTTATCAATAGGGAGTTTAGAATATCTGAGAAGATTCTTCCAATCATAAATAAAGAACCGAAGATACTAAAAGTGCTGTCACCGATGTAAGCTGTTAATACAAGAGCGAGCATTGGAAGTAAGAACTTTGATGAATCGCTTTTTGATAGATTTAACAATCCTATTAAGATTCCTGCAATCATCAGAACAGACATTACTATTTCATAATAAGATGTAAGAAAACTATTTGCTAATCCTAATATTACTGCAAGTAATCCTCCGATTAAAATTGCAAGTTTTCCTTTTTTTCCTGCTTTACTCAATCCTCCTGATTTATGAAGAGATTTTGTTTTGTCAATCATTTTCACCTCCTTTTGAATTTATAAAATAAAATAGTTTTTTTAGTATTTAAAATTTTGGTTTGTTTTGCGCTTGCGTGAAAATTCCTAATCCTTCTGAATCATAACATAAACTTTCTTACCA
>CAYUZV010000016.1:0-2063 GCA_964448605.1 Candidatus Woesearchaeota archaeon
CAGATTATTCTTCTGAAGCTGTTGGCAGGGATTATCCTGGGACAGGGGCGGGGGCGATGGTTAGAAAACCTCTAAGGAACAATTTTTTGATGAAAAGTAGTGGAAATATAGAAAATGTTAAAATTGTTGAAGATTCTTGGAGGGGTAGAGATCCTAGAGTAATATTAGGAGATTTGGGATATGATAATCAATTTTTGTCTGAATTATTAAGGGATGCTCAGTCTGCTGTTTATATTAATAAAAAAACAGGTGAGAGGATGGCTGTTTTGCCTATTGATTTATATAAATCTTCAAAAGGGGAGGAGATTGTGATTATTCATAATTATGGCGAAGGATTTGCAAAAGAATATTGGTATGAGGTTTATAGGAAATCTTTTGCAGATTTTGATAAGGGAATTTCCTTGGAATCAAAATTAAGACCTGATCAAAAATTTGTTGGATTAAATTCATTATATGATAAAGGACAGGTTCTGAAAAAATATGGTTTAACTCAGAGAGGTGGAAGTAGTCGTCGTCAACATGGAAGATACCTTGGAATTTATAGATATTCATTTGATGAACATGTATTTTTTGATGGAAAAACTTTGCTTGAAATTTATGAAACAGGCATTTCTGATACTCGAGTAAGAGCTTATTTTTATGAACCTCTGGTTTATGATAAGAGTAAAGGATGGATTATTTATAAAAATTATAAGGGAGAATTGAGGGCTTATCATATTGGAGATAGAGATTCTGTGTCTTGTTCTTCTTCAGAAATTCCTGCTGAATTAAATGATGTGCACACTCATGCTAGTGCAAAAATTGGTTCAAATGAAGTATTTTTATCTCCTCCTACTCATAAACCCGATTTTTTCCCATTAAGATTTCAGCAAGTTGGAGAGGGAACTTATGATGTTTTTAGTAAGGGTTTTTATATGAAGAGTTTTCTTGAGATTGAAGATGGAATTTCATTTTATGAAGATATTATTTTTTATAAACTTCCTACTGATTATGTGTCATTGGATGAATTGAGTCATCAACAGTTTGATTCTTATAGGACCTTCTGGGGAGAGATTTCATTTTTTGAGCAGACTAAAGGTTATGTATGGAATAGGGAAGTTATCACAATCAGGATAGGTTCAACTGATTCGAATTCAATGAGAATCATTATTTATGATGTTGAAACTGGAAAACAAATAATTGTTAATGAAAATTTTCGTATTTGTCTTGTTGATGAAAATAATATTGAGGTTGTTCAGGGTTTGAGATCCCTGGATGAGAGTGGTATAGAACTTATTTTTTCTGAAATAAAAAAACAAAGAATAAGTAGCGAGAGAGTTGGGAGAAAATATTGGGTTGGAAATAGGATTTATGAAACTCCTTATGAAGAATCTGGGATAGATGTAGGAGAACTTAGGATAAGGAGCAATGTGATTGATGAGAATCAGCATGATATTTTAGTTAGACTCATAGAAAGATATGATTTTGATCCTGAAGAATTATTAGATAGTGTTGGAGAGTATATTAAGGAAGAAGGAAGGGTTTTAAGTGAGTTGGATTTTAATCCTGGAGGGCCTAAAAATTTATTAGAAGATATTGGTCCTGATAGTAGAGATTATAGGATTGTTAATATGAAGATCTTTGAAAGATTTGAAAGAGATCATCGCAAGTCTACTTTTATTTTTGGAAGTTCTATTGAACCTCGAAAAGTATTTTTAACCTTAGATGAGAACGGATATGCTAGATTTTATGAATTGAATGATCATGCGGTTAGGGATAGGAATTATGCATTTAGGATTGTTGTAGATGATTATAGGTTGAAATATTATGATGAATGTGGAAAATTGGTAGATTATGAGGCAAGGGATAAAGGAAGAGTTGCTAGAAAAATAAAGTTATTGAAAAAAAATCATATTCTAAGGATTTCAGAGCTGGATGGTCATCCATTGTATGAAGGGAATATTGGAGAATTCTAGTTGATTAAAAATCTTCATGAATTTCTGAAATTAAAATTTCAGTCCTCTTTGTTCTTACGAACCTTCGAGCAATCGAACCCCCAGTGAATACAAATCCCTTATGAGAAA
>CAYUZV010000016.1:2163-12414 GCA_964448605.1 Candidatus Woesearchaeota archaeon
TAATATACTATCTCACTTTGTTCGATAGTATAAAATATAATTAAGCCTCAGGAGGCTCAGAAATCTTTGTGATTTCTGATTCCTCACCTCTTACGAGGTTCGGAGAATTGAACCCCCAGTGAATACAAATCCCTTATGAGAAATAATATACTATCTCACTTTGTTCGATAGTATAAAATATAATTAAGCCTCAGGAGGGAATTGAACCCCCAATCTACTGCTTACAAGGCAGTTGCTCTACCATTGAGCCACTGAGGCATTAAAAATATAGTTAAAATGGGTTTTTAAGGTTTATTGGTTTTCTTAATTTGATTTTTCAAAAGAAAATTCTGATTTTGATTTTTTTGCATTTTTTTCTATGTATTTTAATACTTGGTTTATTTCATTTTGTATTTTTTTTAGGTCTTCACCTTTTTGAGATAGTAGATATTTTCCTGCTGCTAAATATGTTATTTTGCAGTTTGTTCCTTTGCAGGAAGATTTGAGAATTTCTTTTATTGTGGTTATTCCTTCTTGAGATTTGTTTGATAGTTTGAAGGTTTCTTTTAATTGTTTTGTTTTTTCTTTTTTTGAATCTAGAATTTTAATTAGTTTTTCTGAATTTTCTTTTGAAAGATATTTTTCAGATAATTGTGAATCTTCTTTTATTTTTTCAAAGAAATCTATTAAAGGATAATCCTGAGTTATTTTGTTTATTGTTTTTTCTGCTTGTTCTTTTCCGAGAATTGTTTTTAGGACTGCTTTGTAGTTTTTTTCTTTTTTTATTTTGTCTAGGAGTTCTTTTTTTTCTTGTTGTTTTACTCTTCTTAGTGAGAGGTGTATTTTGCTGTCTTTTATTGAAAGTATTTTACAGATTATTTTTTTTCCTGGAACCACGAAGTTTCTTAGGTTTCGGATTCTTCCTGGTGATATTTCTGAGGTTGTTATTGTTCCTTCGCCGTTATTGTCTATTTTGACAAATACAGTTGTGCCTATGATTTTTTCAACTGTGCATTGAACGATTTGTCCTATTTCTAAGTCGTGTTCCATAATTGAATAGTATGAATAGAGGTTATAAAGGTTTTGATTTATAAATTTTAGAATATAATTCTTTAAATTAGGATGCTGAAATAAATGTATGAATGAAGAAGAATTAATTAGAAGAAAAGATGAAATTAGTGATAGTTAAAGGAATCTTAACTTGCTAAAAAATGTATTGATGTTGCTGTAAAACTTGGAGAGGATAGAGAATCAAAACAAAGAGATTGTTATACTAATTTGGATTATTTATATGATGCAGGGAATTTGAAAATTGATTGTGATATTGGTTGTAATATGTATGGAGATGGTCGTCTTTTTGTTGAGTATGGTGGTAGAAGGGTTTTTGAAATATCAAATTCTTATCCTCATAATATGAGGAAAGATTTGCCAAAGGCTATTGCGAGTTGCATTTCTCATAATGTTTTAGTATATGATTCTGGAGAATGGGAACAGAAAATTGAAGAGTTAGTTTCTGGGTTTTAATTAGTTAAGAACTTCGATTATTCTTCCTTTTATGTCTGCTTTTCCGCCTTGAGGTTCTGCTAAGATGTTTTCGCAAATAAGGCAATTTACCTTTGTTGTGGCTCCTTCGAACATTATTTGTTCGTTTTTACAACTCGGGCATCTTATTTTTATGAATCTGTATTTGTTTTTTCCCATTCTTTAATAGGTAGAATTGGGTTTTTAAAGATTTGGTTTGGGTTAAATTTGTGTAAGTCCAAGAGATATTTCTCCATCTAAAATTCATAATGTCTTTTATCTTTAATTTTAGAAATTCTTTTCTTATTGTTATTTTATCCATCAAATTTCATGGATAATTGAGATATTATATTAATGGTGAAAAATGTTATGAACCTGCACAGGTTTGAGTTAAATTCTCACCATTTCAATATCAAGTTGTCTTTTGAGAAGTTCGATGAATCTTTCTTCATGTTCAATATCTATTGTGCAACCTGCTGCTTGTTTATGTCCTCCGGATTCTCCTGAACCAAGCATATGGGTTACTGAATCCATAAGTTCTTTTAAATTTCTTGGTGATTTTGAATCTTTTCCAACAATTCTTGCAGATACCTTTATTTTGTTTTCATTATAAGCCATTGCAATTATTATTGTTCCTTTTTTATAGGCCTGAGAGAAGGAAAGTATTGATGCTAATGTTCCGATTAAAGTGTCTTTGACATTGTCTTTTGTGTTTATTATGATGTATTCTTTTCCTTTTATATTTCCGTTGTTTTCTATGTATTTTAATCCATTGATTATGTGTTGGCGATATTTTACATATATTTTTTCTGCTTTTTTTCTTGCTCCAGAGTTTCCTAAACACATCATTAGTGCTATTTCTGGAAAGTTCATTCTTCCACATGCATTTATGATTGCTGATATTTCTCTTGCATCTTCGATTTTATTGAATAATTTCAGTAGATAAAGGTTTCCTAAATATTCAGAGATTTCTTTTGAAGATAATCTTAATGCTATGGAGGTTGCGAGGTTTTTCATTTCAGGTTCTGATAAATCAATTAAGGATTTGTAACATTTGCCTATTTTTTCTATTCCTGCTTCCTGGATTACTTCGTAAATTCCTTCCCGATTTCCTGTGACTCCGGGTATAAAAGGTCTTGAACTGAATTCCAGTGCTTTGTCAACAGGTCTTGTTGAAGGGTATATTAATAATCCTTTTTTTATAATTACATTTGCATCTTTTATTATTTGGTTTCTTTGTTTGTTTATTATTTTTTCCATTGTATCTCCAATCATTCCGAGAATTGCCAGGTGTGCAAGTTCTTTGTTTTCTTCTGAAATTTTTTTTGATATTAAATAACAGAGTTCTGAAGTGCAGAATTCTTGTTCTTCTTTTAGAAGGTGGGGATTGAAAATTGTTATGTTTTGAGGTATTTTTTCATTTATTTCATGATGGTCTATTATAATTATTTCATTGTTTATTTTTGAGAGTTGTTCGAGATTTCCTGAACCAAGATCTAAAAGAATTATTAGTTTTTCCTTTGGAAATGAGAGAATTTCTTCTGTTGTGAGTTGTTTTAGGATTTTTGTTGAAAATTGTATTCCAAGTTTTTCAAAGGTTTTTGTGATTATTGCTGCAGAAGTTACTCCATCAGTGTCAAAATGGCTTACTAAATGTATCTTTTGGTTTTCAATTTTTTCCAGGAATAAATTTGAAAATTCTTCAATTTTAGGGTTAATATTTTGGCTCATCCTCTTTTAGATTAGATTTAATAAGTCTAATAAATGAAGTTTGGTTTAAAAATATTTTGAAAATAGATTATTATTCTGAAGTGGTAAGTTTGTTTTTTTCGTAGTTTTCTCTTTTTTTGAGTTTTGCTTTTGTGATAATCAGGGATCTTTCTGCTTTTTTGTCTTGTTTATTCTTTTTATAGTGTCCAATAATGTTGTTTAGTTTTTCCTGGAGATTTTTGTTTGTAGGTTCTTCGTATTTTTCCATTTCTTTTAAAATTTGTTTGATTTTTAGTTTGTATAGTTTTACAGAGGGAATTCCATATTGGTCTCTAAGGGCGAGTCCTATTTTTTCAGCAGTTAATCCTTTGTTTGCGAGTTTTTGGATTATTGCTTTTATTTCTTCTTCTGTGTATTTTAACCATACTGGTTTCTCTAGTGTTTGTTTAATCATGATTATTTAGATAGAAAAAGGTTTTTAAAGTTAATGGATTTAGGATTTTTAGCTTATTTAAGCTTTTAGCCCCTTCGTCCAGTGGTCAAGGATTGATGCCTTTGGAGCATTAGACCCAGGTTCGAATCCTGGAGGGGCTATTTAAAATGAATGACAATTATGATGAAAAAGGAGAAGAGGATTATGGTTCTCGTAGTCGTAGAGAGGATGATGAAAAATTTATTAGACATCTTGAGCAGGCTCATCAGATAGTTAGTGAATGGCCTGATTGGAAAAGGTATATTTTGGGTTAATTGTTGGATTATAAAAATATTTAAAAAGAATTATTTATAATTAAGAATATGATTTCTGAAAAAAAGGGTTTGGTTTGAGGGAATATGTTGTTCTTTGAGAGATTATGCTGATAGGTGTTGTGAGTTTTCTGGTTCAAGAGCTATTTTTGATGGAAGGACTGCTCAGGAATTAGATGAAGAGAATTTAAAGTTAGCTGATAAAATTGCAAGGCCTGTTGTTGTTCTGAGTTATGATTAGTTTCTTTTCTTATATCTTCCTCTTGATTCTACTTTTTTTAATTGTTCTAAAACTTCTTTATTTTTGTAGTTTTTTAAAATTGAGTTGATTGCTTTTTCTGCAATTGTGAAGTGTTTTGCATTGAGGGCTTGTTTCAGGAGATGAAGGTCAACTGCTTTATCTTCTAATTTAGGTGAATGAAACCCTAATCCAAAGTCGATTAGGTAGATTTGATTTTCCTTAAGAATCATGTTGCTTGTTGTTAAATCTCCGTGGATTATGTTTTGGTTATGAAGTTTTGTCAGGGTTTCTCCGATTTGTTTTGAAAGAGATTTCCAATTTAGAGTTTCTAAATGTTCTGAAAGTTTTTTTCCCTTAATGTATTCCATTATTATTGTTTCTTTATTGTTTGTTTCAATTATTTTGGGAACAGGAATTATGTTGTTTAGCTTGTTTATTATTTTTGCTTCAGATTTTGTTCTTATTTTTCTTAGTTTTTTGTCTAACACAGGCAATCTATAGGATTTTTCTATTCTGTTTTTTATTATTTTGTTATCATCAATTGAGATTATTGCTTCTGCTCCTTGTTGGATTGTTTTTTTCATGTATCTTTGAGTGTTGATTTATTTATAAATATTGGGAGCAATGTAAAACGAGAGGATATATGCCATATTCCTTTTGCATCTAAATTTTGGAAGCATCTGCTAACTAAAATTTTTCTATTAATTATTCTCTGTTAAATATTTTTATCTTTGAGAGAAATTCTATAAGAAAACTATTTTTACTCTCTATACTATGGGAGCACATAAATATTGGATGCAATAAACTTTATAACTTGATTTATCTTGTTAATTTATGGAAATTGAGTCAGAAAAAGAAGGTGGTAATGTTGTTATTGATAAGAAGATTGAGTTAGGAGAGGGTAATTCTTATTTGTTTATTTCTATTGTTTGTTTTTTGATTGTTATTTTGGTTTTGGTTGCTTTGGGTGTTGTTTTTCTTGTTAGGCCCTCGCTTTTGATGTCACCTCAGAATACAATTAGTTATTTTTTAGAGGGTTTTAATAATTCTTATGATGTTTTTGTTGGTGAGAATGCTTCTAAATATGAGGTTGAAATTGTCGAGGGTTTTTTGAATAATATTAATTATAGTGAGGAGATTAAGAGAGGAGTTGCTGATGAATTTGGATTGGTTTTGGGGTTGGGAAAAAGTTTTGAAGATGCTCCTTATCTTGATAAATTAGATGATGATTCTATTGTTATTTACGATTCTGATAATGAAGTCTTGTATGTTTATGCGAGCAGTTTGAAGGCATTGGGAGAGATAACTGATATTTTGGCTAAGGATGAGAGTAAGCTGATTTATCCTTCGATTAAGGTTTTTAGAACACAAATACAGGCATTGGTTATTAAGAAGTGATTGTTTTGGAAATTGATGATTTTTATAAGGGTATTATATGAAGGGTGTTGAAGATAGGAGTTATAAGGAGGTATTTTTTGAATGTAAGGCTTTTACAGATTTTGGTCAGAATGTTTATGAGGTGGGAGGATTTTAAGAGAGTTAGATGGTGAAAAAATTAATTTAGTTCCTTTTTCAGCAAGTGTTAAAGAAGGAAATGGATTTACTTCTTCTCGTTCTTCTGCAATTTATAGTCATGAGGAATCTGGAGCATATTTTCATTATGAAGTTAATCCTATGTTTAGAGGTTCTTTTGAAAGATTATCAATAGGTGTTTCTGAAAAATTAGAAGGAGAGTGTGAGAAAATTGTTAAAGTGTGCAAAAAAGATTTTTCTTTATTTTTTGAAGGTTTTATTTAAAACTTAATCTTTTTTCCGAATTTTCTTGCGATTTTCATCATTTGTTTTTGTGATAGTCCTTGAGAGGGGTCAAAGTCCTGAATTTCTGAACCTGATGTTAAATCTTTTATGAGTTTGTATTGTTTTAATAATTTTCTTATTTCTGATGTTGTTGCTCCTGAACCTTTTGCTATACGAGATAATCTTTGAGTTTGTTTTTCTAAAATTTCAGGGTTTTTTATTTCTTGTTCTGTCATTGAGTTTATTATGTGTTCCCATTTTTTTACTTTTTCTTCCTGAGTTCCTAAAAGATTCTCTGGAAGTTTTTCTTTTGCTTTTCCAAATCCTGGAACCATTTCCATCATTTTTGACATTGAGCCCATGCCTGACATTTGTTTTAGTTGTTCTTGAAAATCTCTTAAATCAAATTCGCCTTGTTCTAATTTTGATTTTAATTTTTTTTGTGATTTTGAGTCAATTGCTGACTGGACTTTTTCTAATAGTCCTTCTAAATCTCCGAGATTTAGTAGGCGAGATATGAATGATTTAGGATTGAAAGTTTCAAAGTCACTTGTTTTTTCACCTGTTCCTATAAAGTAGACAGGTGATGATGTTTCTGAACAAGCTGTTAATGCTCCTCCTGCTTTTGCAGTTGAGTCCATTCTTGTTATAATTATTCCATTTATGTTTGATGTTTGTTTGAATTTTTGTGCTTGTTCTTTTGCTGCTTGTCCTATGTCTGCTGCAATTGTCAGCAGTTTGTAGTTAGGTTGAATTGCATCTGTGAGTTGTTTTATCTCTTTTGTTAATTCCTTGTCTAAAGAATGTCTTCCTGCTGTATCAATTATTATTAGTTCATAGTCTTTTAGTTGTTTTTTAAATTTGTTGTAGATTTTTATTGGGTTTTTTTCTTGTTTATCTATGAAAACAGGAATGTTTATTTTTTTACCTAATTGTTCTAATTGTTCTGATGCTGCTGGGCGATAGACATCTAATCCTAACATTGCTGTTTTGAATCCTCTTTTTGCATAGTAAGAAGCGAGTTTTTGAGAGGATGTTGTTTTTCCTGAACCATATAAACCTATTAATATTATTTTGTTTTGTTTGTGTTTTTCTAAGGATATTTCTTTTTTCTCTCCTCCTAATAGTTTTAATAATTCTTCGTGAAGTATTTTGGTCAGATGTTCTTTTCTTTCTATTCCTTTTATTTTTTCATTTTCTGCTTCTTTTTTTATTTTGTCTCCGATTTCTTTTACTAAGTGGATGTTTACATCTGCCTGAATAAGTGCTCTTTGAAGGTCTTTTACTACTGAGTCAATTGTTTTTTTGTCTAAGAATACAGAGCCAGCTATTTTGTCAAATCCTTTCTTTAGTGTTTCTGATAGTGTGTTTAGCATTTTAGTTTATTAGGTTTATTTTTTAAGGTATTTTCTTGCATTATCTTTGAATTTTTTTTTCTTTTCCAAATCTTTTTGTGAAAAGTTCCTTGCTTGATTTTAATTGAGATTCTATAAGTCTTTTTTGTTGGGTAAATAATGAAAGGTCTTTTTTTAAGAGCTTTGTCCATTTAACTGGATTTTCTTTCATAATTTTTGTGATTTCTTTTTCCATATTATAATGAGTCGAGTGGACTTTTTATATTTTTAATTGGTTGGTTAGAGACCTTTAAATATATTTGGGTTGTTTTAATATTCGGATATCCTAAAAATTTTTGAATTAATCTTAAATCTGTTCCTTGTTCGAGCAAATGTGTAGCAAAAGAATGTCTTAGTAAATGATGGTATACTCTTTTTTTGATGTTTGCTTTTTTTGCAGAGTTTTTTAATATTGCTTGTATTGTTGCTGTTGTAAGTTTTCCACTCCTTGCAGAGGGAAATAAAATGTCGTTTTCTAAGAGATTTGAATAATTTTTGAGAGGTTCATTTAATGAATCTGGAATTTTTACAAGTCTATCTTTTTTTCCTTTTGCTAATTTTATATGAATTAGATTTTGGTTTAAGTATATATCTTGTTTTTTAAGATTTGCAAGTTCTGAAACTCTTAAACCACATTCATATAATAATTTTAGAATTAATAAATGGATTTGCTCAAGATAAGAAAATGTTTGGAGATAAAGTGAGACAAAAAAGAGAAGATAGAATAGATACAGTTTTATTCTGTAGAGGAATCTGGCATAATCTATTGTACCTGTTCAGCTAATTTTGTCCCAATCTCATTTTATTCAATAAATTTATAAGTAAGGAATATTTTTTAATATTAAAGCAAATAATAAATAAAAGAGATGAAAAATGTTTGATTCATTTATACAATTTGGACTTATAATTTTGATTGTTTTAGGGGTGTCTGTAATTATAAGATTATTTAAACAACCTTTAATAATTGGTTATATTTTATCTGGAATCTTAGTGGGCCCATTTGTTTTTAATTTAATTCAGGAAAGTGGAACTTTAAGGGTTTTTTCTGAAATGGGGATTGCTTTTTTATTGTTTATAGTAGGATTGCACTTATCTCCAAGAGTAATAAAGGAAGTTGGTAAGGTTTCTTTAGTTACTGGAATTGGACAAATATTGTTTACTTCTTTAATTGGTTATTTTATTGGTATAATGATGGGGTTCTCTTCAATAACTTCAATTTATATTGCAATTGCTTTGACATTTTCTTCAACAATTATTATAATGAAATTGCTTTCTGATAAAGATGCTTTAGAAAAACTTTATGGAAAGATTTCAATAGGATTTTTATTGGTTCAGGATTTAGTTGCTATTTTAATTTTAATTGTTGTTTCATCATTGGCAAGTGGAACAGGAGCAAGTAATATTCTTTTTTCAACAATTGTAAAGGGAATTGTTTTAGTTATAATTTTAATTCCATTTAGTTATTATGTTCTTCCGAGATTAAGTGACTTTTTTGCAAAATCTCAAGAGTTTTTATTTGTATTTGCTATTTCCTGGGGATTTGGTCTTTCTCTTTTATTCCTTTATGCAGGTTTTTCTATTGAGGTGGGTGCATTAATCGCAGGAATTATGCTTTCAATTTCTCCTTATAGTTTTGAAATTAGTTCAAAACTAAAACCTCTAAGGGATTTTTTTATAATTTCTTTTTTTATAATTTTAGGAAGTCAAATGGCTTTTGGAGACATAACTCATTTAATTATTCCAGCAATAATCTTTTCAGTATTTATTTTGATTGGCAATCCTTTGATTGTAATGGTTTTAATGGGCATTTTAGGATACAGTAAAAAAACAGGATTTATGGCAGGTTTAACTGTTGCTCAAATTTCTGAATTTTCATTAATTCTAATTGCATTAGGTGTGAAAACTGGTGCATTAACACAGGAAATTTTATCTTTTGTTACAATAATAGGACTGTTGACTATTGCAGGCTCAACTTATATGATAATTTATTCAGATGTAATATTTAGTAAACTCTCTAGATTTTTAACAATTTTTGAAAGAAAAAGAGTTAAAGAAAAGAATATTCCTAGGAAGAATTATGATTATATTCTTTTAGGGTATAATAGGATAGGATTTTCAATAATAAAGGCATTTTCAAAAGTGACTAAGAATTTTTTGGTGGTAGATTATAATCCTAAGGTTGTTAAAGATTTACAAAACAATGGAATTAGTGCAATTTATGGAGATGTAGATGATTCGGAATTTTTAGAGGATTTGGGAGTTTGCAAGTCTTCTGTGATTGTATCAACAATTCCTGAAAAAGAAACAAACCTTTTAATCTTGGATGTTTTAGAAAGGAATAAAGCAAAACCAATAGTTCTTTTAACTGGAAGACAAATTGAGGATGCTTTGGAATTATATGATGCAGGGGCAAGTTATGTAATTCTTCCTCATTTTTTGGGAGGAGAATATACTGCAAAATTAGTTGAAACAGCAAAAAAGAATGATAAAATATATCAAAAAGAAAGAGCAAAGGAATTAAAAATTTTAAAAGAAAGATTGGGAGTGGGGCATAAACATCCTAATGTGGAGAAAGATAAAAGGTAAAATGCAAAAAAGAAGAAACACAGGCAGAAAGTTCAGAGAGGAATTAAAAGGAGGTAAAAAATATGAAAGAAAAGTTTGGAAAACTTAATGTGCTCAAATTTGGAATTGCAGGAGGAATTGTAACAGCAATCTGTATTTCGTTTACAACTCTTTTAGGAATTTTTGGATTCTTTCTAGAATATAATAATTTAATTGTGAGCATCTATGGTTTTTTAGGATATTCTCTATCTTGGTTAGGAGTTATATTGGGTGCTGTTTATGGATTTGTTGATGGTTTTA
>CAYUZV010000017.1:0-10006 GCA_964448605.1 Candidatus Woesearchaeota archaeon
CTATCTTGGTTAGGAGTTATATTGGGTGCTGTTTATGGATTTGTTGATGGTTTTATATTGACAATAATTTTTGCTTGGATATATAACAAATTATTATAATTTTTTAGGACATCACTTTAAAAAAAGAGAGGAAAATCAAACAGAAGTTTAGTATTCCCCTATACTTAACGAAGTTGATTATTCAGAGTAAAATAAAACTGCACTATTTTATAGTGCAGTCAACCAATGCAATCTGCACATTTATGTTCAGTTCAAAATTGAAGGTTTTGGTGATATTTTAATATATTTGAGTTTTGTGGAGGGAGAATGCAGGATAGGATAGATTTTTTGATTGTTTAACTTCCTTGAATAAAATATTTAAAACCATGTCACTGCTAAATTGGATTATTGTTAATCTTAATTTTTGATTTCTTCAAAAAGATAAGAAATAACTCTATTTATCTCTTAAAAAGTTTATTATGCTGTTTGGTGTAATAACTCCTAAAACTTTTTTATCTTTATCAACAACAGGCAAATAATTAAACTCTTTTTTATATATGAGTTTAATTATCTTATTTATTGGAGTTTCTAAGGTGACTGTATTTTTATGTTTGTTTACTAAATCTTTTGCTTTTAGGTATAAAAATTCCCTTCTATAACCGATATTTAATGTCTGAACAAGAGGTTCAAGATTTACTTGGTGTAAAAATAATTTTATTATATCTCCTGTATTAATCTCTCCGAAGAATTTTCCCTGGTTATCAACAACGATGCATTCGTTTATATTTTCATTTTTTAATTCTTTTAGAATTCTTTTGGTTTCATCATCTTTTTTTAAAAAAATAGGTTTAATCATAATGTCTTTTGCGAAATATTTTGGAATTTTCCCAGTATCTTCAAAAAATTCTGTTTGTTTTTTTCCTGATTTTTTAACCTCTTTTTTCTTTTTCATAATAGAATAAATCTTTCATTTATATATAAATTTAACTGAAACCTTTTTTTAGAAAAAAGAAGCAAAAAAGCGAAGACAACCTCTTAAGAAAATAAAAATAGTGCCGACAATATTGGATTTTTCGGCTTTGTCTGAACATTGCATTAAAATCCAATCCCCTAACGGGAGAATAGAACAGGGCTTAAAGAGTTTCGTTCGGTTGCACCTCACTACACCCAAATTCAATTTCAGCTCTGGAAAAATTCTCAGCTCTGTTTCACGAGGAGAATTTTTTTGAGTGTTCACGACTTCAGTTAAGCCTGATGTTAATTACAATTTGCCCCTCGCTCGAAAGATATTTATACTAATTATTTCTTAGTTAGATTGTGAATACAAAATTAAAATCCTTATTACTATCAGCCCCTAATATTATTTTCATAATTATCGCAGTCATCTTTATTATATTTTCTTCTTTAACATTTTGTGTTGATTGTGTACCAACACCAGAAATTGACTGCAGATATTGCAATGGGTGCCATACTCAAATAGATTGCTGGACTCATGGCTTAATTAAAAGTCCATTGGTCTTAACTCTTGTGATTTTAATTTTGTATATTATTACAATTTCAATAATTTATTCAGAGTAAAATAAAACTGCACTATTTTATAGTGCAATCAGATGCTTTGCATCTGTATTTTACTCTGACTCACCATTCAAAAAATCTAAGATTTTTTGGGACATTGAAAATCCATGATTTTCAAGTAAACCAATGCAACCTGCACATTTATGTGCAGGTTCAAATCCGAAGGTTTTGGTGATGTTAAAACTAAACTTCAAAACCCTTTGTTTTCCCATCCCCAAGATTATTTCATCTTCTTTTTATCCCTATAAAAAAACTTATTTGTAATTTTTTTATTAATCAAATGAATTTTATCAGCTTGATTTAATAAAATTTTTGAGACACAATTCTTGAAATAGCAAACTTCAATCCCTTTATTTTTCTTTTTAACTCTCTTTAATAATTCTGTAAAATCTCCATCTCCAGAGATTAGAATAACTTTGTCGATTTTGTTATTATAACAATCTTCAATCATATCTAATGCTAAAAATATATCGTCTCCCTTAATTGTATGAAATTCTTCTCCGAGAATATCTAAACGAGATTTTCTTGTGCATAATCTAACCCAAAAATTCTTCAGTCTATGTAATCTATCAAAGAGAACTTTTTGTTTAGCCCATATTTTATCATTTATTTTCTTTTTTATATGAGCATTGTAGTAATAGATTCTAACTAACTTATCTTGTTTGCATAAATATTTTACATAATTTTTAAAATCAAAATTTAGATCACTAAAATTTTTATTTATGGAAGTTAAACCACCATAAAAATTAGCACCATCAATATACACTGAAACTCTTACCATTTTAAAAATTCCCAGTGTTAGACACAGCTGGGATACATAGCAGGATGTCCGAAGACTTAAGGCAATCCCTGTTACCTTAATATACCAAGAGAAAGGCAATATTTAAATTTTTCTATGATTAAATTTTTCTACCCTTAAAGATTATTTCTATCTTTTTTTTAGAAAAAAGAAACAAAAAATAAGCCTTTCTCTAGTCCTTCGGACATTTACATTTCCTATGGTCGAATTTATCAATAAGAGTATCTCTGATGAATTTTTACTACCTTGTAATTCATGGCTCACAATCCTGCTCGTTATTTTCTTATTTTTACTTCTCGCAAAATGGTTCGTTTCCCACCGAATTCGTCTATCGACGAAACTCGGATTTTGACTTTGTTATTTTTAAGATTTAGTTAAAGTCAAAACCCTTTTCAAAATAGAAATTACAAAGTTTATTTATAAATATCGGAGATACTGCTTAAACCAAAAACTTTTTATTGGAGTTAGATTATTTCTTTAATGCTTTATGATATTTTTAAGAAATCTGGAAAAGGTAGGGGAGGGAGGTCAAGAGTTTCTAAGACTCCTTTGATTGTTGCAGATGTTCATGAAAAGAATTCATTGGTGATTTCAGAACTTTATTCTTCAAGGCAAGTTAGATTAGAGGTTAAATCTCTTAAAATTGCAGATTATCTTATTGGAAATATTGCTATTGAGAGAAAGAGTGTTTCTGATTTGATTTCTTCAATGATTAATAAGAGACTTGTTCAACAACTTGTTCAGATGAAAAAGTATAAGAAGCAGATTTTGATTATTGAAGGAGATTTGGAAGAGGTTTTGAGTGAGAATTCAAATATTTCCAAGGCTTTGAGAGGTTTTATTTTGTCGGTTTCTCTTAATTATGGAATCTCAGTTATTCAGAGTGTTGATTGTTCTGAAACATCCAAGTATTTAATTACACTTGCAAAACAACAATCCAAACCGAGCTCTAAGATTTCGCTTCATTCAAGAATTCCAAAATCTGATTCTGAATTGAAATCTTATATATTGGAGTCTTTTCCAGGAGTTGGACCTGTGACTGCTGAAAAACTTTTAAAGAAGTTTCCTAATTTGTTGTCAATTTTTAAGGCAGATGAAGAAGAATTAAGTGAAATTCTTAAATCTAAGTCAGGAGATTTTAAGAGTATTTTGGAGAGTTAGTCTGTATTGATTACATAATCTCCATCTATGTCCTCATAACCTCCTCCAATAATATCAACTCTGTTTGTATTTATCCTTTTAATCTTTTTTAATAAACCTTTTCTTACATAATCTACATTTTTGGGATTTTTTCCAAGAACATAAACATGCTTTGGTTTTTTAGCAGATAGTGAAATTCCCCAACCAGTTTCAATTGGATAGGGTCTTCTTATTATTTCTTCTGCATGTATGTCGATTAGATTATCAAGATATTCTTTATTTAATGTTTCCATTAAAATAATAATATCTTTTTTCAATATATAAATTAAACTATAACATAAAATATTCATTTAAAACCGAAAATCTTATAAAAGCAGATTAACTTTTTAGACTATATTTTTTTAAATCTGTATAAATGGGGCCTGAAGGTGAGAGTTCGGATTTTTTTAAGGAGAAGTTTTTTATTCTGAAGGTTAGTTTTTTTGTTTCTAAGTTTTCTAAAAAGTCTAATATTTCTTTTTTGTCTTTTATATTTTTGACTCTTGCTATTGTTATGTGGCCCATAAATCGGGTTTCCTTGTCAAAGATTCCTTCTAAAACACTGTCAATTTCTTTTTGTAGTTTTTCTGCACCAGCAAGTTTTATCCAGATAATTCTTATAAATTCTTTTGAAAAAACTCCTGTTTCTTCCAGAGAAACTTCAAATTCTGGAAGTTGAATTTCTTCTAATCTTTTTAGTGTTAAATCAATTTGAGAATCTTCTATTTCTCCTAAAAATTTTAAAGTTAAATGCAGGTTTTTTAGTTCTGTAAATTTTCCATTGATTAAATCTCTTATTCGGATTTCGCTTTGGATTCTTTCAATTTCATTGATTACTTCTGGAGGTAAATCCAGTGCAATAAAACATCTTTTCATTAATAATAGAATGTATTTGAATTATTTAAGGTTGTTTGTGATTGGTTATATCATCTCGCTTAGTAGTTTTGCACTTAATTTGATTGTTATTTCATTTAGGTCTTTTGAGATGTTTGTTTCATTGATGTCTGCTCCTCTGAAATTATTTAATAGTTTTAATCTTTTGATAAAGTAAATTATTTCTCGAGAGCTTAGTCCTCCAGGTTCAGGATTGGTTACTCCGGGTGCAAATGCAGGGTCAACACAATCAATATCTATGCTTATGAAAAATCCTGATGAGGTTCTTGCTCTTTCCATTATTAAATCACAGACTTCATTAATATCTTCTTGAATTAAATCTAGTTTGATTAGGGTGATGCCTTCTTTTTTTATAAAATTTCTTTCTTCTAAACTTAAGTTTCTGCTTCCTATTAGAACTATTTTTTTTCCGTCAAATTCTTTTTCAATTAATTTTCTTAGCCAGTTTTTGTTATTAATTCCTTCAGTGTTTTTGCAATCTCCATGAGCATCAAAAATAATCAGCAGAGGATTTTCTTCAATTTTGTTAAATGCATTTGAAATAGGATAGCAGATGCTTCCGTCACCTCCTATGAAAAAGGTTTTGAAATTTTTTTCAAAACTTTCTTTGGAATTTTCATAGATTAAGTGGTTTGCTTCTTTTTTGTCTTCTAAGTTAATATGGATTTCTTCTAGATTTAATTTGTCAACATCAATTTCATTTTCAGATTCTGATGTTTTTATTTTTCTAAGTGATTTTAAAATTTCAATGGGTGCTTTTTCACAACCTTCTGTTTCTTCAGAACTTATTAGTCTTATTCGGATTATTTCCATAAATTGAAAAACAAAACTTATTTAAATAGCTTTTTCTATAATATATTAGAAAAGGAGGTTAAAATGGCTTGGTATAATAAAACTGCTATGGCAATTTCAGCAATCGGAGCTATAAATTGGGGTCTTGCCACATTTGGATGGGATTTAGTTGCTAAGATATTTGGGAGCTGGCCTACGGTTACAGATATAGTTTATTGGATTGTTGCACTTTGCGGTGTTTGGGCTTTGATAAAGGTCTTTAAATAAATTTAATTTTTTTTATTTTTGTAATTGTTGTTTTGAGGGTGTGGGAGTTTTTAGAATATTAGAGGTTGGAGAATCTTTTATTTAGTTTTTAAAATAAGGAATTTATTCATCAGGAACAAGTGCGACAAAACTATGCCCTTTTAATTTTATCAGTTCTTTTAAATTCTCTAATTTAACAGAGTTTATTTTGTCGTGGTATTTATGATAATTTTCTGCATTGCCTGCAAGTTCTTCTTGCAGTAGTTCCATCATTGTTGAATCGCATTTTTCTTTGCTTATTTGTCTTAGTCCTATTAATCTTTCTTTTGCTTCGTTTAATTCTCTTTGGTTCAGGTTTTTTAATTTTTTTATTTCTTTAAGAATGAGTTCTCTTATTTGTTTAATTTTTTCCTTAACTGTTCCTACATAAACAATTTCATAAGCATAATCTTTTGATTGCTCTAAGTCACTTTTGACTGCATAACAAAGCCCTCTTTTTTCTCTTATTTCCTGAAACAAACGACTGCTCATTCCACCTCCTAAAATTGAATTGAAAACTTCTGCTGTGTATCGATTTTTGTCATTTAGTTTTGGCATGTGAAATCCCATAACCATGTGAGCTTGGTCAATTCCTTTTCTTTTTTCAATTGATTCTCCATGAGAGATTTTTATTGGAATGTTTTTTATTTCTCCTTTTGTTTTTGGAAATTTTTTTGCTTCTTTTAAAACTTCTTCCCAATTTGCATTTCCTACTGCACAAAAAATCATATTATTGCTTTTGTAAGATGAATTAAAAGTTTCTAAAATTTTTTTTCTTGATAATCCTAAAACACTTTCGGAAGTTCCGAGTATGGGAATATTAAAAGGACTTTTGAAAAGCATTTCTTTCATTTTTTCAAGAACATGAGTTCCTGGATTGTCGTGATACATTTTTATTTCTTCAAGGATTACTTTTCTTTCTCTTTCTAATGATTTATTTTCAAATAAAGGATTTAGAACCAGGTCTCTGTTTAAGTCAATTCCAGTTTCAAAATGTTTGCTTGGAATTTTATTCCAGAAACAGGTTATTTCTTCGCCTGTAAATGCATTTAAAACTCCTCCTTTTTTTTCAATATCTTCTGCAATTTCTGTTACTGTTCTTTTTTTTGTTCCCTTGAAAACAAGATGTTCAATAAAATGACTTATTCCTTTTATATCAAGATTTTCATATTGAGAACCGAATTTGACTGAAATTGAATTTGCAATTACAGGTATTTTTCTTTTTTCAAAAATAACTGTTATTCCATTGTCTAATTTTTCTCTGTGAAATTCAAATTCCTGAGTCATATTATAACAAACAAAAATTCTTTATTAAATCTTTCTGCCTTGCTTCTGGATGAAATAAGACTCCATAAATTTCTTTTTCTTTGTGTTTTACTGCCTGAGGTATTTTGCCTTTATTGAAAATCTCAAAATTTTTTAATTTGTTGAAATTTACATAGTAATTATGGAGAGAGTAAACTTTAATTGAATTATTTAATTTTAGAAATTCTTTTTTAAGTATTTCATCATAAAATCCTATTTCTGTTTTTTTCTGAATTTTTCCATTGAAAACTAATCCAATTATCTGCATTCCAGCACAAATTCCTAAAATTGATTTATTTGAGTCATTTATCCATCTAAAGCAGTTTATGTCTTTGATATAATCAGAATCTTTGAGACTTGTTCCGCAAATTATTATTTTTTTTATTTTTTTCAAATCTCTTTTTTTTATTTTTTTATAATGTTTTTTTAGATATTTTATTTTGTTATTTTTTAGAATATTCTCAATTGGTTTTACGAATTCATATTCGTGTAGTTTTTCTTTGCAGAGGTTTATTAGAAGTATCATATTTCCACCTCTCTTTTCCAGCTGTTTTTTTCACCAGAATCTTTGAAATTTTTGATTTTTAATTTCTTTTTGAAAAGAGGACAATCTAAAACAAAAGTTTCAAATTCTCCACCCTCTCCAGCAGGATTTATTTTATATTTTTCATTTAATATTTTTATTTCAGAGAGAAATTTTTTGTCAATTTTTTTTCCAAGCCATTTTTGATTTAAGGGATATGCAAAAACTCCTGTTATAATTACTCTGAATTTGTTTTTAACTAAATCCTGTAATAATTCTATTTGGTTTTTTTGCCATAAGGGATTAAAGCATTCAATTTTTAATTTATTGCATATTTTTTGGATTCTTGAAGATTGATAAATGCTTTCAACAGCACCGGTTACAATCCCTTCTATTGAATATTTTTTTATTGCTTTTTTTATTGCTTTTTCTAAGTCTTTTAGTTCTTTTTCTTTTTTTCCTTCTGTTTTTATTGTGATTAAGGGAATGTTCATTGTTTTTGATTGTTCTCTGACTTTTTTTATAGAAGGTGCGTGAAACATGAAACTTTCAGGATTTTTGCTAATGATGCTTATCAAGCAGGATATTTTATAGCCTTCTTTTTTTGCAAGATAGCAGGCATAGCAACTATCTTTTCCTCCTGAAAATAGAATTGCAACTTTCATTTTTTACTTATATATTTATTGTTTTTAATATAAAATCTTAATGGTTTTTCAAGGTCTTGTCTGACACCGATTCTGGATGTTTTTGCAATGTTTTCAATTATTTCCTTACAGTCTACTAATTTTATTTTCTTTCCTATTTCGCATCCGTGGAATTTGTCATTAATTCCGAGGGCGATTGTTAGAAGTCCGGGACCAGTGCATTTTGCCTGAAAGTTTAAGGGTTCAACTGCTCTTATGAGGACTGCACCTTTTTGACCGATTTTGCCTGTTACAAAATTTAACATTTTATATTTGTGAACATTATAGATTAGTATTTTTCCGAATTCTTCATTCATCATTCTGCTTACCTTGTTGTCTCCTTTGCTTGCCCAGCTTGCAGGATCGTATTCTCCGAAGTATGCTTCTGTTTCAACTATTCTTGCACGAAGGTTGTTTACTATGAGTATTTTTCCTAGTAATTCTTTTGCTACGATTTCAGGATTTCTATCAAAAAAACTTTTGTCCATTAATTAATAGATAATTTTTATTTAAAAAGTTTATATACTTCTGTTTCTTTGGATGGATATGAAAAAGATATTGATTGTTTTGGATGGAGCGAGTGATTTGTCTATTTCTAAGTTTGATGGTAAGACTCCGTTTGATGTTGCACATACTCCTCATTTGGATTCTTTGGTTAAAAAAGGGATGATGGGATTTATGCACCCGATTAATGATAGGATTGTTCCTGGAAGTGATAATTCTTTGATAAGTATTTTTGGAAATGATTTTAGGATTTGCAGAAGGGGGATTTTTGAAGCAGTTGGTGCTGGTTTTAAATTGAAGAGAGGTGATTTGGCATTAAGGGCTAATTTTGGAACTATTGATAATTTGAAAAATAAGAAAGTTATTGATAGAAGGGCAGGAAGGACATTGACTAATAAGGAGGCGAAGGAACTTGCAGATTCATTGAATAAAAATGTTAAACTTCCTTGTAAGTTTGAGTTTAGGGCGACTATTCAGCATAGGGGTGCATTGGTTTTGAGAGGAGGATTTTCTGATAATATTTCTAGTATAGATAGTGAATTAGGAGGTAAAAAAGAAAAGAGATTTCATTATTCTGAATCTTTGGATAATGATGAGAATTCTGAATATTCTGCAAAGGTTTTGAATGATTTTGTGGCTCAGGCATTTAAGGTTTTGAATAATCATCCGGTTAATTTAAAGAGGAAGGAAAAAGGGCTTTTTCCAGCGAATTTTGTTTTTTTAAGGGGTGGTGGTATTGAGAAACCTAAGATAAAGCAGTATCGTAGATGGATGTCAATAAATTCAATGCCTCTTGAAATTGGAATTGCGAAATTATCTGGAATGACTAATTTTTCATTTCCATATCCTGAATTGAGAGATATTGATGTTTATGAGAATTTGTATAAAGGGCTTAAAAAGAGTATTGATTTTGCTATTCAGAGTATTCAGAAGAATCATTCAGATTTTACTGGTTGTTATATTCAGTTTAAGGAGACAGATGTTCCTGGGCATGATAATAAGCCGTATGATAAGAAAAAAATGATTGAGATTATTGATAAAAAGTTTTTTGGGTTTTTAGTTAAGTTTATTGAAAAGAATCCTTTGAGAGTTGTTGTTACTTGTGACCATTCGACTCCTTGTGAGATGAAGGCACATAGTGCACATCCTGTTCCTGTTCTTGTTTATCCTGGTAAAGATTTGACACATAGGTTTAATGAGATTGAATCGCGAATGGGGGGGTTAGGAGAATTTTATGGCAGGGATTTTATGAGAGTTACTGGTTTGGATAAGTAGGATTTAAAAAATTTTTGATTTAATTAATTTGTATGCAGGGAAGAGGTTCAGAGAATTTTTTAATTCTCTGAAACACAAATTGCATAGCAATTTGTTGTATTCGAACCCCTGTATGCATTAGAATTCTCTTAAGTAATATTTCGCTTTGCTCAATATTATATGCAGGGAAGAGGTTCAGAGAATTTTTTAATTCTCTGAAACACAAATTGCATA
>CAYUZV010000017.1:10106-11350 GCA_964448605.1 Candidatus Woesearchaeota archaeon
TAGAATTCTCTTAAGTAATATTTCGCTTTGCTCAATATTATATGCAGGGAAGAGGATTCGAACCCCTGTAGGCACTGAGCCAATAGGTCCTAAACCTACCCCGTTTGACCACTCCGGCATCCCTGCATTAAAAAATCCATGGAAATAGGGTATAAAAAAGTAACTAATCTGGAAAATTTAGAATTATCCTTTCTTTTTTGCTCTTTCTTCAGCTTCTTTGATTTTTAGTTTGTCTTCTAATCCTAATTTTTCGAGAAGTTCTTTGTATCTGTTTCTTATTGTGACTTCTGTGATTCCTGCGACATCTGCGACTTCTCTTTGAGTTTTCTTTTCATTGTTTAATAGTGCTGCTACATAAAGTCCTGCAGCTGCAATTCCTGCAGGGCCTCTTCCAGATGTTAATTCACTTCCTTCTGCTTTTTTTAAAATTCTTAGTGCTTCGTTTTGAGTTTTTGGATTTAATTTTAAAACTGATGCAAATCTATGGATGTAGTCTTTAGGTGAGCTGGGAGTTACTTTTATTCCTAATTTTTTTATAATGAATCTGTAAGTTCTTCCGATTTCTTTTCTTTCAATATCTGATGCAGCTGAGATTTCGTCGAGTGTTCTTGGAATGTCATAACTTCTGCAAGCAGCATAGATACAGGCAGCGATTACAGATTCCATGCTTCTGCCTCTAACTAATCCTCTTTGTAAAACAAACTGGTAAATTCTTGATGCTTCGTCTTTGACAACTTCTGGAAGATTTAGAAATGATGCAACTCTACGAAGTTCTGTCATTGCTAATCTTAAATTTCTTTCAATGCTTGTGCTTACTCTTTCCTGCCATTTTTTTAATCTTAGAAATTTACGAGTGTTTCCAGCATCGAGTTTGTATATGTCTGAAATTTCTCCGACATTTGTAGTTAAACCTTTGTCAAATTTTTGCATTGAAAGAGGTGCACCGCCTCTGCCTTTTTTTTCTCCAGAATCAAAACTTCCCTGGAGTTCTTGAGAGGTGTCTACCATTTTTTCTTCAATAACTGTTCCACAATCATTACAGAAAACTTCTCCGTGTTGTTCATCCCAAGTCAAACTTACACTTCCACACTCGGGACATCTTTTAACATTTCCAACCATTTTATATATAAATATTTAGCAAGATTTATAAATTATATGCAAAAAGGTTTTTAAGTGTTTTGGTTTTTGAGCGCTTGCGCATAAATTAATCTAGTTTGTCAAAATAGGATTGCCTTCTGAAATTA
>CAYUZV010000018.1:0-10991 GCA_964448605.1 Candidatus Woesearchaeota archaeon
ATCAAAAGATATTAAAAAAGATTATAGATAATGGGGGAGAAATAAACCAAAGCTCTTTATCTAGATCACTTAACATAGACAAAGTTAAAATGTCCAGAATAATTTCCAAGATGGAAGAGAAAAATATTTTGAAAAAAGAAAAAAATGGCATGACTAATAAATTAATCCTTGAGACTAACTTAAAAAAACTGTTTATTGAATAAGGTTTCATTTTTTGAAACCAATCTTTATAAGGAGTTTCAAACTATAAAAATTAAGATGATAACAAAAAAAATACAAAAAAGAAACTTAGCATTAACATTATTTTTGGTTTTGCTGATTAGTTTAATCATTAATGTATCTGCACAAGAATTGCCAGAAGATAATCAAAAAAACATTTATTTTTTCTGGGGAGTTGGATGTCCTCATTGTGAAAATGTAAAAGATTCTGGAATCTTAGAAGAAGTAGATAAGATTGAGAATGTTAATGTTTATCAGTTAGAGGTTTATAATAATCAGGAAAATAGAGATAAATATACTCATTTTGCAGATGAATTAGGAATAAATCAATACCAAAGAGGAGTTCCATTTTTAGTAATTGAATGTCAAAAAGGTTATTCATATTTTATAGGAGATTCTCCAATCATCAATAATTTAAAAGAAGCTATCACAACCTGTAATCCTATGAAAGAGATTAAAACTGAAGGTATTTCTTCTGATAATCCTAATTCACAATCACTTACACTTGGAGCAATAATAGTTGCTGCCTTAATTGATTCAATAAATCCCTGTGCTTTTGGAGTTTTAATATTTCTTCTTGCTACAATGCTTTCAATGGCATCTTCAAAAAGAGCATTAAAATATGGGTTGATTTATGTTTTCATAATATTTTTAGTTTATTTTTTAGCAGGTTTAGGAATTATGAAAATCATCACAGAATTTTCTGGAGTAATGAATTACATAATAATCCTCGCAGGAATTTTGGTCTTTATTGGAGGACTAATTGAAATAAAAGATTTCTTCTGGTATGGAAAAGGAGTTTCATTAAGAATTCCAGTAAGTATGAAACCAACTTTAGAAAGAATCACACAAAAGGGAACTCTTTGGGCAGTTATCCTATTGGGTATTATTGTGGCATTAGTAGAACTTCCTTGCACCGGTGGAATTTATTTAGCAATTTTAAGTTTAATGCACATCAATAAAACCTTTGGCATACCTTATTTATTGCTTTACAATTTTATTTTTATACTTCCTTTATTAGTAATGGTTTTAGTTGCTTATTATGGAACAAAAACAGAAAAGATAACTAACTGGGTTGAAGGGAATAAAAAATATATGAGGCTTGGAGCAGGAATAGTAATGATTGGACTTGCAGTATATTTGTTGAATTCAGTCGGGGGGTGGATATAAGGGTTGACTTAAGAATGGATAGTTTGCTTCGCGAAGAAATTTAAAATTTTTCAATAACTTCTTTTTTACTTTATGTCTTAATAATTCTTTTAAAAAATAAATTTTCCCTTTCACCCCTGCTCATTTTTTCCAATCCATAGTTAGTTAATAGTTCTTTTAATCGTTCCTCGCAATTCCGAACCATTTTTGCTGCAGGTCCCCATCCAGAAACAATAAAAATCATTGAATGATGGGAACTTATAATAATTGTAGCTTGTTTAATAACTTCTCTTTCATTATCATTTCCTTTTACAAACAAAACATGTTTCTCTATATTATTTAAAATTTGTAGAATGTCTTTTTTAAATTTATCAAGAGAAACAATATCATCTATTAAAATTCCGATATACCTATTTAAAATCCCATTTTCCACAAATTGGGCAATGTGCAACCCTTTAACTTCGTATTTATTGAAAATTTTTGTTCTTAGATTTTGTTTTCTTTCCTCCTCTTTATCTTTTTCCAAGCCTCTTAAAGTTAAACCCATTTTTAATAAAAATAACATTTCTTTATCATCAATATATTCTTTATAAAAAGATAATTCACCTGAACGATATTGTTCTTTAACTCTTTATAGTCTTTTCATCTTGTATAAAAGCAAGTTCTTTTTCTTTAAATTTAGAAACAAATTTTTTTATTAAGTTCTCTCCCCATTTTAGAAACTCTTCTGTTGCACCTTTTGCTACACTTTCTATTGGGTCATATGACATCTCCAAACTCCTCAAGATATTTAGAGATGCTTAGTTCATTATCATCGAGTATAATTTCACTTCCTGGTAAAATAACCATATTTTCAACCCTAACTGGAATTTCCAAATATCTGTCTAAAATCTTATTTCCTTTAGAATCTAAAACAAATTCCCCATCTGAAGTATATCCTAATTCTTTTAATAATAAAACCTTAGATTCCTGAGAAACCTGTTTTAATGATATTAGTTCCATGTTTATTTAATCTTTCCCCCTATTTAAACATTTATTATCTTTATAGGTACTTTTTTACTCTATAAAAAAGTAGTAAACAAACTTTATAAGTCTTACTTTAAAATCTTCTCAACTTTTTATCCTCTAATTCCTTAATCATTTTTTCATATTTTTTGAATGTTTCCAAGAGAAACTTTTGGTGAAATGTTCTATGTTTTCTTCTTCTCGGTTCTTGAGTATAGAATTCGTTATCTAATTCTTTGATTATTTTAAGATATAGCTTTTTGGCTTCCTATAAATTTTTCCCAACTTTCTTGTTGTGATTTTACTAAATCAATTTTCATCTTAGGTTTTCTACTTCTAATTTTGCACATTCTTTATCCATAAAAATATTATTAATTATAAGCTTAAAAACCTACTGAAAGAAAAAAGACCAGTTAATGCACCTAAAAATCAAACAAAACCCTTATAAACATTGACATCCCTCAATATATCAGAGGTAAAAAATGTCATTCCTAAATTTATTCGCAGGAAACACTCTTTATTATCCAGGATGCTTGACAAAATTTGTAGCAAAGGATTTAGAAGAAAATTATAAGAAAATTCTTAATAAAATTGGAATAGATTTTATCATGTTAAAAGATTTAGAATTATGTTGTGGCAATCCTGTTTTAAATGCAGGACATGAAAAAGAAACAAAAGAACTGACTGAAAAGAATTTTAAACTATTCAAAGACAGAGGTGTTAAAAAAATAATTACTTCTTGCCCTGCTTGTTTTCATATGTTTAATAAAAATTATCCTAAATTAATTGAAAAATGGGACATTAAAGTTGAACATATCACCCAAACAATTTCAAAAGCTGTTAAAGAAGGAAAGATTAATCCTAAAATACTGGGAATTGATATTACTTATCATGACCCTTGCCATTTAGGAAGATATGAGGGAATTTATGAAGAACCAAGAGATATAATAAAAAAATCTGGAAATCTAAAAGAAATGAAACTCTCAAAAAATTATTCTTTTTGTTGCGGGGGTGGAAGTGGGGTTAAGTCAAATCAGCCAGAACTTGCTAATTCTATTGCTAAAGAAAGAGTTAGTATGGCAAAAGAAACAAAGGCAAAAATTCTGTGCACTTCTTGCCCTATGTGTTATTTACATTTAAAAGAAAATTCAAAGGACTTAGAAGTTAAAGAATTGAGTGAGTTGTTTGAGGAATCTAAAAAATGAAAAACATTAATCTAACTAAAGAGATAAAAGAGAATAAAGAAACACAAAGAATAGTCTTGCCTATAATGTATTCTTACAAAGAAAAAAGAGACAAAATTTTAAGTGAAGAAGAAAAAGAAAAGTTTAGAGAAGAATTAAGAAAAATAAAAAAGGATTCAATTAATAATATTAAAGAATTAAAGAAAAAAACTATGGAAAATTTAACTAAAAATGGAATTAAAGTTATTGAAGCAAAAGATTCAACAGAAGCAAACAAAAAGATTAGAGAGATTATTGAAAAAGAAAAATTAGTGATTAAATCAAAATCAAATACTGCTAATGAAATTAATTTAAATGAGGAATTAAAAGATAAAGAATTAATTGAAACCGACTTAGGAGATTTTATTATCCAGATTTTTGAAGGTGAGGATTTGCATCCAGTTCTTCCAGCAGTAAACTTAACTCCTGAGCAAATCTCTAAAAAAATTAAAGAGAAATTAGGAAAAGAGATTAAACCAATTCCTGAAGAAATTGCTAATTTTGTTAGAGAATATTTAAGAGAAAAAATCTACAAATCAAAAGTAGGCATTACAGGAGCAAATATAATCAGTTCAGATGGTAGTATTTTTATTTTAGAAAACGAAGGAAATATTTCTTTAACTTCTCGGATTCCAGACAAGCATATTATTTTAACAAGTTTTGAAAAAATTGTTCAATCACGAGAAGATGCTTTAAGGATAGTAAAATCAGCAGGAGTTTTTGGAACAGGACAGGATTATCCTGTTTATGTTAGCATAATTTCAGGACCAAGCAAAACAGCAGACATTCAAAATAAATTAATCACAGGAGCACAAGGAGCAAAAGAAGTCTATTTAATATTATTAGATAATAAAAGAAGTGAAATATTAGAAACCGAATTCAAAGAACTCTTATATTGCATTAATTGCGGAGCTTGTTTAAATTTTTGCCCTGTTTATCATCAGATATTTACAAGATACGGAGCAAAATATTTTTCAGGAGCTAAAGGAGTTATTTCTTCTTTTTTTAAAGAATCAGGAAAAGAAGCTTACAATAATGGAGCTTTCTTTTGCACAACCTGTAAACAATGTCAAGAAAATTGTCCTATAAAAATTGATTTATCAAACTTAATGAGAGACTTAAGAAAAGAATTAGTAAAAAAAGATATTGAGCCTGATTCAGTTAATGAGATGATTGAACACATAAATAAATATGGAAATCCTTTTGGCAATATTGAAGAAGGAAAAACTCCTGATAAGTTGTATTGTTGTTGAGGGATATATACTTAGCTTTATGAAGTGATTTTGCTAAGATTTCTAACTTTACTGTCTATAAAATTAATAAAAACTAAGGGATGGAATTTCTCGTCGGAACTTCAGAAACCTAAGCAAGTTCGTTGAGGGTTAAACTTTAATACCCTCCTTTTTTATAAAAACCATGAAAACTCAAACAATAATCATCATAATAATAACAATAACCCTAATCTCAATCTTGCTAATTACAAAACCTTCTTTAACAGGAAATGTTATTCTTCAAAATGAACAAAAAATAAAATTAGGCTATTGCCCTACAATGAAAGAAAAAGCCATATCTTTGTCAGAAAAAGAAAATTATAAACTAATTAGATTAGGTTCTGCCTCAGAAGTATTATCTGCATTAAATAACCATCAAATAGACAAAGCATTAATTGGTAGAAAAGCAAAAAAATATGAAATATCTAAAGATGTTAAAGAAACAATTTTAGAATCTGGATATACCTTGGTTTCCAATAATAAAAAGTTTATTGATTATTCGCAATTACCTTATTTAGAAATTTACACCTACTTATCAGAAGATATTGCTGAAAATTTAATTTCTCATAACTCTAAAATAATTTATCTATCTAAACAAGAAGCAATTAATAAAATTTTACAAGGAAAAATTGTTTTAATCTCATGGGAAGATTGGAGAGATGATTTTGAATTAATCGTTGCAATTGATGGAAATGAAAAGATAAAAGATTTTAGAGGTGTAGTTTTATATGAAAACTAAAGATAAAAGGCTTCAATTTAATTAGTGGCATTACCCTTCTGTTTTTTGTTTTTTTGCATAGACAGGAATTTCTTGAACTTCTTTAACTTTAATCCAATCTTTTGTTTTTTTAATGAAATTGGTAAATTTTTTTCTTATTTCTTTTGATTTTTTTAAGGTTACATAAACTCTATTTTTTCCATAAAAAATATCAACTCTTTCTCCTTTATTCTGATACTTTTCATGTAAATCAATCATCTTGCTGATTTCTTTTATATAAATTTCATCTTCTATCCAATCCCCCTCTTCAGTGTCTTTTCTTTTTATGATAAATTTCGCCTGTTGTTCTCCATTTTGAATTTCAAAGACTTCAACCAACAACTTTGAAAGCCAATCTAAAAAAGAATTATCCTTTTCAAAAATGTAATACGAAATATTAAATTCTCCTTTAAGTGTTTCATTTCCTGTTGCATAAATTTTTGGTTTCACCATATTAATTAACAATCTATGTATTTTATAAATTTATTGTAAAAACATTTTTTATTATTTAGCTTGTATAAATTAAATAATCATGAAAAATAAACAAAACCTTTTTAAATATTGATAATTATCAATTTGTTATAATGAATAAAAAATATATTTATGCAGGAATTGGAATCGCAGTAGTTTTATTATTAATATTTACAATTCCAAAATATTTCACAGGAAATGTTACAGCTTCAGGGGCTCCAATTTCTTCTGATGTAGAAAAAATTGAAGTTTATCATTTTCACGGAACTAATCAATGTTATTCTTGTGTAACTATGGGAGATTTAGCAGAAGAAACTTTGAATACTTATTTTGCAGATGAATTAAAATCTGGAAAAATTATTTTTGACCACATTAATGGAGAGCTTTCTCAAAATTCAGTTCTTGTTAAAAAGTTCGGTGCAACAGGCTCTTCTCTTTGGATTGGAGTTACATATAAAGACGGAACATTCACTAAAGAAGAAAATATTAATGTTTGGTATAAAATAAATAATAAGAAAGATTATATGGATTATTTGAAGGGTGTGATTGAAGGGAAGTTGAAGGGAGAATGAAAATTAAGTCTGAGTTCTAGTTTTTAAAAACCCAAAACATAGAACCTAAAAAAGTGATTGGTATCACTGCAATTATTCCAATAACTGAAGCTATATTTCCATTAAGAACATTCTCCCCTGTTATTCTTATCACTAAATAACTAACCAAAACATTTATAGTCATTGCACTGAGGTATATTATAACAAATTTAGACACTTGTTTTTTAATAATTCTTTCTTTCGAATTGAATGTAAAATTTCTGTTGACTGTAAAAACATATGTCCAAGCAGATCCAATTGCTAATATCCTACATAAAACGAAATAGATATTAAGATTAAATAAAATGTTAAATATCCCTAAATCAACTAGTGCTGCAGATACACCGACAATACAAAAAGCAATAAACTTTTTTATCATTTTATTTTTCATATATCACTACATTTTTTAAACTATATAAATTTCTCTTTATAATGAAGCTTTCAATATTAATTCCAGTCTACAATGAAAAAGACACCTTGAAGAAGATATTAAAGAAGATATTGGCTGTAAATCTAGGAAATTTAAAAAAAGAGATAATAATAATTGATGATAATTCTCATGATGGAACAAAGAACCTCTTAAAAAATATAAAATCAAGAGATATAATAATTTTTTATAATAAGGTAAACCAGGGGAAAGGTTATTGTATAAAAAAAGCTATAGAAAATTCTACAGGAGACCTTATCATCTTTCAAGATGCTGATTTAGAATATGATCCTCAAGATTATTCAAAGATGATAAAAATGCTATTAGATGGCAAAAGGCAAGTTGTCTATGGCTCAAGATTCTTAGAAAAGAACAGAAAAGGTAAATTATCTTTTTATTTGGGAAATAGAATATTATCAATTTTGACTTCAATAATCTATCTAACCAATATAACTGACATGGAAACCTGTTACAAATTATTTAGAAATGACATTCTTAAAAATTTGGACATAAAAGCAGATGATTTTTCTATAGAACCAGAGATTACAGCTAAAATACTAAAGAAAGGGATAAAAATAAAAGAAGTTCCCATTAGTTATTATCCTAGGATATTTGAAGAAGGTAAAAAGATTAGATGGAAGGATGGTTTTATTGCTCTGAAAACTTTAATTTATTATCGGATTTTTGATTAATTGATTATATAACATATCTTTTTAGAAATTTTCCCCAACTTAAAGTCCTGCATTTTTTCGTCTAATATTTCACAAGGGTCTTCTGCAAATCTCTGATTATAAGGTGTTACTTTAAAACAATTCTCATTAGACAAGTTTGGATAACCAAGGATAACATATTTATCTTTGTTAATAATCAAAGGATAATCCTCAATGTCTTCTAAATCAAATAAATCATCAATAGTTTTTTCATCTGGGAATATTAAAATTGCTTTTCTTGAATTTATGCTTTGATTTATATCATTTCTTCCCAATGGTCTAACATTTTCAGTTAAATAGTTCATAGGAACCCAAAGAGGAGAAAGTATTTCACATTCTGAGATGTTTAAAGAGTTTATATCTTCAGCAGCTTCTCTAAAAGGAGGATTGTAGTAACTATTTTTAATAGCAGAATTAAATATTCCTGCAAAAGTAATTATAAAAAATACAAGAAAAAAGATTAGAAGAATTTTCTTAATTTTAGGAAATCTTTTTAACAGGAATATTGAACCTAATGATGAGAAAAAAGCTACAACTAATGAAAAATTAAAGAGATATCTTTCAAATTTTAGAGGAATTTTTGAAAATTCAAGCAATATTAAAATTCCGAGTATATAAAAAATTATTATTTTATAATTATATCTCTTATTGGGTTTATTTATCAAGAGAATTAAAGAGTAAATAACTCCTATAATAAAAAAAATCAAAAACACTTTAATTAAAGGAAATAACATAACCCAATTAAATTTTTGGAAAAGATAGTCTCTTAGATAAACATTTAAAGTATATGATTCTATAAAACTAGCAAACCAATTTCTATAATATAAACGATTGTAAAGAAACCAGGGAAAAACGACTAGTAGAAAGAGCAGAACATTCTTTATAATCTTTTTAATATTTTTGTGGAATAAAATTAAAGGGAAAAATATTAGGGAGTTATATCTTGTTAAAAATGCAAAACCTAGAAAGTGACCTGATTTTTTATCAGAAAAAAGGCTGGATAGAAATAGGCTGATAAATGCAAGATTCAATAATTCTGAACCTGTATGAAATGCGTATAATAAAACAAAAGTGCTTAGACTGAAAAAATAAAAAATAAATCTTAGGTCTTTTCTTGAAATATTTTTCCTTTCTTTAAACAAAGTATCAGATAATTTAATATTGCTATAAAGAAATAAAGTAGAAACCAAAAGTATATAGACTATTTCGCCAAATCTTTTCATTAATATTAAGGGAGATAAGATAAGTGATGTTATAGGGGCTCGATAAAGTTCAAAATAATCTCCATTATAAAAGAAATATTTAGCATTCAAAATATAAGCTGAAAAATCCCAAGGTATATTTATAAGATGACAATAGATAAAATATATGCAAGATAAAGAAAACAATAAAAATAATGGTTTGTTCTCCCTAATGAAAATAAAAAGTCTTGAAAAGTTTTTAAAAATTCTCTCAATTGTTTTATTTTTATAACAGGAAAGTTTATTTTTCATTAAATTTTTATTTATTGCCGGTTCCATAATCTTATTTTGTTTTTTTGATATTAAAACTTAATGGAAACCCTTTCTTCTTCCACCCAAAAGAACAAACGAAAAAGAGTGGACCTTTCCTCCCCAAAACCTTTTTAAACATTGACATCCATCAATATATCATGGAGAATAAAAAATGCCTTTAATGTCTTTTATGGAAACAATGTCAACAAGCAGTTTTCCATTAATCGCTGCTTTTTTTATTGGATTAATGACTGCTTTAAGTCCATGCCCTCTTGCTACAAACATTACAGCAATAGCTTATATTTCTAAGAAAATTGATAATGGAAAAAAAACATTATTAACAGGATTTGTTTATACACTCGGAAGAATGTTTACTTATGTTTTACTTGCTTCATTAATTGTTTATATTGGTGTAAATGTTCAAACAATTTCTTTATTTTTGCAAAAATATGGTGAAAGAATTTTAGGACCTTTATTAATAGTAATTGGTTTAGTTATGTTAAATATAATTAAATTGCCATCATTAAAATCAGGAGAAAGAATTAATAAAATAAAAGAAAAACTTTCAGAAAAAGGTTATCTTGGAGCATTTTTATTAGGGGTTATTTTTGCTCTGGCTTTTTGTCCTTTTTCAGCAGTTTTATTTTTTGGGATGTTAATTCCTCTTGCTTTAACATATTCTGATGGAATTTTAATTCCCTCTATATTTGCATTAGCAACAGGTCTTCCTGTTATTATTTTTGCATTTCTCTTAACATTTAGTGTTTCTAAACTTAGCAAGATAATGGGCAAAGTTCAGACCTTTGAAAAATATACTCGGTTTATTATTGCCTTAATCTTTATTATTGTTGGAATTTATTATACTTGGAGAATTTGGATTTAAACAAAAGATTCAAACTTAAAAATTTGTTAGACAAATTTTAGGGTTTATAAATTCCCTAACCGAAGAATTTATAAATATTGACAATTATCAATATATAATATGGAACAAAAAGATAAAAAATTTAGTAAATGGCATGGAATTGATAGAGATAAAATTGATTGGCATCCAGTTATAGACGAAAGCAAATGTATTGGTTGTGGATTATGTGTTATAACTTGTGGAAGAGGAGCCTATAAATTTGATTATGAAAAAAATAAACCTCAGGTAATTAATCCGAATAATTGTTTAGTTGGATGCCAAACATGTTCAAATCTTTGCCCCTCTAAATCCATAAAATTTGCAGAAAAAGATAAGACAAGAGAAAAAGCACAAGAAATAGTTAAAGAAAATAAAATTCTCCCAAAAATTAAAAATGAATTAGAATCAAGAAAAACAGAATTAGAAACAAAAAGTGGAGGTTGTTGTTCATGAAAACCTACGACTTAAATGAAAAAATTGAATTTTCTGAAGAAAAACCAATTAAAAAACACTTTCTTAATTCTAAAGGATTTCATACTGCATTAATATGTTTAAAAAAAGGTATTGAAATTCCACAACACCCTGAAGATTATGGTGTTCTCTTGAATGTTCTTGAAGGGAAAGGGATTTTTACAGATATAAATGGAGAACATATTTTAACAAAAAATCAAAGTATCTATATTAAAAAGGATGAAATAAGGGGAATAAAAGCACAAAAAGATTTAGTTGTTCTTGGAATACAAGACAGAGCAAAAGGAGTTAAAAATGAATCAAT
>CAYUZV010000019.1:0-10774 GCA_964448605.1 Candidatus Woesearchaeota archaeon
AGGTATTTGATTTCTATGATCAACAGAAGAGGTAAGACTTATTTGTCCCAATCTCCTAACCAATATTAAAAGGATAATCATCAGGTCTTATTATAACCATTTTCTCTCCTTTAGAATTTAACAAACCCAATCTAACTTTTCTTTTACCATGTTTCCCAATATCTGAAATTTCCTTTTCAACAATTTTAAAACCCTGTCCAGCAATTTGAATATTCTCTCCTACTTCAACATCATTTGCTTTTTTTTGCATAATTTAACCTGGAAAGAAAATTTATAAACTTTGTTAAGATAGAGAAGTATGAAAATTAATGAGATTTTTCTTAGCATTCAAGGAGAGGGAATTGAAACCGGACTTCTCACTATATTTATTCGAACTTCAGGGTGTAATCTTAAGTGTTCTTGGTGTGACACTAATCATAATAAAAACAATGAAATGAGTATTGAAGATGTTTTAAAAAAATGCAAAAAACTAAAAATAAAAAGAGTATGTATAACTGGTGGAGAACCTTTAATTCAAAAAAAACAAACTCTCCAATTAATCAAAGAATTAAACAAGAAAAAATATGAAATAATTCTTGAAACAAATGGCTCATTGCCTCTCAAGGATATCCCTTATACAAAATTCTCCTTAGATATCAAATGTCCTGCTTCAAATCAAAACCATAAAATGCTATATAGCAACTTAAAACATCTAACAAAAAAAGATCAAGTAAAATTTATAATAAAGAATAAAACAGATTACGATTTTTCTAAAAAAATCATCAAAAATTATAATTTAACAAATAAAACAAATATAATTTTCCAACCAGTTTATAATAGCAAATTTCAATTAATAGAAAACATAATAAAAGATAAGCTAAATATAAGGTTCGGAGTCCAACTTCAAAAAATTTACAAAAATGGATTCAAATAATAAAAATGCAATAATCTTATGTTCAGGAGGTTTAGATTCAGTTACAACAGCATATTATATTAAAAAAACTCTCAACTATAACAATCTAAAAATATTATTCTTTAATTATAATCAACATTCCTATAAAGCTGAAAAAATAGCCTCTCAAAAATGTGCTGAAAAACTGCAAGCAGAATTCATAGAAATTTCTCTTCCATTTTTAGCAGATATATCAACCTCCTTGATAAATCAAAACAAACAACACAAACATCTAACAAAACAAGACCTAAAAAACACAAAAAAAGAATCAGAAAAATTTTATGTTCCATTTAGAAATTCAATTTTCCTCTCATATGCAATAGCACTTGCAGATTCCTTAAATCTAAGAAAAAAACAATCTTATGACATTTTCACAGGATTCAAATGCGAAGGAAAAGAACCTTATCCAGACACAACAAAGGAATATATAGAATCATTCAACAACCTAATAAAAACAAGCAAGGTAAACACAAAAATCTTAGCACCTTTAATTGAAAAAGACAAAGATGAAATTATTCAATTAGCAAATCAATTAAAAATAAATCTAAGGGATACTCATAGTTGTTACATTTCAAACAAACATTGTGGAACCTGTCTTGCATGCATGTTGAGGAAACAAGGATTTTATTGGGCAAATCTTAAAGACCTGACAGACTACACGCGATAACGAACCCTATCATACCAAATCCTAAAACCAAGAGGCATGCTCCTAAAAACAGGCTTAGCAACTCTCTCACGAACCAAATCACTAAATCCAACAAAAACCAAAGCAAAACGAGTCCTAAAAGTATTTTTCAAATTTTTCTCAACTCTTTTAGAATCCAATAAATAATTCACAAACAAATTAGGCATAGGTCCAAATCTGGATTCAGTAACAGAACCCCGCATCATATTTAAAATAAGATTCAAATACATATTCTTTTTCTTTAATTTAATATGCGAAGCTCTGTCCCAATAATTCAAATTAGCAGCAGAATCTTCCTCACACTTAATAATTCCATCAGAAACTGCCTTGCAATACAAAGGAGTCTGTGTAAAAAAAACAAGATTATTTACAGATAAAAAATACGGCTTAGGAATTTTTTGCAATAATCTAATCATATTAATAACATCCTGAGGGGATTCATAAGGATTGCAAGTAATAACATCATACATCACAGCTAACCTATCTTTATACTTATTCAATATCTGACCTGCTTTCAAAACCTCTGCATCTGCTTGATTTCTATGATAAATCTCTTTATTAACTCTCTCAACACCCTGAATACCCACAATAATATCAGTGCATCCAGCATCAACCAACAATCTTATTTTTTCATCACTTGTAAGTTTTGGATCTGTCAAACACTTAAATCGCATTCCAACTCTTGACTTATACAACTTGCAAAACTTGCGAATATCTTCCAGAGAGCGCATAGCAAAAGTGTCATCCCTTATATCAAAATAATGAAGAGTCTTAAAACGAGATTTCAAATCAAGAATGCAATTAATAATATATTCAGGAGAGTGATGCCTAACAATTTTTTTCCTCTTTCCTTTATACAACTTATTCAACAAATCATTTGAACAATAAGCACAACCATAAGGACATCCTCTACCAGTCAAAAAGAAAATCTCTCCATTTAAATCCTCTTCTTTAAATTTCCTCAACCTGCCTTTATCTAAAATATAATGATTTTCAATATCATAGTCAGCAGGAGGAAGAGAATCCAAATCATCAATTAAATCTCTAACGGGATTTTTAAAAACTTTTTTATTAGAACGAACCCATAAATTAGGAATTCCAGTAATAGAATCTCCAGACTCTAAACATTTAACCAAATCAACAATAGCACTTTCACATTCTCCAACAGCAACAATATCACACTCTTCAATACATTTTTCAGGTGAAATCGTTGCATGAATTCCCCCCCATACAATTAGATTTTCCAGCCCCTTTAAATACCTTATAACCTGAATAGCACGAGGAGCAGTTGAAGCAAAAGAATTTATACCAATTAAATCAGAATCATTACACAATCTTAAAATCTCTTTTAAAACCCAGGAAGAATAAAACTTAGAATAATCCTCACTAAATTTCAAAAAAATAACTTTTACAAAATGCCCCTCTTTTTTCAAAACAGAAGATATCTGCCTTATTCCTTGGTCAGAAGGAAATGTTGCAGTTGAAATTAGAGTGATTTTCATTTTAGCAATTTTTTATATTCCTCAAGATATTTTTTAGATATAATATCCCAGTCAAAATCAAATGATTTTTTGTAATTTTTTTTAGAAATTCTCTCCCTTAAGGAACCGTCATTTATTAATTTCAAAATTTTCTTTTCCATATTTTTAATATCTCCATATTCCACAAAAAATCCATTTTGAGGTTCATTCATTTCAAAAGGAACTCCATTAACAGGAGATGCTATTATTGGCAAACCTGAAGCCATTGCCTCAAAAAGAGTTAACGGAAGCCCTTCCCTATAACTGGGAAGAACATAGATATCACTTGCCTGATACATTTCAGCAATCTTATTTTTCCCCCTAATAGGGCCGAGGTAATACATATTTGGATAATCTTTAATTAATTCCCTGACATTATAAGCACTTCCCTCATCAGGACCCACCCAAACAAATGCAATATCTTTTCTTTTTTTAAATATATTCATACCTGCTTCAGCAAGCATTTCAGGACCCTTAGTAGGATTAAGCCTTCCAAAAAATAAAACAACATATTTTTCCTTAATTTTATTTTCTTTTTTAAAACTATTTTTCCTTAATTTTTTATATAAAATCCTATCAGTTCCATTAGGTATAATTCCTAACTTTATTTCATTTGCATATTTTTTTAATTTATTCATTTCCCAAGGAGTTATAGCAATAATTTTATCAACAAATCTAAAGGAAAATTTATTCATAAATAATTCATTAAAAAACAAAAAAGGTCTTAAAACAAAAGGTCTAAAAGAAGAATCTGTCCAAGGGCAATGTGTTGTATGAATATGTTTAAATCCTTTTATCCAGGATAGAATTCCTGCAAACAAAATATAATCATGTCCTGAAACATGGCTATGGACAATATCAAAATCTCCTTCCAATTTCCACAAAAGAGAGGGCCAAACAAAAGTATTCAAGGACAACCTAAACCAATAAGGCAATCTATGAACATGAACTCCTTCAATAACTTCATATTTTTCCTTAATCCTTTTATTTTTATCAGAATCACAACAATAAACATGAACTTCGTATCCTTCACCAACCTGTCGTTTAGCAAGCTCATACATTACTTGCTCAACACCTCCGAAAGTAGGCAGATAAAACATATTAATATGTGCAATTTTCATAAAAAAATTTATAAGCATTAATTTATAAATACTCTTATTATAAAATATAATCTCACATTATGAATAAAATTAAAAAACCAAATGTTCTCGTAGCAGGATTTCCTAAGTGTGGTTCTACTTATCTTTATCACCTTTTAAAACAACATCCAGATATATTCATCCCAAAAATTAAGGAAATAAACTACTTTAATAAGGATAATTTCTTTCTTTCATACCCTGAAATTTTAAACCCTCGTTATTTTAAATCATTAAAATGGTATTATGGATTTTTTGATACTGATAAAAAGATAGTTATAGATTTTTCAATATTATCTGCATTAGATGTAGGGTCTGCTAAAAGAGTTAAAGATTTATTAGGAGATATTAAAATATTATTTATTGTAAAAAATAAGGAAAAATTTTTAGAATCGCTTAAAAAACATACCTTATCTGAGGATGGAAATGTTTCCTTGCAGAAACAGTATTCTAATTTTGAGTATTATATTAATTTCTATAAAAATATCTTTTCAAGGGTGCATGTAATAAATCTTGAAGACTTAAATAAAAATCCAAATGAAGAAATGAAAAGAATAGTTTCATTTTTAAAGATTAAAGAACATAATTTTAATATGAGGGTTCCTCGCTATGAAAATAAAGACTATCAGATGAATTTTTTACAAAAAATTAAAAGAAAAGTGTATATAAAGGTCCTAACATTTTTATATAAACTTATTTCTCTAACGGTTACTGCAAAAATAAAGGCACAGGGAGAAAATTAACCAGGAGTATTAGAAATTTTTTTATCTAAAGTTTCTATTATTATCCTTTCTAATTCAGGGATTGAATCTTTTATTGCTCTATGAACCTCTTCTTTACTAAACTTATTTTGATCTCTATAAGAAATTCCTCTGACTGTATCATGATAGAAAAGGTTCCCTCCGTCTCCTAAAATAACTGAATTTCCTTTTAATCCTCTAAACCAAATCTGTTTTGCTATTGTTTTTTTTAAAGGTCTGGGAGGAACAATAGAAATTTCATTAATACCAAAATTTTGTAGAAATTCTCCATAGCTTTCAGCGCAATCTCCAAATAAATAGATTCCCTCTCCTGATTCTCCTAATCTTTTTGCAGGTATTTTTTCGTTTCCCATTTTGTATGAATTTTCTAATGCATTTTCTATCTGTTCTTCTATTGGATAAAACTCTTCCTTATTTCTATGATTTTTAGTTGCTTCTTGAGAAGAAGAAAGGATAGGAGAATTTTTAGTTAAATAAATTCCCTTTTTGGGAATGGCTATAAATCCTTCTCTTGTCCAATTGCCCTTTCTAGAAATATTGCTTTGGAATCCTTCCTGAATTCTTAACAAAGAATTTTCTCTTAATGAAATGATGCTATAACCATGAGATCCTAATGTTTCTAGCCCTTTATGAAAAGATTCATTTACATATGCAGATTTAATGCCCCTAGGATATACATCCTGATTTAATAATCCCATCTTTAATCTTAAAAAAATTAATTTAAAAAGATTTGGTAATTTAATCTAAGACTTTAATTTTAAAATAAATTATTTTTTGGTATATAAATTTTTATAAACTATGATAACCTTTCTGTAGATGGAATCTGATAAAAATATTGAAAAGATAGATTTTATAGGAATTGGTGCTCCATGGTGTGCCACATCTTGGTTAACATTTTGCTTAAATGAACATCCAGATATTTTTATTCCCACTAACTATGAATTAAATTATTTTAAAGGTTATAAAACGAATAAGGGAATAAGTGAATATGAGTTAAAGGGAATAAGGGATTATTTTAATTATTTTAAGGGTAGTAAAAAGGGACAAATTAAGGGGGATATGAGTACTGCTTATCTTTTTCCAGAGATTGCTAAAATTATAAAAAATAATTTTCCACATGTGAAAATAATAATTTCGTTAAGAAATCCTATTGATAGGGCTCTGAGTGGGTATAACCGTCTTAAGAATCAAAATGAAAATTATAATCAGGAAAAATTTTTAGAAGATCTTCCAAAATTAGAAAGAGAAATAATCAATTTTAATAATTTTTATTTCGACCAGATTAAATATTACTTTGATTTGTTTCCTAAGGAAAATATAATGGTGATTATACATAATGAAATAAAAAAGAATCCTCAAGATGTTATTCAAAAAGCCTATAGGTTTTTAGGAGTTAATGAAAATTTTGTTCCCTCTCTAATTGGAAGAAGAGTAAATGAGTCAAAAACAATTAGATATTACTTTCTAAATGATTTTTTTAAATTTATTTATAAATCTTCTACGAATTTAAATCCAAGATTCAGAATTTTTTTAAAAGAAAGTCTGAATATGAAAGGTTTTTCTCGTATGCTTTATAAAAAAATAATTTTAAAGAAAAGATATAATAAGGTGGATTTTGACGAGCATATTAAAAATAAACTTATAGTCCGTTATAAAGAAGATATTAAAAAAACAGAATCTTTAATCGGTAAGAGATTATTATGGACATAGAAGGCGTTGGTATTGATATAGAAAAAATAGAAAGATTCAAAAAAGAATTTTATGTCCAAAATCTTATAAATAAAAGATTATATGCAAAATTATTAAAATGAAAGATATAAATGCCACTATTTTAGTAGATTTAAATCAGGATGAAAAAGGCAAAGGATTATTGAAAAGCATGAATAAGGATGTAAGGTGGAGCATAAAAAAAGCAATTAAAGAAGGATTAATCGTAAGAGAAATAAGAAATGATTATGAGTGGGAGGAACTCTATAACATTTATTTTAAGATTTCAAGAGAAGGAGGGACAAATCCTGAACCTCTTGATTCCCTTAAGAAAAAAATATCTCCAGTTTTTGTATGCAAAAAAAATAATAAAATAATAGGAGGTGCAGGAATAAGATTTTTTGATAAATATAAAAAAGAAATTCCGAGATTGTATATTGTAGCATCTTTAAAAGAACATTCCAAAACTTATCCAACAAGTTTGTTATACTGGAATTGCATCCTGTGGGCGAAAAAAATGAATTATGATTATTTTGATTTAGGAGGATGGCAAATAAATGCATTTGGACATTTAGAAAATGTCAATAAATTTAAAAAGAAATGGGGAGATATTATTTATTATAAAAAAAATTATCCATTGCATATTGCATTTGGAAGAAAGGCAATAAGAAATTCAAAATTGATGAGATATATTTGGGATAAACTTAATGGTAGAAAATCTACTGTAATTAGTAAATAATTATGGGCAGGGATTTTTAATCTTAATAGAGGTTAACCCCTCTCCTGTCCACCAAATTAATTCCATAATTTCAAATCTTTATTTAACAATTTTTCTAATTCATATTTTCTTTTTTCAAAATAAATATCAAGTTCTTTCATAACTTCTAAATTAGGATTATTTGTTTCCACTTTTTTCTTATTCATTTTTCTAATAAAATCTCTAATCCTTAGGGGAATCAAAATTTTTATTATCTTTTGCAAAGGATACGAAAGGGTTTGAACAAAATAAATAAATTTGTTTAGGAAATTATAACGAGATTCTTCCCTAGTTTTATTAAGAACTCTAAATTCTGGTTTAAAATAAGGCAATTTAAGAAAATTCAAAATATCAAGATAAACTTTTTTAGGATTATTAACCATTTCTTCGAAAACAATAACCTTAACATTCTCCTTTTCAAATTCATCAAAAAATCTTTTTATTTGTGGAAAATAATCTGCCATATCCTTGTAATAAAAATTCCTTAGAAATTCTGTTCCATATCTTCTTTTTCTTTCATTTTCTTTTTCAACAGCTTTTCTAAAATTTTGCAAAGGTTCATACCCTTGAAGTCTCAAATGACGAAATAAAGAGTATATCATATCAGAAGGTTTTCTTATTAAAATAATAATTTTTGCATCAGGATTAAATTTTTTTATTTTATTTGATGCCTCTTTTGAATATAAATAACGAGCAGATTTTTCTCCAATGTATTTTCCTTTTGCATCTTTAAAAACAGAAAAATACCAATCAATATTTGTAGGCATAGATTTTTTTGCACCTTCCACATCCTGCGCAAAAAAATTAGTTTCCCCTCTGAAATTCATCCAAATTTCAGGATGTTGATTCAACCAGTCCTGCAACGAAGTAGTTCCGCATTTCATCCCTCCTACAATAAACAAATTAGGTTTTTTTAACATAACCTAAAAAATTTAAACACTTTAAAAATATTTGTTGTATAATGGACTATAATCATTTTTATAAATTATCCTCACACTGAAAATTGAAGGAAAATTTAATTAAAATGAAAAAACAAATAATATTTTTAGAACCTTACCCAACAATAATGATTTACAAAATATCGAAATTATTAAGAAAAAAAGGATACAAGACAATATCAATTCGACTATTAGAAAGTAAGGACAGAACATTTGATTTTTATTCAAATGCATATGATAAAATAATCAATTTTAATCTTAGTTTTTTCAAAATAAATATAAAAAATCTTCCATCAATTATTTTTTCACTATTTCAAAAAACAAAATCTATTCTAAAAGCATTTTTGGAAATTTCAAAATTAAAACCTTATGTTATAATTTGCAGAGGAAAACCCTATTGGCCATGTGCATTGTCAATAAAATTTTTCAAAAAATTTCCAAGAATATTTTTTCCATATGATATAAGGTCAGAAGGTTTTGAATCATTGAAATTAGCAAAAGATTCAGGCTTAAAAAATTTTGAGATAAATTCAGAAAAATATTGTTTTGAAAATGCAGATGGAATAATTCATAAAGGAGCTCCTGATGAATTAGAACATCTTGATGGTAGAATTTTCAAAAAAATAAATTTCCAAGAATTAAAATTAAATTTCCAACCTTACACCTCCAATGAATTTATAATCCCATTCAACAAAAATAAACTTTCAAAATTTGATAATGAACTTCATATTATACAGGCAAGTTCAATTGGTTCAGTTGACCCCTCAGTTTCTTCGTTTTTATTTGATTATCTAATAGAACTTACTAAAGAAAAAATTCACGTTCATCAATATACTCAACCAAACACTCTATCAAGTAATGAGATAATGGATTCTCTCAATAAAAAATATGGAGATAAAATAAATCCAAAATATTTTCATTTTCACAAACCTTTAAATCCAAAAGAATTGATAAAAGAGATATCAAAATATGATTTTGGAATTTTTGTTCCAGGACCTAAAAAAGGAAAATATCATTTAGAAGCAGCAAAAAATACTGGAAACAAGCTCGCTTCGTATCTTGAGGCAGGGATTCCTTATATTTATCCTCCAGAACTAAAATACATACACGAATTATCAAAAAAATACAAGATAGATTTTTGTTTTAAAAATCCTAAGGAAATAAAAAAATTAAAAAAATTAAATTACAAAGAGATAGAGAAAAGAATAGATAATGCGAGGAGGGATTTTAATATGGAAAAAAATTTTCCAAGGTTTGAAAAATTTATCCAAGAGGTAGTAAACAAAACACTGTAAACAAAAAACACAAATCTTTAAAAGAATAACCCTCTCCTTTTAACATGGCTCTAAAAATAGTTTTAATGTATCCTAATTTTAAATGGGGTGAATGGATAAAAAGAACAGTCTGGGATTTACATCCTTATAATCTTTGTTTATTGGCATCAACAATAAAGGAGCACGAAGTAACAATAGTTGATGCAAATATAGATGATTTAACTAAAGAAGAATTCTCAGAAAAAATAATCTCAATAAATCCAGACATAGTAGGAATCTCAATCTGCACAAATGAATACAATAATGCAGGATTAATCTCAGCAGAATTAGTAAAAAAAGCAAATCCAGATATAAAGGTTATCTTTGGAGGTGTAAGTGCAATATCAAATCCTGAAGAACTAATCAAGAACCCAAACACAGATTATGTTTTTGTTGGAGAAGGAGAAATAGTTTTCAAAGATTTATGCAATTATCTTGAAAACAAAGCACCTTTTCCAGAAAAGGGAGTTCAGTATAAAGAAAATAACGAAATAATAAAAAAACCAAGAGCAGATTTTATAGAAAACCTGGACCAACTCCCTCTTCCATCCTATCATCTCGTAGATTTTATGAAATATGCAAATAGACAGCAAAGAGAAAGCATAGACCATCCAAGAGAAATACCTTATGCAAGAATAATCACCTCAAGAGGTTGCCCATTTAATTGTTGTTTTTGTGAAGTTGAAACAATTTCTGGAAAAAAACCAAGACTAAGAAGTGTAGAACACATAATGGAAGAAATAGACTATTTAGTAGAAACTTACGGGATAAAGGCAATAATTTTTGATGACGATAATTTAACAGTAGATAGAGAACGGGCAATAAATTTATTCAAGGCATTAAAGGAAAGGGAATATTTCCTTAAATGGAATGCTCCTGCAACAGCCTTATTTACCCTGGATGATGAAATGCTCGATTTAATGAAAGAGAGCGGTTGTGAATTTTTAGGAGTTGCAATTGAAAGTGGAAATGAGCTACATCCCAAATAACATTTCAATAGATTTTTTTAATTCAGAAATTATTTTA
>CAYUZV010000020.1:0-5626 GCA_964448605.1 Candidatus Woesearchaeota archaeon
TTATTTATTAGAATTAACAGATTAATTGAGTTAAATTAATTTGGGATGTAGCTGAATGAAGAGTATCTTTTTCCTTCTAATAGGGGTGGAAAATTAACTAAAAAGACTATTGGAAAAATTGTTTCTAATTCTGCAAAAAAAGCAAACATCAAAAAAAGAGTATATCCTCATTTACTAAGACATTCTTTTGCTACACATTTGCTTGAACAAGGAACAGATTTAAGATTAATTCAGAAACTTTTAGGACATTCGAATATTAAAACAACCCAAATATATTTAAAGGTCTCTAATGCTTCTATAAAAAATATAAGGAGTCCATTGGATAATATAAAATGATAAAAGATTATTTTCAGCTGGCTTTTAATAGTTTAAGGAGAAGGAAATTAAGAAGTTGGCTGACCATGGTTGGAATATTTATTGGTATTGCTGCTGTTGTTGGATTGATTTCTCTCGGGCAAGGTTTGCAGTCTGCTATTAATGCTCAGTTTGCAAGTTTAGCTGTTGATGAATTAACTATTCAAAATTCAGGAACTGGATTTGGACCTCCTGGAAGCACTGTTGTTGAAAAATTAAATGAAAATGATGTAGAGGTTATAAGCAAAGTCAGAGGAGTTAGAGAAGTTATTACAACTCTTGTGAGAATAGGGACTATTGAATATAATAATGTTGTTAAATTTGAATATTTAGCAGATATTCCTGAAGATAAGGAACAAAGAGAGATTGTTTATACTTCTAATAATCTGGTTGCTGAAAAAGGAAGGTTGTTAAAGGAGGGTGATAAGGGAAAAATTGTTATTGGAAGAAATGTTGGTAAAAAGGAAAAATTTGGTAAAAAAATTGAGGTTGGTAAAAAATTAAAAATAAATGGAGAGGATTTTGAGGTTGTGGGTATTTTGAAAAAAGCAAGCAGTTTTACAGTTAATGATGTTATTTATATGTTTACAAGTGATTTGGAGGATGTTCTGGATATAGAGGATGAGATTGATATTATAACTGTCAAGGTTGAAGATAGTGATGAAATTTCAGAAGTTGCTGAAAGAATTGAAAGGGCTCTTCGCAGGGACAGAGATTTGGAAAAAGGAAGGGAGGATTTTTCTGTTGAAACTCCTGGAGAATCTCTGGAATCTGTTAATCAGATTTTAACAACTGTGAATATTATTGTTATTGGAATTGCAATGATTTCTCTGATTGTTGGAGGCATTGGTATTGCTAATACTATGTATACTTCTGTTTTAGAGAGGCAGAAAGAAATTGGAACAATGAAAGCAATTGGTGCTAAGAATTCTGATATTCTTCTTGTTTTTTTAATTGAATCTGGTTTGCTTGGATTAGTGGGGGGTGTTGTTGGTGTTTTTATGGGAGTTGGAATGGCTTTAAGTGTTGAGAGTTTTGCAAATAGTTATTTTGGTTTAAATATTATAGAAGTTGGAATTTCTATTCCTCTAATGGTATCAGCTACTGCTTTTTCATTTTTAATTGGAATTTTTTCAGGATTAATTCCAAGTTATCAGGCAAGTAAATTAAAACCTGTGGAGGCATTGCGAGGATGACAAAACAATTTTTTGAATTTTCCAAAAACCTGCTAAATGATGGAGTTTTTGAAAAATGATATCAGACTACTTTCGTATGGCTATTAGAAATTTAAAACAGAGAAAAATGAGAAGTGCTTTGACTTTGTTAGGAATTGTGCTTTCAATTATGACTATTTTTGTTTTACTGAGTTTATCATTGGGATTAAATGATTTTGTTAATGAACAATTTGAAATGTTAGGAACTGATAAGTTTTTTATTCAACCAAAAGGACAGGCAGGTGCTCCTGGAACAGGTGGTGCGGTTGAATTAACTCTTGATGATGTTGATGTTATTGAGAAAGTGAGAGGTGTTGAAATAGCTACTTATTTTTCAATTGGAAATGCAAAAATTGAATTTGAGGAAGAGGCAAGATATTATTTTGTTATTGGTATGCCTACAAAAGAAGATACTGCTATGGACCTTATTTTTGAGGCTTCTGATTTAGAAATTGAAGAAGGGAGATTTATGAAAGATTCTGAATCAGGTAAAATGGTTGTAGGTTATAATTATAGGCATAAAAATTTATTTGAAGAGCCAGTTAAGACAGGTGATACAATTAAATTAAATGGAAAGGAGTTTGAGGTTGTTGGTGTTTTGGAAGCTGTTGGAAATCCTGGTGATGACCAGCAGGTTTATATTTCATTTGATGATTTTCAGGAGCTATTTGATTCAGGTGATAGAGTTGATGTTATTTATGCACAAATTAAATTAGGAGAGGATATGGATGATGTTTCTGAAAGAGCAGAAAGAAAATTGATGAAAGCAAGAGATATTGATGAGGATAATCTTGATTTTACTCTTTCTACACCTGAAGAGCTTTTAGCTACATTTAATAATATTTTGAATATTTTGACTGCTTTTTTAGTTGGAATTGGTTTGATTTCAATTTTAGTTGGAGGAATTGGTATTGCAAATACAATGTATACTTCTGTTTTAGAGAGGCAGAAAGAAATTGGAACAATGAAAGCAATTGGTGCTAAGAATTCTGATATTTTAATTATATTTGTGATTGAGGCAGGTGTTTTAGGTTTGATTGGAGGTTTCGTGGGTATTGGAATTGGAGCTTTAATTGCTAAAAGTATTGAATATGTTGTTCAAGTTTATATTGGTTCAGATATGTTAAGGGCTTCTATGAGTCTAATAATAATTTTAGGATGCATGAGTTTTTCATTTTTTGTTGGATTGATTTCAGGAGTTTTGCCTTCTTATCAAGCAAGCAAAGCAAAACCTGTTGATGCATTGAGATATGAATAGAGGAAGGTTTTTAAATCAAAAAAGACAGATTATAAAATGAGAAAAGAGTTGATAGTGGGAATTATGTTTTTATTTGTGATTAATTTAGTTAGTGGGCTATATATTCCTGATGTTAAGATGAATAGTTTAGGACATTTTATGAGAGTTCAGAATATTAGTTTTTCTCCTGATTTTTTTTCTCCTGGTGAAGTTGGTTTGATTAAATTAAATTTAATTAATAATGGCAATTCTGATGTTAAGGATTTAAGAATTAAATTAGTCCTTCCTGATGAATTTAGTTTTTACAAGGATGTTGATACTGTGAAACTTTCTGAATTAGATGCTATGGAATCAAAATCAGTAGAGTTTAGAGTAATTGCAGTTCCTAATGCTAATGAGGGTGTTCATAATGCTAATTTGAGTTTGAATTATGTTAGTTATTTTGGAAGTGATTATTCAAATGTTGGTGATGAAAATTCTGATAATTTTGTTTTTGGTATTGTGATTAAAAATCGTCCTGATATTTTTGTTCAGATTGATGATACTAAGATTTACAAAGGACATTTAACAGGAGATGTTAGTTTTAAATTTGTGAATAATGAAATTGCTGATGCGAGGTTTTTTACTGTTGAATTGGAGGAGAGCGAGGATTATGAGATAATTTCAGAGAAGATTAAATATATTGGTGATTTGGATTCTGATGATTTTGATTCTGTTAGTTTTAAGATAAAATCAAAAAAGAAATCTGGAGAGATTGTTTTTCCATTGAAATTGAATTATAAAGATGCTATGAATAAAGAGTATGAAGATAGAGTTCAGGTTGGAATGAAATTAAGAAGTGCTGAAGATTTGGGGTTAGATGATAGTATGACTGGATATTATATTGTTGGTTTGATTGTTTTGGGGTTGGGAGGGTGGTGGTTTTGGAAGAAGTTTAGAAAGGGTAAGAAGAAGGGTGAAAATAGATAGTTTTTTGTATTAACTTTTAAAAAGTAACAATTAGAAAGATTTATATAGAGTTTTTTGTAATAAAGTTTATAAGGGGTTGTGGTGAGGTTAAAAATGACAAGGCCAGAAATAATGGATTGGGTAGGAAAAAAAGTAATATATCCTAGAGGAGAAAATTTAGGGACAATTGAAGGAATTTTAGGAGTATTTCCTACTGAATCTCTAAAGGGTGAAGATAGATTATTGCATGGATATTTATATATTGTTGAGGAAACTCCTGAAGGTAAAAAAGAAATTAGTTTAGGAGCAGTTTCTCCGATTAGTTTTGAAAGGTATTATAAAATAGATGATAGAGGAGTGATTAGCTATAGGAAATAAAATGAAAAATCTAATAAAAATATCCATTGCAGTATTAATTTTGGGAGTATATTTATTTGGAGTGTTGGGAATGGCTTCGGCTTTGGTTGTTGATGCTGTTTCTACAAATCCTTCTGAAATTGAACCTGGACAGAGTTCAATAATTGAAATTGAATTAGAAAATGATGGTGAGGAAGATATTGAGGATGTTAATGTTGTTTTGGATTTGAATAATGTTCCATTTGCACCTTTTGAATCAAGTTCAGGTGATTTTATTGATGAAATTGATGAAGATGATTCTGAAACTGCAAGATTTAAAATAATTGCCCTGAATGATGCTGAAACAGGAATTTATAAGATTCCGATTTCAATTAGTTATAAGAAGGATGGTGAAACTAAGGATTTAAATTCTTTGATTAGTGTTAAGGTTGATTCTGAACCTGTTTTAGGTGTTAGTATTCAGAATGAGTTGTTGTTAAAGGGTGAGAGGAATGTTTTAGAAATTGAGATTGTGAACAAGGGTTTATCTGATATTCGTTTTGTTGAAGTTGAATTAAGGGATTCTGTTTATCGTAATATTTTGAGTCAGAAGAATATTTATTTAGGTGATTTGGATTCTGATGATTTTGATAATGTTGAATTTAATGTTTTTTATAAGGATAATGTTCCTGAAAGAACTAATATTTATGTTGAATTAAAATATAGAGATAATTCAAATAAGGAGTATTCAGAAGAGTTTAGTGTTCCTGTTGAAGTTTATAGTCATGAGAAGGCTGTTGAATTAGGTTTGATTCCTTCTTCAAGGACTAATGTTTATATTGGAATTGGTATTTTAGTTGTAGTTGTTTTTTTGATTTGGAGATATTTTAGAAAAAAGGCAAAGAAAAAGAGGAATAGTGAATTTTAGAGCAATAAAATTTAAAAACTAAACTTTCTTTTATGAAAAATGGAAAAAGATATTGGAAAAATAAAGAAGAATGATAATACAGATATTGTTGTTAGAATTGATGATTTTGGAGGTAGAATTGGTTTGACGATTCGGGAGTTTGTTACAGGCGATAGATATACTGGTTTTACAAAAGCTGGGACAAGAATTCCTGCTGATAGTTTTAAGAATTTTAAAGAAATGATTAATAGTATTGATGAAAGTGAGTTGGGTGAAGGTGTTTCTGGTGAGAGTGGGCAAGAACAATTGCCTGAAGATAGTTCATCGGAAGAAAAATCTGAAGAAGAAAATTCAGAAAGTGAAAATAAAAAAGATGTTGAAGAAAGTTATTTGTGAAAATGAGTTATGAAAGAGGTTATAGATTTGGTGAAGACGAAGTAGAATTTTCTTCTTGTAATTCTGAAAGAAGAGGGGAGAGTTGGGTTGGAGATTATGTTCCAAGAGGTGGAGAAGAAGATTATCCTGAGGAATAGTTTTTGTTGAAAAGATTTATAACCTTAGTTTTCTTGGTTGAGTTATGAAAAAGAGTATGTTAATATTTGTAATTGTAGTTTTGGTTGCAGGGAGTGT
>CAYUZV010000021.1:0-4856 GCA_964448605.1 Candidatus Woesearchaeota archaeon
GGCTGATAAGGCGGAAGCAATTATTGTTTTCTCAGCCGGGCCGTTTTCTGATTTTCTTCGAAAAGCAATTTAAATTGTGAGTAATATTTAACTAAATATTTTATCTGCAGATTTTTGTATTGTTGTAAAAACAATGAAGTAGATAATCCAACTTATTAATAAAGAGCTTATTAGTCCAAAGTAAGGTAATAAAACTTTCAGCATTATAAGAAGTATTAATATTGCTATAGAATTTTTTGTAAATTCAGTGGCTAGTGTATAAAGATTATTTTGAGATTCTATTACAGCAAAAACTCCTGAAAAAGGGAAAGTAACAATAACTCCTTTGAGTAACGAACTTAATTTAAATAAACTATAAGCAATTGGTAAAACAACAATCACTTTAACTAAAGGTGAAATTTTTGACTCTGTTTTTATGGGGTTTTTAGTTTTGTAAAAAAAATTCATGTAGGTGAACCATAAAGAAAAATAAATTATAGAAATTAAAGAAAAATTAACATTAGAAAAAAATCTCAATAGAGGGAAGCTGATGAGAATGTAGGTTAAAGCAGATATAAAATCAGAAGCCAAAATGTGAATATTTTTTTTATTATGAAAAAAATAAGTTAACCAAATGAAAAAAGTTAATAATATTAGTCCAATTATATGAGTACTATTTACAATTTTGTTGGTAGTTAGAAAGGCAATTGTTATTGGAATTGGGATTCCATAAATTATAGCTTTAACTTTACTATTTTTAATTGCAGCCATCAATCCAATAATTGCCGCAATTGCTATAGCCATAAGCAGATCAAAATTTAACATTTTAGAAAAGAATAGCTTTCAGCTCTTTTACTTTTTCTTGATGTATTTTTAGTGATAAAGTATCTACAGTTAATTCATTTTTTCCAGTAATTCCATCTACAGCACCCGATTTAACAAGTGTTTGAAGTAATTTTTTTTGTTCATTCGTTTTGGGGAGCAGGTTTTTATTATTGATTAGCGATAAGCATGTTATTAATCCATAAGCAGCCCAGTCTGCTGTGCCAGCTATTATTAGATAATCTACAGGAATGACAGATTGTATTTTTTTATCTTTAGGGATAATGCCTTGTGGTAACTTTCCCATTCCTATTTCATTTAATCCATCAGCGCAGCTTATTGTTTTTAGAGTTGGGTTTAGTTTAGGTAATTTTTCAAAAAGCTCATCTATTGGATAGGCAGGAATGGTAGTTCCTGTCATTGTTTTTCTTTTTCCGCCTTTTCCTTTTCCTGGTCTTTCAACAGCAATTAAAACATTATCATTAGAAATATCTATCCATTCGTTAGTTGGTGAATCAAAGTCTGGAACTGTTAAATTTATATCTAGATTTAATTTTTCAACTCCTGCTTTAACAATTTTTTCTGAATGAGGGTCAAGGATAAGAGTTACTTTTCTATTAAGATTTTCTAGTGCTTTTGCTAAAAATAAAGCTCCAGAAAGTCCGTCGGTTTCAATCGTATGAGAATTGGGAATATAAAAACCAGTAGTTAGATATATTTACTCCGATCTATTTAGAGATTCCGTGGCAGTTTTTAATTGCTTTTTTAATTCTCTTTTAATTTGTTGTATATTTCTACCTACCGGGTCTTCTTTAAGTAAAGATTCTAGTTCATTAAACTTGGCGTTTAGTTGCTTTTGATTTACCATACTATCTATTAGAGTATATAATACCAAAACTAATTTTAATAAATCAAGAACTAAGCCTAAAATTTAGAAAATTTATTGGGTCATTGTATAATTATTTATGAAATACGATAAGTTAAGAAAAACACATCATGAATTTGTATATAGTAGTTTTGAAACTAAATTTAATAAAAAATATTTAGCTGTTAAATTTAACTTTCATTTGAAACCTGATATTAAATTTGAACCCAGTTTGCAAATTCCATTACCTGGGAAAATAGATTTAAGCCGCAGGGAGATAAATAATTTTGTTTTTAATTTAGGGATGGTAGAGATGATTAGTTACTGGAAAGCAGCTTGCCCTTCTAGGTTGATTATCAAAGCAGGGAAATTATCTGAAGCACAGATAGATTGGTGGCACGATCTTTTAATCAAGGGTTTAGGTGAATTTTTTTATAAAAATGACATAGATTATACCGACCCAGATTTTTTAACAATACAATCTGATTCCGATAAGATATATAGGCCAATGAAACAAAAAGGCTTAGACGGAGATTTAATTTTGGTAGGCGGTGGTAAGGATTCTGTAGTGACAATGGCTGTTTTACAGAAAAATGATGAGCACAAAGCAAGCCTGATTTTAAACTCAATTCCATTTGCACTGCAAACTGCTAAACAAAGCAGATTTCAAGGCCCTATTATTGTTAAGAGAGAAATACATCCTAAACTGTTGGAGTTGAATGATAAAGGTTATTTAAATGGCCACACACCCTTTTCTGCTTATTTAGCTTTTTTAAGCTCTTTTGTTTCCGCTTTATATGGGTTCAAAAATGTCATCGTTTCAAATGAAAGAAGTGCTAACAAAGGAAATTTGGTTTATAAAGGAACAGAGGTTAACCATCAATACTCTAAGTCCTATCGTTTTGAAAAGAAGTTTCGCAATTATTGTAGTGATTATTTAAGTAAGGAAGTTAATTATTTTAGTTTTCTAAGACCTTTATATGAATTGCAAATATGTAAACTGTTTTCAGAATTTGACGAATATCACACTTTATTTATTAGTTGTAATGTGGCTCAGAAAACAGGTAATTGGTGTGGCGGGTGTCCGAAATGTGCTTTTATTTATTTATGTTTATCTCCTTTTATTCAGCGGGATCAGATGGAAGAAATTTTTGGAAGCAACCTTTTTAATAGTCCCAAAATAATTTTGCATTTAAGAAAGATTTTAGGTTTGGCTGATCATAAACCATTTGAATGTGTGGGAATAAAAGAAGAGGCGCAGTTAGCTTTGTATTTAACTTTAAAAGCATACGACCGTTGGAGTATAGAACCCAATAAGAATTTGATAAAGTTAGAAAAAGAATTAAATTTAAGTGCTGATAAAATTAAGGGTTTGGAAAAAAAGATAATGGGTGGCTGGGATAAAGAAAATTTCTTGCCCCAAAAGTATTTACATTTATTAAAAAAAAACTTTAAATGAAAGAGATTAAAGGAGAATCTGTTGCCATTTTAGGATATGGACGTGAAGGGAGAAGCGCTCATCGCTATCTTTCTAAGCATTATCCAGAAAAGAGAATAGGAATTGTTGATCAAAATGAAGTTGAGCCTCTTATTGGTAACCCAAGATTACACACGCGTGAAGATTATTTGGAATCTTTGAAAGAATATGATACCGTCATTCGTTCTCCGGGGATTGATTTAGAAAAACCAGAAATTCAAGCTGCAGAGTCAGAAGGTACCTGGTTGACTTCAACAACCAACATTTTCTTTTCCGAGAGTTTGGGTGAGACTGTTGGTGTTACTGGTTCTTTAGGTAAGAGTACTACAATATCTCTCATTTTTGATATTTTATCCGCCAGTTACGAAGATGTGCGGTTAGTTGGCAATATAGGTAATCCTTTTCTGGATAATCTAGATCAAGAAAGTAGCCAAACATTATATTGTTCAGAACTTTCAAGTTATCAGTTAGAGGATTGTCGTTATAGTCCGAAAGTCTCCGTTTTGCTTAATATCATTCCAGAACACTTAGATCGGCATGGAAGTTTTGATAGTTATGTTGAAGCTAAAAGTCAAATAGCCAGATATCAGTCAGCTGATTCTTGGTTTGTTTATAATCCCGATCATCAAGTATTAAGTAAAGTAGCTGATTTATCTAGAGCTAAAAAAGTTAAATTTGGTCTTAGCGAAAGTTTAGAAAATATGGCTTTTTACAAAAAAGGAACTCTTTTTGTTAATATAGATGGGAAAACGGAAGCTTTAATGGATGAGGATGAAATTCCTTTATTAGGACCGGGAAATATTGAGAACACTTTAGCGGCGGTAACTGTTGGTTTACTCTTTGAAATTCCACTTGATAAAATTCGTCAGGCAATAGAAGATTTTGAATCTCTATCCCATCGAATTGAATTTGTAGGAGAATATAGAGGGATTAAGTTTTATGATGATTCTATTTCTACTGTCCCTGAATCGTCAATTAATGCTTTGAAGGCTTTAGGGGAAGATGTATCAACTTTAATTTTAGGTGGGTATGATCGAGGGATTGATTTTGACAAAATAGGTGAGTTTTTAGCTGAAAATCTGGTTAAAAATGTTATTCTTTTTCCTCAAACGGGAAGTAAAATTTGGCAATCAATAGCTAATAGCTCTTCAGTAGAAAATCTGCCTCAAAAGTTTGAGGTGGAAGAAATGGAAAAAGCTATTGAATTAGCATATAAATACACACCCAAGGGGAAGATTTGTTTGCTTTCACCTGCTTCTCCAAGCTTTGGTCTATTTAAAGATTATCGTGATCGAGGTGAACAGTTTAAGAAATGTGTTTTGGAATTGGGGAAAGAAAATGAGTAAAAAAGTTCATTTAGTTGGTATTGGCGGTCAGGGGCTTTACTATCTTGGTTTATATCTCCATTATCTAGGTTGGGAAGTTACCGGGTCGGATATTAAGAAGTCAGAGAGGACTGAAAAATTAAAAGAAGTAGGGGTTAAGGTTTTTATTGGTCATGATCCTAATAATTTGGATAAGAATTTAGATTTTGTTGTTTTGTCTCCAGCTGTTCCTAAAGAAGTTAAAGAAGTAAAAGCAGCTCAAAATAGAGATTTAGATTTGTTAAGTTACCGGCAAGTGCTGGACATGGTATTTGAGGATTTGGACAAAGATAATTTAACAGCCAAGCAGGAAATGGCGCTTAAAAAATCTAATCTCGCCCCTTTATAT
>CAYUZV010000022.1:0-4095 GCA_964448605.1 Candidatus Woesearchaeota archaeon
TAGAAAAATGGAATGAAGAGGCAGAAGCAAGAGAAATAATAGAGAATAGTATTCATGGAGTAGACATTAACGAAGAATCTGTCGAGATAACAAAACTTTCTTTGTTCTTAAAGATGGCTCGAAAGAACAGAAAGCTTACAGACTTATCAAATAACATTAAGAGAGGAAATAGTTTAATAAGTAATCCCGAAGTTGCAGGAGATTTAGCTTTTGACTGGGATAAAGAATTTCCATTTAAGTTTGATGTTGTGATTGGGAATCCTCCTTATGTTGAAGCGAGAAGCATAGAGCAAAAATATGTCGATTTTTTAAGAAAAAATTATGAAACTTCTGGAAATCGAATAAACACTTTTGCATCTTTTATTGAAAAAGGCCTTAATTTATCAAAAGAAGATGCTTACTTTAGTTTTATAGTTCATAGAAACTTAATTCGTTCAAATGATTATCATAAAACAAGAAGATTTATACTGGATAACTCAAAAATAAAACAAATATTAAGTTTTACGCAGGGCGTTTTTGAGGGAGTAACTGGAGAGATGACAATAATAATTTTAAATAAAACCAAAGGCAAAAAAGAAAATAATAGTTTACTAGTTTATAAGTATGATAATAAAATATCCTCTGATTTAAAACCAGAGAAAATAAAACAAAATATATTCGAAGAAACAGCAGGAAATAGATTTAATATCTATTTAACAGATAAGAAAATTAAGCTTTTAGAAAAGATTAAACAAGAGTGTATAAAACTAGGGAAATTGGGAGAGACATATCAAGGAATTATAGTGGGAAATGAAAAAAAATATGTTTCAAAATCTAAAGAATCAGAAAAATATAAACCAATTTTAAGAGGAAGAGATATTTCTCGCTATGGTTATCCTCAATCAAAGGAATATGTTTATTATGTCTCTGGAACAAAAGTTCTTACTAGGGGAAAAACTCCTGATTTGTTTGAAAGAGAAGAAAAGATATTAACCCAACATGTTTCTGGAAATATAATCGCAACGTTGGACGATGAACAAAAATATTTCTTACAAACAATAAATTCAACAACATCAATAAAAGAAGAAATCAAAAACAAATATTTACTTGCCTTATTAAATTCAAAGTTAATAAACTTTTATTACTCAAGTATATTTAATCTTGGGGCAGAATTTACAACCGCCGTAGCTATAGAAAATTTAGATGAATTACCAATTAAAACAATCTCTCTTTCAGAACAAAAGCCATTCATTGAAAAAGCTGACTTAATGCTAAATCTAAATAAGGAATTCTATGATAAAAAATCTAAATTCTTCAACAGGATAAAAAAGTCTTTCAGTTTAGAAAAATTAAACAAGAAGATTGATTCATTTTATGAGCTAGAATTTAATGATTTTGTTAAAGGAGTAGAAAAATTAAGCAAGAAAAAACTTTCATTAAAAGAACAGGATGAGTGGGAAGATTATTTCAATGAATATAAAAAAGACCTATTAAACCTGAAAAACGAGATAGAAAGAACAGATAATGAAATCAATAAAATGGTTTACAAATTATATGGGTTATCTAAAGAGGAAATACAGGTTATCGAGGGGAGTTTGAGATGACTCAAAAGCCCTTGAAATTTGTATGTAGGAATATTTATAAACAACCCTGCATTATTAATAATACTTTAAGTCCCCGGTATCTCTTCGGACATGCCGGGCTTTATATTTTTCTTGGGAGTTTATTATGAAAAAGGCAATTATCTTTATTGACGCGAATAATTGGTACCATAATGTTAAAAAATGGTTTAAGCCAAGCGATATTGATATAACTAAACTCGCCAAATTTATTTCAAAAGAAAAGGATTTAGAATTTAAAGAAATTCGTTGGTATACTTCTATGCCAAATATTAAAGAAAATCCCTTAATATACAAAAACCAAAGAGCTTTTTTAGGATATTTAGAAAAACAAGGAATTAAAATAATTACAAGAAAACTTCAAAAATTATCTACAAAAGAACTTAAGAAAAAGAGAGAAGAACTTTTTAATTCTTGGGATTTGTGTAATAAATGCAAACCAATAGTGGAAGAAAGTTTTTTAGATATGTCGGACAATTTTCAAAAAGAAAAAGGTATTGATGTTTGGATTGCTATTAATATGGTTAAAGAAGCGATAAAAGAAAATATTGATTGTGCTGTTTTAATTTCTGGAGATGCGGATTTTGTTCCAGCCTTTGATTTAATTAAAGAAATTGGAAAAGAGGTTTTAAGTTGTTTTGTTCCAAGAGGATACTCCAATGAACTAAGGCAAAAGTTTCCTTATTTAATTTTAACAAGAGAAATTTTAATTAAATGTTTAAAGAGCTACAAAAATGAATCTCCTAACTAAATCTAAATATATGCAAGGACAACAATGTCTTAGATTATTATGGCTTTCTACAAATAAACTTCTTCCTGAAAAGACTATTGCCGAGAAGCAAAAGCTTGAACAAGGACATGAGTTTGAGAAATATGCTCATCAATTATTTTCTGAAGCTGAAAATCTTGCAGAGTTAGGATTTGAAGAAAATTTAGAAAAGACAAAAGAATTAATTCAAGAAAAAAAGACAATTTTTGAAGCAGGATTAAAGGTTGATGATTTGTTTTTAAGAGCTGATGTTTTAGAGCCAACAGAAAACGGCTGGAATCTATATGAGATTAAAGCATCTACAAAACAAAAACCTGAACATATCCCTGATTTAGCTTTTCAAAAATTCGTCTGTGAAAAAGCAGGATTAAACATAGAAAAATGCTTTGTTTTGCATCTCAATAAAGATTTTATCAAGAATGGAGAAATAAATCCTGAAGAATTATCATCAATAGAAGAAGTTACTGAAAAAGTAAACCTTATTGATGATGTTGAGAAAAATTCTAAATTATATCTTGAAATAATGAATTCAAAAGAAAAGCCTGAAATTCTAATCTCTAAAAATTGTAATTCTCCATATCATTGTGCTGTTAAAAACGATTGTTGGGAGACTCTACCAAAAAATAATGTTTTGCATTTAACAAACTGGAGAGTTTATTGGAAGCTCTTTGATGATGGAATTATTGACTTAAAAGATGTTCCAAAAGGCACAAAATTAACTCCAAAAGATGAAACAATCTTAGAAGGAGAAACACAAGAAAAAATAATGATTTCTAAAGAACATATTAAGCATTATCTTAATTCTTTAAAATATCCTCTTTGTCATTTAGATTTTGAAACTTTTGATACTGCTGTTCCGATTTTTGATAAATCAAGACCATGGCAGAAAATGCCATTTCAATACTCTGTTCATATTCAGCCAGAAAATGGAGAAATTATCCATTATGAATATTTAGCTGAAGATGGAGAAGATCCAAGACCTAAACTTCTTGAAAATCTAAAAGAACATACGAAAGGTTCAGGAAGTGTTATAGTTTTTAATAAGTCATTTGAAATCAATGTTTTAAATAAATTAGCGGAAGATTTTCCAGAACATAAAGATTGGATTCAAAATGTTTTAGACAGAATCATAGATTTAGCTGTTCCGTTTCAAAGTTTTTATTATTACAATCCATCTCAAAAAGGAAGTTATTCAATAAAAAAGGTTTTACCTGCAATTACTGGAAAAGGTTATGATGGGTTAGAAATCGGGAATGGTGGAGATGCAAGTGCATTATATTTTTACAGCCATGTAAAAAAAGAGATTGATGGAAAAGAAGATATAAGAAAAAATCTCTTAAAATATTGTTGTTTGGATACTGAAGGAATGGTTTGGATTATTGATGAATTAAATAAATTGGTTTAAGTTTTCTCACCCTCCAAATAAACCTTTTTTCACATAAAAGACTATCTCAAAAACCTCATTAACAAATCTACCTAACAATTAAAACTTCAATTCTCAATAAAATATATAACATTACTCATATCTCAAAGCATCAACTGGTTTCAACTTTGATGCCCTATAAGCAGGAATTGCTCCAGCTATCATACCTATTAAAACTGAAAATAATAAAGCTCCGATTATAAGTTCAGGTGTTATTGAAGTTGCCCCAAACATTTTGCTTGTCATCCCCCCACCATTAGCACCTAAAGAACCAACAAAGTTAGAACCAAAAACTCCAAATATAA
>CAYUZV010000023.1:0-3947 GCA_964448605.1 Candidatus Woesearchaeota archaeon
GCAGGCAATTGAAAAAGCAATGAGTGTTTCAGCTAATGGAAGAGAAAAAGCAGTTAAAGCATTAAAAGAAAAAGATGCTTTAAATGGCATTCCTGAAGATATTCCTGTTTCAGATGAAGTAAAAGGAAAAATACCCTCAATTGCTAAGGAAAGTTCTTCTCAAGAAAGCAGTTCTTCATCTGATTCTGGCGGAAGCTCAGGAAGTAGTTCTTCCCCTGTGGGTTCTTCAACCGCAAGTAGTGCAAGTTCTGGAAGAAAACCTTATTAATAACTCCTTTTTTCTAAAAAGTGATGACGATTCACAGGAAAAGAATTTGAATTATAATTTATTTTCCTCATTTTCAGGCATTCTAAAATAACCTATAGAAAGATTTATATACTCTATTAACTATATGTTAATAACTATTAACTAAAAATAAATAATAAAAATGGTTAAGGAAAACACAGAAAATAAAATCCTGAAAATCTTGTTAAAGCAGTTTTCATTAGATTGGACTATAACTTCTTTAGCAAATGAAATTAAAATAAGCAGAGTTGGAATTTGGAAAGTTTTGAAAAAATTAGAAAAAGAAAAATTAATTATTTTAATGAAAATTGGAGAAGGAAAAACAAGCACTACAATTATAAAATTAAATTGGGAAAATCCAATTTTAGAAAAAAAGTTATCTTTAATTTTAACAGAAGAAGCATCAGATCATCAAAGATGGATAAGTAATTTTGAAGAATTGAAAGGTAAAAGTGAATTTACTCTTCTTCATGGGAGTGTTTTAACTTCTCTAAAAGAAGCAAATGACATAGATATTTTAGAAGTTGTTTCAAATAAAAAAAACTTTTTAGAAATTGAAGAGATTATTCAGAAAATTCAAAAAACTCAAATCAAAAAAATACATTTAGAAAGTTTTACAAAAATTGAATTTAAAGAAGAAATAAAAAAGCCAAATAAAATTTTTATTGATGTAATTAAAAAAGGAATTGTTTTATTCGGACAGGAGAACTTTATTAAATTTATAAGAGACCTACAAAAATGAAAGAAGTAAAAGATTGTTTTTCAAATGCATTAAAAGACGAGAGCAAAGGCAAGAAGCATAAAGGATTACTTATTACTAAACCAAATAATAAAGTTGCAGAAGAATATATTAAAAAGGCAAAACTAAACTTAGAACTTTGTGATTTTTACAAACAAAAAAGATTTGATTACAAAATTCCAGAAGAATGGTTTTATACTCTTTATTATTGTGCTTTAGCAATTTTATCTAAATTTGGAATTGAAAGCAGAAGCCAAAAATGCACTGCTTATTTTTTAAGATATGCAAAAGATAATGATTTGATTGATTATGATGATGAATTTATTGATAGAATAATGGTTTATCGTGATAAAGAAGAATTTTCTGATGTTGATGAAAGAGAAAAAGCAAGATATAGCTCTTCAATCAAAGTAAAGAGATTGAAGCAAAATATGAAGAAATGAATAATACCTGCAAAAAAGCAATTTCACAAGCAGAGGAAATAGTTTTTTCTGATGAGGAGTTTAAGGTTCCGAAAGAGTTGTTTGGTTGAGAGTAAAAGGTTTCACTTCTTTACATCCAAATATTTTCCAGTTTTTTATTGGGGCATTTTCAAAAAATCAGAAACCTTTATAAACTTCTCTCTCTCTCTTTGTATGAAAAAGAGTGTGGTGAGAAATAATAGAATAGCTTTTGCGAGTTTAATTTTATTTTTAGTCGTTGTTTTGACTTTATCTTTTGTTCTTGCCGCCCATGTTATTATAACTTCAACAGGAGGAACATCTTATTCTGTTGACGAAGATGTCGGATTTATTTACAATATGACTATTAATAACACAGATACAACTGAAACAGCAAATATAACTCAGGTTAATATTACAATTTCAAACACTTTTTCTTTTTTAGCAGATTCAAATGGAACTGATGCAGGAACTCATACTTTTACAAATACAAGTACTGTTTTAAGTTGGGATAATGACGGATTAGTTATGAATTTAACATGGAAATATTTTTGGTTTAATGTAACTGCTTCTGATCCTGGTTCATACAATTTAACAATCTCAACAACAAATTCAACAGGAACAGAAACAACAAATATTTCTGTAACAATTAATGATACAACAGACCCTTCATCAATAGAATTTGTTTCACCAACTGAAAGTAATAATACAAATCTTTCTCAATCAAATATAGCAATAAATGTTACTGCAACAGATAATGGAGTTATTGATACAATTATAGCAAGATTGTTTAATTCAACAAATGACCAAATTAATTCAAGCACATCTTCAACATCACCTTTATTTATTAATTTTACAGGACTTTCTGATGGAGTTTATTATTTTAATGCTGCTGTTAATGATACTTATGGGAATAGCAATAGTACATCAACAAGAACTGTGACTTTGGACAGCTCCAATTCAATTATTACTTTAATAGCCCCAGCAGATTCAACTTCTTCAACAACAAGTGCTTATAATTTTACTTTTAATGTCACAGATGACCAGACTATTGCAAATTGTAGTCTTGTTTTTGATGGCTCAATTATCAATACATTGACAAGCATAAATAATACTGGCGGAACAAATGGAATGTATAATTCTTCTTTAAGTGTTGCTACACATACATGGAGTGTAAATTGCACTGATATTGCAGGAAATGTAGGAAATAGTTCAACAAGAACATTAATTGTAAGTTCTGCATCAACAACTACTACAACTTCTTCAAGCTCTGGCGGAGGAGGATATCCCACATTTAGACCAAAAGAAGACGAATTAAATAAAGGATATAACAAAGCAATGGGGAAAAATTGGAAGGTGTCTTTTAATGTAAATAATGAGTTACACACTTTTAAAGTTGAAGATGTTACAGAAACAAATGCAAAAATAAGTATTTCTTCTGAAACTCAGGAAGCAACACTTTCAGTTGGACAAGAAAAGAAATTTGAAATTTCTGGAGATAATTATTATGATATTTTGATTAAATTAAATTCAATAGACGCAACTAACAAATTTTATCCAAAAGCAAACTTTACAATTCAAGCAATTAAAGAAGAAATTGTTTCTCAACAAGAAAGCGAAACAAAAGAAGAAATAATTCAAAAAAGCCCAGAGGAAGAGATAAGGGAAGAAAAAACAGACTTAACATGGTTATGGGTTGCAATAGTCATAATTATAATTTTGATTCTTTTAGGTATTGGTTATAAAAAGTTTAAAAAATAGAAAAGTGCCCATCTTCTTTTTTAGAGCACTTCTCAATTATCTCAAGAAGTTTTTCTCACATTCGTAACTTTTCCATCAATAACCAACGCAGGACTTCCCATTACTCTAACAACCATTTCCAAACAGGTTTAATAATTATCTTTTTACCTTCAATTTCAATTTTATCTTCTTGGTTATATGTTAAAATTAATCCTTCCTTTAAATTAAATTTATTGAGTGCTTCCAGTAGTCCATTAACTTCCCTCTCCTGATTTTCATCATCAAATTTATAACAAACCTGAATAGCTTGGATAATTTTCTCTTTTTCTTTAACTACAAAATCACATTCTTTATTCTCTTGAAAATAAAATATTTCTTTGTACTTTCTTCTTAAGTGTAAAAAGACACTATTTTCTAACATTTTTCCCCTATCTTTAGAGAAAGATACTGAATTAGCATAAGAAAGTCCGTTATCTATAGAATAAACTTTCTTTGGATTAACTTGTTGTTTCTTATAAGAGTAGCTAAATTTTGGGATTGTGAAAACCAAATAAGAATCTTCCAAATAAGAAATATAGTCTAAAATTGTTTGGACTGATTTGACCTCTAACATTTTTTTCAGAGAATTTGCAGAGAATTCTTTTCCGACATTAGTCATTAAATAAATTGCAAGTTTTCTTAAGACTACAGTATTTTTTATTCCAAACCTGTTAACAATGTCTCTCATTAATACATCTTTTAA
>CAYUZV010000024.1:0-3067 GCA_964448605.1 Candidatus Woesearchaeota archaeon
TCTGGTTCAACTAATTTAACAAAAGCTCTTTTTGCTATTTTATCTGCTGCCTGAGCAGGAACTTGTGCAGCAACAGCATCAATTATTGTATATTGATATTTTATACTTGCTCCATCAGATTTGATAACACTAATATCTGCAGGAGTTGGTTTGTCCTCAAATATAATTATTACAGAAACTTTTTCATCTCCAACTTTAGAAATAATGCCAGACAAATCTGGTTTTAACTCTCCTGCTAAAACAAGCGAAGAAAAAACTAATGCAAAAATCATCAAACATATTCCAAAACCTACCTCTTTTTTTAGATTCATTTTTTTAGTTTAAGGTCTTCCTCCTTGACCAGTTTCAAGAATTTCTACTTCTGGTGTCTCAACTTCCTCTTCTTTTCCAGGCACCGGAAGCTCTCTTCCTTCTAATGCTTTTTGTGCAGATTCTTTACCAGCTTCTGATTTTTGTATTGCACTTTGTATTGATGCTCTTGCTTGCTCTGGAACTTTTTCCAATACATCTTCTAAAACAGTTAAGTGTATAGAAGTGGCTTGTGCAACTATTTCTTGAACTTTTGAATCTTCTTTACCTGCCTGTTGTGCAATAGCAGAAATTTCTTCACCAAATTGAGCATATTTTTCATATTCTTCTACTGCTTCAATAGCTTCTTCATCATTTCCCTCATCAGCAGATTGCTTTGCTTTATTTATTCTTCCTTCTGCAACATCCATAGCAATTTCAGCTGCTTTTTCCGGGTTTTCTGCAGCTAATACTTTTAATGATTCTTGATTGCCTTTTATAGATGCTTCTTTAGATTTAGTTATAGATTCTTTTGCTTGTTCAGGGACTTGTTCCTTTACCTTATCTAAAACAGAAAGATGTTTTGATGTTGCTAATGCAACCAATTCTGTAAGTTTTGTTTTATCTTCTTTTAATAGCTTAGCTGTTTTTGCTATTTCATTAGCTTCTTCCAAATTATTATCATACTCCTCAACTAATTCATCAGAATATTCTAACTTTTCTTTATCAATCATTACTTTTAATTCAGCTAATCTTTCTTCTGCATATCTTAAATGTTTCTCTGCTTTCTTTTCTTTATTAAATGTAAAAGCTAAACTAATCCTCTCAAATGCTTTATCCAAACCATGCAAAGCAGAATCTGGTGTAGTTCCAGCATCTGGAAATTCCTCTTCTTGTGCTAATGCTAATGGAGTAGCCAATAACAAAACAAAAACAAATATACTAAATATTTTTTTCATTTTCATCTCTTTTTATATTTTATTAAAGAATAGGGTATTTAAAAAGTTAATGGTCAGTTGAACTTGTAGGTTTCTGAAGTTCCATCCCTTAGTTTTTATTAATTTTATAGACAGTAAAGTTAGAAATCTTAGCAAAATCACTTCATAAAACTAAGTATATATGTTCAGTTCCTTTAAGCACCTAACTGCTCACAACTCAAACTCATCAATAAAACTTATAATTGTTTTATATTTTTCTAAAAACTTTAAACCCTTGTCTGTTAGTGAAATAGATTTATTATTTGAATGATTTTTTTCTTTAATAAAATTTTTCTTTAATAATTCTAAATAATATTCTTTAAAATTTGATGAAGAGAGGTTTGATTTTCTTATTAAGGGAGTTATCTTTATAGAATTTTGATTTAATCGAATAATAGATAAAATATCTTTAATTATTTCCAATCTGCCTCTTTTTGCCATTTTAATTTGAACCTGCCTTTTTCAAAACTTTATACAACATTAAAAGAAAAATTCCAGAAGATGCCAGATATATAATCAATTGGAAATTCTGAAAGAAAGTTGGAATAAGGATGTCAATTATATTTAATATCCAGAAGAACAATAATAATACATAAATTGCATAAAGATTATGTCCTCCTGTTTTCTTTTTGGAATTTTTATAAGAAACATAAACTACAAAAAGAACAAAAACTAACAATAAAATATTCAATCCCAAATATGAAAGTGGATTTCTTGAGACAACACTAAATACAGCTAAAACAACAGAGATTATATGGAATAAATAAATTTTATGTTCATAGTTCCACTTTTTATGCATAACACTATATAACAAATAAAAAATTGCCATAGTGCTAAAATACATAAACAAAATTAAAGTTATCTGACTAACTAAAGGATTCAATAGCTTCGGGGAAATTGAAAAAATTCCAGAAACATTAAAATAAAACAAAATTAATTTAATAAATGACCTAAAAAAATATGCCAACGCAAAGAAAAGAAATGCTTGTCTAAAAAATTTCAAGCCCTTGTACGAACTTAATTCATATAACTCTTTAGTTCCAAAATAAATCATTAAACTGCAAACAATAATTATAAAAGAATACAAAATCTCTGTCGAGATATTTGCTTGCACAACTTGCTGTGCTAATTGATTGAATATTGTTCTGCCAGGTCCCATTTTATTCTTATAAGTATATGAAGAAATATTTAAAGGTTTATAATTTGAATGGATTTTAAGTCCATCTTGCTTATAAATTAATTTTTTTGTTAAATTTTATGAAAAATCTCTTCAAAACCAAAACATTTAAAAAAGTGTGATTTTTGGTTTGAGTATAAAATGGAAAAATCAGAGGATAAACAAAAAAAATCAAAGAAAAATAATCAAAATTTTATGAAGTATGGAGCTATTTTGATTTTAGCTGTTTTGATTGTTGTAGGTTTTATATTTTTTTCAGGAGGAGATAATAATTCTAATTTATCTGGCAATGTTATTGCGACTATAAACAGAGAAGAAATAACAACTTCAGAAGTGAGTGCAATTCAACAATCTTTTCTCCAGCAAGGACAACAAATTTCTGAAGAAGATGCATTAGAACAAACAATAAATCAGAAATTAATCTCACAAGAAATAGAAAAAGGAGATTATTCTGTTTCAACTGAAGAAGCAGAATCTATGATTGAACAACAACTTGCAATGCAAGGTGTATCTTTAGAAGATTATAAACAACAACTTTCTCAACAAGGAATTTCTTATGAAAAACAATTAGATTCTATTAAAGAGGAATTAGCAGTTCAAAAATATTTAGAAACTCAACTTGAAG
>CAYUZV010000025.1:0-2955 GCA_964448605.1 Candidatus Woesearchaeota archaeon
TCCTGTCTTCATAAGGCATAAATTAAAGCCTCTGTATTTATAGGTTTTCTCCTGTATTTTCAAATTACGGAATTATACCATTACATAAAATATATATTTAATACTTGACAAATAATTCTAAATAGTTATATCCTTATTCTAACAACATATATGTTAGGAGGGGGTATGACATACAAAGAGTTTTTAGAGAGATTTCCAGATGAGGGGGAAATACTAGACTATTTTATACGGATAAGATACCCAAAAGGAATTAAATGTCCTCATTGTGGATCAGAGAAATTAACCAGATATAAAAATCCTAAATTCTTTCAATGTAGGCAATGTAACAGGAGTTTTTCAGTGCTTACAGGAACAATCTTTGAAAAAACAAGAACGGATTTGACAAGTTGGATTTATGCAATCCACTTATTCCTAAATGCCAAAAAGGGCATTAGTGCAAAGCAGTTACAAAGAGAAATCGGAGTAACCTATAAAACAGCCTGGAGAATGTTAAAACAGATACGTAAGGCAATGGGTAATGGTGATAAGAAGTTTTACTATGAAGCAATACTAGAGATTGATGAAACCTATATCGGTGGCAAACCCAGAAAAGATAACATAAGAAATAATGATGATGACGACGATATAGACAAGCAGATTAGAAAAAGAAAACATACTGGTAGAGGCACAAATAAAACTCCTATTGTTGGAGTAGTAAACAGAGATGATAACTGTTTATTTGCTAAAGTTGCAATGCCTGATGAAGAGGGCAAAAAATTAACTGGTATGCAGTTACTGCGGATTTTAATTGATATAGCCAATGATGATGATTCCAATGTAGTAATTTCTGATGAATTTAGAAGTTACAATATCCTTAAGAAAACAAGATACAGACATTTTGCAATAGACCATAAGCATATGTTTGGATTTGGTGATATTCATACCAATAGTGTTGAAAGCTTCTGGGCAATCTGCAAAAGGGCTATTTATGGAATTTATCATCAAGTATCTGTTAAATACTTGCAAAACTATATTGATGAGTTTTCGTTCAGGTGGAACAGCCGGAATGAGATTGAGGGATTTGATTTAATATTAAAAAATGCTATATTGGTTTAAAATAATAAAAATTAGATTGAATATAACAAAGGAGAGTAGATATGAATCATAAATTATCTTCGATGATTTATTTCTTTCTCAAGAAGATTCCATATTTAAATAAAACAGAAATCGTTAAATTATGTTATTTGACAGATTATAGTTTTCATAAATATTTTGACAGAGATATATCAGGAATAGAATATAGATATTACCATCACGGTCCTTTTAGTCCTTCAATTTATTCGTGCATGGATGAACTAGAACAAGATAATATTTTAATACAAGAAGAAAAAAAATCATTAAACAGAGATAGGAAATATTATACATTTAAAATTGCTAAAGGCGTTGACCTGAAAAAATATTTAAGTAAACAAGAATTGTTTATATTAAATTATGTGTTAAATAAGTATGGAAAATTGGGTTATGAAAAATTAACTAATATATCCTATAAAACAGAACCCATGCAGAACGCGAAGAAGGGGGAGAAATTAAATTTTGCTTATATAGATAAAAAGGTTGAAGCTAAAATAACTGAAGTTAAAAATACAGAGGGTTCTTTACGGGAATATAAGGATGAGTCACCCGAATTTAAAGAAAATGAAGATTTAATAGAATATCAATATAAAGTAATGTCAAATTAAGGAATGCGTCCTAAAATAAAATTAGAACGAGGTTCAATATATTATTGTAAAAATTTAAAGCTCCTATCAGGTAAAAAACAAATAACTATCAGAAATAAATATATTTTAATCTTGCAAGGCGGTCATTTCTTTGAGAATACAAACAAAGTTAATGTACTTATATCAACGACCCAAAAAATAAACGATATTTATCCAACAGATGTTTTAATTAATGCTTCTCCTAATGGATTTCCAGAAGATACAAAGTTTAATTGTGCAGAAATATATATAATGCATAAGGCCGACATTCTGAAAGCAGATTTAAAATTCAAACTAAGTGAAAATGATATGGAGAAAATTGGGAAAAAAATAATTTTAGGACTACAAATAGTATAACTTAAAATAAAGAATTTATTATTTAAGACCTCTTTTAAGGGGTCTTTTTCATTTGCAATGAAATTATGTTTAAAAAACTAAAACTACTATTAGCAAAATTTATCTACCAGGAAATTTTGGAACTGTTAAGTGAGGAATTAAACAAAAAATTAGAGGAGGATAGAATATGATCGATAATGACTATACACAATTAAAAAAGAAAGTTGAAGAACACGATAAAAGAATAAACCACCTATTCCAAATCATACTGGACTTATACGGCAACAAATATGTAGAGAAATGCATATTTAATAATATACAGAGCAGGAAAGAGGAATCAATAACATTGTTATCAAAAATGCCTTAATTATAATATAGGGTCTTTGGGTATATTTTTTACTCGTTTTTTCATTTCTGTGATTTCCCCAGCAATAGTTTCTAGGATTGCTTTTATGTGGAATAATGCATTTTCAAAAGTTTTAATTGTCAATTCTAAATCAGGGTTATTTTTTAATTTTTCTAAATCTCCAGAGATTGTTTCGAATTTTAGTTTTGTTTGGTTATAACTGTTAATTTTCATTTTGTCCCTTCCTATGTTCTATTATAATATACAATTATATCATAATATCAAAGAGTATAATACTACTAAATAAATATTTTATGTATGGGGATATTTCCGTCAAATTATTCAGATACTTATAATCCCTGTTTTTTAAAAAGCAACCAGTTTGTTTACTTTGAATTAATTGGTTAGCATTATATCCAAATTTAAATTAATTGACCAAATTAGCAGTATACACTTACTTTTTTAAATTTAGAATTCTTTTCTAACACTACAGCGTTAATTAAGAAATAACAACACTTGATCTTAAAGACCACCCGC
>CAYUZV010000026.1:0-2704 GCA_964448605.1 Candidatus Woesearchaeota archaeon
ATTAAATCTTTTAAATAATCTACATTTAATAAGTCGCTTTCTGATTGAAGATTTACCCAGCCTCCTTTCTCGCCTCTATTATTTTTATAGTACATTTCTGGAGCCCCATGTCGTAGAACAAAAATTCTATTTTTGCCTAAGATCTCTACTACATCTTCCAGTCCTTCTGGATCGCCTTTTTCTTCCAATTTCCTGATGATGTAAGTAAGCTTTGGATCACCATCTTCCTGCCAATCTATGTGTTCACAAAACCTCTTGGGATATTCTTTGTCTATTTCTAATTCCTCAAGTAAGTATTCCATGTCACGGCTAAACAGATTATCTAAATCGCATATCACAGCTATATCATCAAAACACATTTGTCTGTAAAATTTTCTGGCAAGCCTCGATTGTTTCTTTCCATCTGCCCTTATAAATAGAGTAAACTTTCCTTCGGGGAACGGTATATTGAAAATCTTCGTCAAACGATAATAAAAATTCTCGTCATGAGTGCCTTCAATCAAGATAACCCTGTCAGCAAAGAGCCCTTCTAGATTTCCTCGGCGTTCAAGATGACGTTTAATTAAATCTACATCAACTATCGAGGTATCAAGAGGAATATTTTCGGTACCATTTTCTTTGTTTTTTCTTACTCTTCGGTAGCCTTCAATAGTATTAGGGGTAACAATAAACGGCGAATGAGTACTTGTTACTATTTGATAACGTTCCATCATTTGAATTAATGCATTCGCCATCTCTCTTTGTGCATAAGGGTGTAGAAACGATTCTAATTCTCCAATCAAGAATATTGGAGCAGGATGATCTTGGTATTTTTTCCCGCTCTTTGCCAACAACTTTAAAAGAGCTAAGAGCGTTGCCCTTTGTAAGCCATGACCTTTTTGTTCAACTTCAGTTTTATATCCATCATCAAGTAATATTTTCATTTGTTTGGCAATAACCTTCTCATCAGGTAAACCAAATTCCACAGAGGGGATAACTTCACTAAACTCACCCATAAACTCGTCTTTTAAGCCTGTTTCGAATTCTTTTATGGTCTTAGAGCGCACTTCATCATCTTCACTATGTAAAAAGCTATCTAAATCAGATAAAGTATTTTTTGTTTTAGAGGCTAACTCTTGAAAGAACGAACTCATCACTTCCTTTTTTAATTGTCCCAATGCAGTTGTTGATTTGTCAGCTAGTTCTTGTACAGTATCTGCTGTAGCTGGAATTGATATGATACCAGGAAGAACTTTGAGTAAATTCCCGGTAAATCCCCCTGGATTATGTAAATTACCATCTTTGTCGTAAATGCCTAATTGAGCACCATCTTCTGGAGTTAAAATCGCAGCAACTTTGAGAACGCCATCTTTAATTGAATTTTCAATCGCCTGTTTATGATTACTTCTTGTTACCAAATTAGTGAATGACTCCACCCCCATAAAATCACCTTCAATTTTTATCGGCTGATTTTTATCATGCTGCCAGTTTGGGATGTGTTCTTTTCTTATTCCTGTAGAAAGTAAAAGTTCAATGGCTTTTAAATAATGCGATTTTCCAGAATTATTTCTTCCTACAAAGAAGGTGAATTTATCAAAAAAAATCTCATCTTCTTTGATAGGCCCTAAGTTTTTTATCTTTAGCTTCTTTAAAAATACTCCATTACTCATATTGGTTTAAATTATTGTAATTGTAAGCTCTTTATCAGTCAAGCTGAGTGGTTTCCACAATGGGAACTTTTGCCTCTCTTTGGGCTTTTATGTTTCCTTGGATATTATAGGTATAGAGAAGAAAGTTCAAAGTGGAAGGAGATTAATTGACTCCAGGTCAAAAGGAATTTGAAATAAGTGAACACTTGACTGAACTTAAAAAAGTTTTTTAGTTTTTGTTTCGTCTTATTTTTCCTTGGCAAGGTCGTGATTATATTTCAAAATTCCCAAATGTTGTCTTAAAAGCATATTCTGTCATTTTAATTGGTCGCATCCAACTTTGCGGCAATACATGCATCATCAGAAGATAAAAAAGAAGCAATGAATCTGAGGTTCTAATAAAACCTCTTCTTGTATCAGGCTCTTTTGTAACAACTATTGGGCCATTTATATTTTGATTAGTTATTATAGCATTGCTAAGAATACAAACTGTATCAATATTATTCTCTAAGTTTTTTAAATCGTCATCTTGTTTTAATTTATCTTTCAAAAGTCTGATATCCTTTATGCCAGCATAAGAAAAAATAAATCCCATCACTGGAAAATATTCCCATTCCTTCCCATATAAGTTTACCGTTTTAACTATTGCTCCCTTTTGTTCAATAAAGGCTCTTTTTGTCATTTTTTTAACAGACCTAACATTCTTAATGGCATTCTTTAAAGTTTTTGAGTTAAGATTACTTTTTACCTCAATAACAGCATAAACTCCCTCGATAGGAAAAATCCGCAAATTTTCAGCATTATAAAGTACAGGCGTATTTAATTTATCATAAATTATTATATCTATTTGTTTACTTGGTAATTCATTTTCTACAGAAGAAATAATGATTCCTTTTTCAACACCAAGCTTAGCTGGCAAATATTGTCTTAGAAGCTCCTTTAATGCAAATTCTCTGGCCTCACCAGTAGAAAGCGAATGAGACAACTGGCTACTTAATAATTCGAAATCGGATTTAAGTTTTTGGCTCAATCCTTGGAAGATTTTTTGTATTGAGTTTTCGCTTTTCATCTTTAAT